>DATHJZ010000063.1:0-13165 GCA_035286365.1 Steroidobacteraceae bacterium | reverse complement strand
CCGCATGAACCGAGCCACGAAGCGGCCGCGCGGCCGTCCGCCGCACGCCGATCTGCTCACGCCCGCGGAGTGGCGCACCGTGCACGCGGCCCAACATGGCATGACCAATGTCGAGATTGCGCGGCGGCGCGGCGTGAGCGTCGATGCCGTGAAATTCCACATCGCCAACGCATTGGCGAAGCTCGGGTTACGCAATCGCCGGGAGATGCGCACCTGGTTTCGCGCGCCCCGGTTCGGCGCGCTCGCCTCACACCGGAGAATCCCCATGCAAGCGCCCACACTCGGAGTCATCGGCCAAATCGCGCGCTCGGTGGGCGATATCCAGGCATCGGAAGCCTGGTATCGCGAAGTCCTGGGCTTGCCGCACCTATACACGTTTGGCACGCTCGCGTTCTTCGACTGCGGCGGCACGCGGCTGATGCTCTCGCAGGAGAAAGGCGGCGCCGCGAAGGAATCGATCCTGTACCTGCGCGTACCCGACATTGCCGCAGCGCACGCAACCCTCGCGACGCGCGGTGTAAAATTCACGCATGCGCCCCACATGATCCATCGGCACGCAGACGGCACCGAGGAATGGATGGCGTTCTTCGAGGATCCTGACGCGCGACCCTTGGCCATCATGATGCAGGCCCGCAAATAGTCCCCGCACCGCTGCGGTGCCGTTCGACATATTTCCAGAACGCTCCCGGGAATCGCGTACGCCTGCGAAATGCGACACGGTTCTCATCGATGGTCGCGGCGCAATCTATGCCGCGCTTCACGTCTGGCCAACCTCGCAGGGAGATCGATCGCATGAGCAACGCTTCCGCCGAACGCATGTCGGTATTCGGACCGACTCTCAAATTCAAGGGCGAGCTCAAAGCCCAGGAAGACATCAAGGTCGAGGGCCGCATCGAAGGCACGATCATCCATCAGCAACGCGTCATCGTCGGCCAGAAAGGCGAAGTCGTCGCCACGGTCTCCGCTGCCAGCATCGACGTCGAAGGCCGGGTCCAGGGCGACATGCACGCCCGCAAGAGCATCAAGGTCAGCCAGTCTGCGATCGTGCGCGGCAACGTCCGCGCACCGAGCGTGAGCATCACCGAGGGAGCGAATTTCAATGGCAGCGTCACCATGGAGCCGAGTACTGGGTCTGGCACCCAAGGATCCACCCCCACCGGCGCAGCCCGTTGAAGCGGAGACGAACATGAACATGAGCAAAGGTTTTGGTGACGGCAAGTTGGCGCCCCCCGCGCAGGCTACGCCGCCGCAAGTGGCCACCGGTCCGGCCTGCGTGCTCGGGCCCTCGCTGCATTTCAAGGGTGAGCTCTACGGCGAAGAGGACCTGGAATTCCAGGGCCAGCTGGAAGGCACGATCGAACACACGCGTTCGCTGAGCATCGGCAAGGAAGGCGGCGTGACGGGCAACATCCGCGCGAAATTCGTGATCGTCGAAGGCCGTGTCGATGGCGACATCTACGCCAGCGAATCGGTCGCGATCCGCCAGTCCGCGAAAGTGAAAGGCAACATCTACGCGCCGCGCGTCGGCATCGCGGATGGCGCGCAGTTCTCGGGCAGCATCGACATGAATCACAAGGGCGCCGCGGCGGCGACCCGCCCGGCCACGATCCCGGTGACGCTCAGCGACCCGGCAGCGGAGCGCCTGCTGACGAAGGCGGGCTGACCGCCTCCACCGGGCGCAGAAGCCCTACCAACTTCGCGGACAACGCGCGCAGGGATCCCTGCGCGCCGTCCGCGGCCTTGTTCGACAGCAGCACGACCGCGATCTCCTTGTCCGGGTACAGATCGCAGACGCTCGAAAACCCATCCGTACCGCCTGAATACTGCAGCCGCCGCCCCTGCGGCGACTCGCCAACGATCCAGTAGAAAGCCACCGACTGTTTGCGATCGGGCGTGAACCAGGTGGACTGGTGCGCGACCTTCACCGACGCGTCGCGCTCGACCACCTGCCACGAGGCGTACTTCAGCAGGTCCTCCGTGCTGTAGCGCAGCGCACTCGATGCCCAGCTCATCGGCGCGACCCACGCGGGCAGCTCCTCGCCGTCCTTCGTGTATCCCTTCGCGAGTAGTTTGACGTTGGGCTGCGTGCCGCTGCCCATGCGCAGCGGCTTTTCGATTTCACGCTGCAGGATCTTCTCGAAGTCCTCGTCGTATATCTTTTCGAGCACCACGCCGAGCAGCACACTGGCCACGTTCGAATGCGCGGGATCGCCGCCGGGCGCGGCGCGTGGCGCTACCCGGTGCAGCTGGCGCAGGAATTCCGAACGCGTGTACCTGCCGAACACTTTCATGCGCGTGACGATCAGGGTTTCACCGGGCGCGGCGCGCACCTGCGTGATGTCGGGGATGTTGTCCACGAGCTGCGAAGTCATGTTGGCGAGGTGCAGCAGCCGGATCTTTTCGCCTTCGTTCTGGAGGTTGGGGTATGGCTCATCGAGGTACTTCGCCGCCTCGTCGTTGAGCGCTGCGCGGCCTTCGACAATGGCGCGTGCCAGCATCTGGCCCGTCATCGTCTTCGAGATCGAGCCGATCTCGTAGATAGTGTCCTTGGTGGGCGCCTTGTTGCCGTCGAGCTGGGTGGCGCCGAAATTGTAGTAACGACGCTGGTTATCGACGAACACGCCGATCGAAAGCCCCACGCCGCCGTTGTCGGCGAGCCAGGTGCGGCCGAGTTCGCGCACCGCCGCGTCGGTTGGGTCAGAAGCGCGGGCGACGCAGGCCAGCAATACTAGCGCCGCGAGCAGCGCGCTTCGTGAACTCAGACGCATCGCATCAACCAGCACTCGACTCGCTCCTGCCAATGACGGGCACTGAGCGTACACTCCTGCGAAACAACAAGGGAGTCCGGAATGTCATCACCGGCGACGCCCATTTCGGCGCAGGAACGCATCTACACGCTCGACGTGATCCGCGGATTCGCGCTGCTCGGCATCTTCATCATGAACATGCCGACGTTCAACGTTTCGCTGTTCGCCAGCGTGCTCAATCCGGAGCAGTTTCCCGGCCGCCTCGACCAGTGGGTTGCCACGGGCGGCGAGGTCCTGTTCTCCGGCAAGTTCAACAGCATGTTCAGCATGTTGTTTGCCATCGGCTTCACGATCCAGCTCGAGCGGCTCGAAGCGCGCGATCCCGCGCGCTCGAAGGCTATCTACCTGCGGCGCATCTTCTGGCTGTTCGTGTTCGGCGTCATCCATGCCTGCGTGTTCTGGACCGGCGATGTGCTGCACATCTACGCCTTGTTCGGGTTGGTGCTGCTCGCGCTGCGCCGCGCGCCGGACAAAGTGTTATGGACGCTGTTCGGCCTGTGCCTGCTGTATCCGGCCGGCATGGGCATCTACCGCGTGCTGACATTCGACCCCGCCGAGCGCGCGGCGTGGATGGTGGTCATCAAGTCGTGGGACGCGACCAACAACGCCGCCTACGGCCACGGATCGTTCCTCGCGGCGGCGCGCGAACACACGCGCGAGATGATGTTCAACTTCACCGACCCGCGAATGTTGCTGATCATGACGAGGTTCTACGTAGCCATCTTCTCCACCATGATTCTGGGCCTGCTGCTCGGGCGGCATCACTTCTTTCAGAATTCCGCCCACTATCTGCCGCGAGTGCGCCGCGCGCAGTGGTGGACGCTCGCGCTCGGCGTCGTCACCGGCGTGGTGTTCGGCATCTGGGAAGCCACGGTGACAGATATGCTGACGCCTACACCCTTTCGCGTGGTCGCGAGCGTCTGCTACATCCTGTGCCGCGTGTCGATCATGGCGTTCTACGTCGCGACCATCGTTCGCGCTGTTCATCACGAGGGCTGGCGTCGCCGGCTCGCGCCCATGGCGGCCGCAGGGCGCATGCCGCTGACCAACTATCTTCTGCAGACGCTGATCGCCACGTTCCTGTTCTATGGCTGGGGGCTCGGGTTCTGGGGCCGCGTCGGCCCGGCGCTCGACCTGGTGCTGGCCTTCGCGATCTTCTTCGCCATCCAGGTGCCGCTCAGCAAGTGGTGGCTGGCGCGCTTCGAGCTCGGGCCGATGGAATACCTGTGGCGGCGCCTGAGCTACGGCCGCGCCGGCGTCGTACACCCCACACCGGCCGCCGCCCGCTAGCTACTTCAAGGACGGCCCGAGGTTGCCGTCGATGATGCTGAACTCCGCCTTCGACAACGGCAATTGCCGATAGGCCGCAACCACCGCCTTCGCCGGTGGATCGGTCGGATCGCCGCCATCGGATCCGTACACCACGTGCGCGACGCCGAGCGCACGGATGCGCTGCGCAATGACCGGCGCGCGCGCCGGCCAACCTTCGCCGCCGATCGCTCCGGACAGATCGAAAACCAGGTTTTTCACGCGCGGATCCTGTTGCGTGAACGCCGCGGCGAACACACCCAGCATCTCCTCGGCGCCTGCGTCCAGCGACCCGCCACCACCACCGCCAAGATGCGCGATCTGCACCCGGACGTCAGGCGCCGCGGCCAGCAACTCCTCCAGCACCACGCGCGCCTGCGCCGCGCCATACGCATGCCGCCGCGCGGTGCGCAGGTGAACCACGATGGCCATGCGGTTTGAATTGGCGGCGCGGAACACTCGCCGCAGCATCGCCACATCTATGGGGTCGTCGAGGTCGACGTCGGAGCTGCCGAACTGCAGCTTGATGCCACGGCCAAAACGTTGGGCGCGCGCGCAGCGGCCAAGCTCACCGAGCGCGTAGTCCTTGAGCGGATTGAAGCTGCAGTACGCCACCAGCCGCTTGGGATACTTCGCGGCTTCGCTCGCCGTCCAGTCGTTCTCGGACATCACGCGTGCGTATTCGCCCGGGTCCGGCGGAAGGCGCGGATCGCCGTAGCGAAATGCATTGGACAGCACTACCGCGCGCCGAATGCCGGCCGCGTCGAGCATCGCGATGAGGCGCGCCGCCGTGATCGGTTGCTGCCCTGCTTCGGCCATCGACGCGTTCAGCAGGTGCTGGTGATGATCGATGGACGGTGCGGGAGGCGGTGCAGCCAGCGCCGCGGATGCACCGACGGCCAGGAGCGTGAGCAGCCGCGCGGCAAGCTTCATGTCATTGATTGAGCACGTGGTCCGCGGCCAGGACGAGCAGTAGATAGTCCATCGTGCCGTGACCGAGGACGTACTCGGTCTGCTGCCAGAAGTACGGCCAGCGCTTCAACTCGGGGAAATCCGGCCGGATCAGCGCGGTGCCCGACGCGCTGCCGCCCGGAATGTGCGACCAGTCGGCGCGGTTGAAGCCGTAGGCGGTCGTCAGCGAGTTCGCGCCGACACCCGACACGAACGAGGCGGTGTTCGACCCTGGGTGAACTCCAAGAATGAAGCTCAGCGCCTGCAGCGCGTAGGTACGCGGGAACAGGTCGGGGAACGACAGGTGCAGCATCCACTGGTCCCAGCCGAAGCGCTGGACGAGCCAGCCCGCGCCCCAGATGTCCGGCTTGTAAGGCACGCCATACGGCGTTTCCCTCGCCAATGCGTCGATCTTGATGCGATACGCGGCCACGCCCGCGCGGATCGCCTTGGAATAGTCCGCGTTCTTCACCGGCGTCAGGGTGCGTCCGATCACCCATCCCACCTTGTCGATGTTCGTCGCAATCGCATCGCGCTGTTCGATCAGGAACAGGCGGTACTTGGGGTTCTTCGTCGCGAGCAGCAGCTCGGCCGCCGCGCCGACGCGATCGAACCTGCTCTCCGGCTTCGCACGCTCGTAGAGCGCGATCGCGGTGTTCAGCGAGCGCTCGGCGAGAGCGTCGTTGTAGCCGCGCAGGCTCCGCGACGCGGCCGCGAGCGCCGCCGCGGTCAAAAGTTCGCGCCGCGGGTTCTCCTCCGTGAAAACCCAGCGATCGTCGGGTGAGCCGGGCAATCCGACCTTGGGTGCCGACTCCTCCGGCGTCTTCGCCGGATCGAACACGACGTTATCGGTCATCGAGGCGCCGTCGCCCAGGAACACGTACTGGCGCAGCGTGGGCTCGATGATGCCGCGGTACAGCCGGCCTAACGACTCGTAGCCGCCGACCACCGACAGCACACCGTGCTCCAGCTGCTGCAGCACGTCGGGCTTGCCATCCGGCTGGTGGATCTCCGTGATGAGGTTCTGCTGATCGATGCTGGTGTTGTCGTAGTCGACGTGGAACAGCTCCCAGGCGAGCGCGAGGCCGTAGATCGTGTCCGCCTGCGACTCGACGCGCATATCCCAGTCGCCCGCGTCGTGCCAGCCGCCGCGGTTCAACCCCGGCACCGGCTGGCCGGATTGGTAGTTAGTGAGCGTGGACGATCCTTGCACGTAGCCGTCGAAATGGTTGTGGTCGACGGGCGCCATGCGCGCATCGTCCAGGTGACAGGCGCCATGCCACAGGCGGTATTTCTCCATCACCTTCATGTGGCACATCTGCGCCGGCAGGAAGTACTCGAGCGTGGGTTGCCATACCTCGCGCGCAAACACGTTGGCGTTGATGCGGAACGGATTCGAGCGCTGCTCGCCGTATTTCACGATGTACACGCCCGGCTCCGTGACCTCGGAGAAATCCAGGCGCGCGTACTCGTAGCGCAGGAACCTGCCCCATTCGAGCGGCTTGCGACTGATGACGGTCTTCACCTGTCCCAGCGAGCCGATGCGCTGCAGGATCACGTTTTCCCGATCGGTGTCGCGCGGATCGAGTTCGATCAGCACCTGCTTGGGCTGCTTCGGGTGGTACCCCACCTGCGAAACCTGGATGACCGGCGTGCGGAGCCAGCCCGCCTTCGCGTACGGGGTGACTAACCACTCGATCGCGTTCCTGGTGGCGCCCGCGGGCACGAGCGAGCGCACCACGAACCAGCCGTTGTTGTGATTGCCGCGGCCGTCGAGCAACTGCAACTCGCCGCCGCGCACGGAGGTGATGCTCAGGTGATAGAGCTCGGTTTCGGGCGCGACTTCGAGGACTTTGCCGCGCGCGAGCAGCGGCGTCTCACCCGGACCGCTCGGCTGCTGCTGGAACACGCCGTCGCTCTTGCCGAGCTGGTACGACTTGCCAAACAACAAGCCGGGGAAGAGCTCGAGGTTGAAGCCAACCTTGCCCACCCACGCCTTCGGAATGGGCGCGGAGAAATCGATGCTCACGCGAATCGATTCGCCCTCGGGCCGCGCACGCACGGCGTAGGCGAGCTTGAGATCCGGGTATTCGATCGGATTGAAACCCTTGCGATCGCGCGCCGGATCCGGGTACTCCAATGCGACGCGGATTTCCTGCGTCGCCGCGTTCACCTCGCGCTTGCCGGGTTTCGGAATCGGCGACCACTGGCCCGGGGATGGCTCGAGCCGCACGTCGCCATTCGAGGCGATGCGCTCGTCGTGCATGATGATGCTGAGGCCACCCTGGTGGCCCTCGGGATAGTAGTCCTGCCCGTACATCACATTGATGCCGGGACGCTCGAAGTACTCCAGCCTGTTGAGCTTGAAATCGTCGGCCGCGGCGGCGGCGACGGGAAGGCAGAGCAGAAACAGCGCGATACGCATCAAATACCCCCGCAAAAGACCGCGGGAATCTTATCTCATGCCGCGGCGTTCTCGTGCGCGCGTGTCGCGCGGCTCTCCTGCACCATCTCGTGCACGTAGCGCAGCTTGCCGAGCACATTGGGGGAGAGCACGAATGGATACGCGTCTTTCATGCCCATGCTGCGATTGAGGCTGTTCATCGCCAGCGTCAGCGCATTCCAGCCCGCGGTCAGCGCTTCGAAATCGCGGAAGGCCAGCGCGTCGGTGACGATGCGCTCACCCTTCTTGTCCGCCGCCGGCATGCGCACCGTGAGCCCGTGGCTCTTGGCCGTCTCGAGCGTGTCGATCATGTGCAGGTAATGCGCCCAGGTTTCCGCCCAGTCTTCCCACGGATGCATCGTCGCATAGGCGCTGATGTAACCGCTTTGCCAGTCGGCCGGCGGGCCCTGTTCGTAGTGACGCTTGACCGCGTCCTCGTAGCTGACCCGCTCGTCACCGAACAGCGCGCGGAAATTGTCGAGCCGCATCGTGAACTTGATGAAGCGATCCCAGTAGTAGTGCCCGATCTCGTGGCGCAGGTGGCCTAACAAGGTTCGATAGCCCTCGCCCATCATTTCGCGCATGTTCTCGCGGAATGCGAAATCGGCCTCGGCGATGTTCAGCGTGATCACGCCGTCGTCGTGGCCGGTCATCACCGGCTCATCGTCGGTGCCGCGCAGGAAGTGGAACGCGACGCCAGTGTCGGGCTGCTGCTTTTTCGGCGCGACCGGCAGCTTCAGCGCCAGCAGGGTATAGACCAGGCGCCGCTTGGCCGCCTCGATGCGCCGCCAGGCCTGGTCGTTCGCGGGATCGGACAGATCCGGGATCACTTCCGACAGCTCGCAGGAGCGGCAGTATTCGGCGGTGCTGTCGGTCGAGACCAGCCAGTTGCAGGCGTCACTTTGGGCGTTGTTGCACTGGCGATAGCGGCGCGTCTCGTTGTTAGGCTGCGCGATCTCGAAGATGCCGGGGGCCGCGCCTGTGGGGTGGCGCAGGACCGCCAGGCGCGCGACCTCGGGGCAATAACCGACCGACTCGCCGCAGTTCACGCAGCGACTGTTCTCGAAGTACAGCGTCTGCTGACAGTTGTCGCAGGAGAAAAGCTTCATCGACGGATTTTAGCCGGGAAATCCGTGAGATCGGTGGCTTGTTCCACTCGGCGGGATTCGCCAGCGCGCGTCGACAATTCCTACAACGCTCAGGCGGCGTCGCTTTCGCTCTCGTCCTCGCTGGCGGTGGGCGGATTCGACGGGGCCGGCGGCGCAGCCACACAGGCGTGCCCGCGGCCAGCCTGTTTGGCGGCATACATCGCGCCGTCCGCGCGGCGCAGCAGGCTCTCGGGCGATTCCGGTGCGGGTCCCGCGAACGCGATGCCGATGCTGGCGCCGATATGGGATTTCAAACCGGCCCCAATGTCGATCGGCTGGCTGATACCCGCAATGATGGTGCTGGCGATTTCCTGCGCCTTCTCGGCGCAGTCGACACCGTGCAGCAGGAGCGCGAATTCGTCGCCACCCAGCCGGCCGACGGTATCGCTGCGACGCACGGTGCGTTCGAACACGCGCGCCACTTCGCGCAGCACACGATCGCCCGCCTCGTGTCCATAGGTGTCGTTGACCGCCTTGAAGCGATCGAGGTCGATGAGCAGCAGCGCTGCGCGGACTTCGCGCCGCGAAGGCGCGAGAAATTGCGCCAGCGCCGCATCGAAGCCGCGTCGGTTCAGCAGTCCCGTGAGCGTGTCCCGGGAGGCCAGTTCGTGCGCCGCCGACTCGGCGCGCTTGCGCTCCGTGATGTCATTGACCAGCGCCTGCATCAGCTCGCCGCCGAGCGGATTGACGGAGAGCTCGACCCAGATCGTGCCGCGCCCGCTGCTCGATTCGAGCTCGAGGTCCACATCGCGCGGCTCGCCGGACGCGTAGCTCTCTACGATGAGCGTCGCGACGGCAGGACCGTGCGGCGCCAGCAGCTCGCTGAGTCGCGCGCCCGGCTGCGCCGCGGGACCCAGAATGCGCACGAACGCGGGATTACACGACTGCACCGCGCCTTGCTCGTCGAGCACCAGGATTCCGGTGTCGGCCTTGTCGACCACGAGCTGCAGGCGCCGCTCGCTGATCTCTTGCGCGCGCCGCAAGTCGCGCTCCGCGTCGAGCGCGTCGGTGAGCCGGGCCATCAGCACGTTGACGTCGACCACCAACTGGCCGATCTCGTCCTTGCGGCGGCCGGATGGCAACGTGAGACGCATCCCCGAGCGGATTTCGAGCCTATGCAGTTCGTCGGAGATGCCCTTGATCGGCCGGGTCACGAGCAGGTACACCAGCAGCGCCACGGCGGCAGCCACGATCGACATCTGCAGGCTCAGGACCCCGACGGTGTAGCGGGCATTGGCCGCCGCCTGCGCCTCGATTTCCGCGTGCGAAATGCGCAGGCTGATCCGGCCGACCTCAACATTCGGCGCGAACGGCGAGTAGATAGGATTGCTCACGTCGTCGTGCTCGCCGCTGCGCCCCGCCACGAACGGGCTGGCTGCGCTGGCGTAGAGAATCGTCGTGCCGGCCGTGACAGTCACGCCCGCGACGATGCGATTCTTCAGCAGGCCGCCGGCAATTTCCTTGGCGAGAGTCGCGTCGTTGAGGAAACAGGCGATGCTCACGGTGTTTTCGACGGTGGCCAGCAGCTCATGAACGCGGGCGACCAGCCGGTCCTGTTCCGCGGCGCGCACCCGCCACGAAGCAATGGCGGAGAACAACATGCCCATGATCACCGCAAGCAGCAGGATCGAGAAACTGGTGCGCGCCACGACGCTGCGCGGCACGAACGCGGCGTACCAGGTCCGCTTGTGGGGAGCCGGATCGTCAGCGCTTGATTTCAAGCACGACCTTCACGCCCGGATTCAATGCCGCGCGGTCGACGTAGGCAATCGCATTGGGATTGCTTTGCACGAGCTCGACAGCGGTCTGGGCGTCCGGCACCTGGTACGGGGGCGATGTCTTTCCCGAGAAGACGAGCCGCGCCCAGTAGGAGCTGATCTCGGTAGGGCTCTTGTTCACCAGCAGCTGGTAGAAGCGGGTGCGATCTTCGCTCGGGTTCGCCAGGTCGATGGGCAGCGCCACGCGTCCCGACGGTAGTTTGCGGTAACGGCCGAGAAAAATGTCGATGACTTCGTCGCGGCTCAGTTTGTCGATGCCACTCGCCGGATTCACGATGACGACGATGCTCGCCGGCTCGTTGGCGTCGGCAACGCCGAGTGCGAGCAGGCAGAGCGCGATGGTGGTGAAGATTCGCTGCATGGCGCGCTCAGAACACGAAGTCGATGCTGGCGGCGAGCACGGTCATGCTTGCGGGTCCGCCCGGCGGCACGCGCCGGTCGAATACCAGCGAGCTGTCCTCGAGCGACGTGTGGTCGATCTGCACCTTGAAGTCGATGTGTTCGGAAAGGTCGAAGCGCGCACCCGCGCTGACCGTGTGCTGCGTCGAACGCGAACTCTGCTGCATGCGAAGAACAGCGGCTTCGAGCGGCGCGAGTTGCGGAATGTCCGGCAGGCCGGTGCTGCGCACCGAGTTGCGGTCCCGCGACGCAGCGTACGAAACGAACGGCGTCCATTGACGAACGCGGTAGCCAGCCAGGGCGTAAACCTTGCTGAATTCCGGCGCGGAGATCGAATTCCCGATGACGCCGCCGTACAACAGCTGCGCCTGCAGCGGGCCGTCTTCGTACGCCACGCCGAGCTGCATCCCAAGGCTTTCGAATTCGTTGCGATCGAGATCGTCGGCAATCGCTGCCGCCTGCGGCGAACCCGTTGCGCGCAGCGCGCCGATCAGTGGCGCGATCCCTGGATCCGGGTCGAACCGGTAGCGCAGCAGGGCCACACGGGCCGTCCAGCCCCTGTGTAGATAGTCGATGCACGCGCCCAGCACACGGCCGTCACTTTCGGCGTTCGTGCCGTCCATGAAAGCACTCTCGCTCGAACCCTTGCCGCCGAAGACTCGCGCACGCACCAGCCCGGGGCCGACACGCAAAGTGACCGAGGCATCGGCGCCGTCGACCTCGTCGTTCGTCACCATGCCGTAGAATTCTGGCGACGGACGCAGCGTAAGGTAGGAGTAACCCACCTGCCGAGATTCCGCGAGTAGATAGATATCGTAGCCGACGCGGCCGGCGCGGAACACCAGCGTTTCGTCTGGCGAATAGCGAACGAAGCCCTGCGAGACGCGCGGCGCCCAGCCGCCATCGGCGTGCATGCGAGTCACGCCCTGCACCACCGCGTCGAAGTGGGGCGCCAGCTTCAGGTTGAATTGCAGGCCCGCCTGCGAATCGACGGCCAGATCGATGTCGCCCTCGCGCACGCCCTCGGGCTGGTTCATGCTGCGGCGAAACTCGATCCCTTCGGCATCGTGCGTGGTCGCAGCCAGGGTGCCGAAGCCGCGGACGGTTAGCCGGCTCGTGTCCAGATCCTCGGACTGCGCGTGGGCAGACATTCCAAGTGCAAACAGCAACGCCATCGCAATCGAACGCGACAGGCGCGTGGACTCATCGAACTTCTTTCGCTTCATCCCTCATATAGCGGGACGTCATAAGTTCAATGAGTGTCGGCTCTCTCAGCCGCAAGAAGCGCCTACACCGATTGGTGTTGTGCCTTATGGAAATGGATGCGCTGTCGGCAAAATCGCGCCGCCTCGAGCGATTGATGGCGCGCACAGCGGGGGGCCAAACGCGCAATCAACCGTCGAGGGGCGCATCAAAAGTCAGCTGGTCGTACCCGATGCGAGAGGGGGTTTTATACGGTCAGGAGGCCCCGACCGCCCAGAGGGCGGACCATAAATTCTGCCTATTGGCGGGGACCCAGCGGCGGCAACGCGCCGCGGGCGCGCGCGGCACGGCCGTAAACCAGCTCGAACAGCGGCGAGGCCATGAGCGTAGTGACGATCGCCATGAGCACGAGCATCGAAAACAGCGCCGGCCCGATGATGCCGGCCTGCAGGCCGATGTTGATGATGATGAGCTCGGTTAATCCGCGCGCGTTCATCAGCGCGCCGATGCCGAGCGCGGTGTGGTGATCCTGGCCCGACACGCGGGCCGCCGCCCAGCAGGCGACGAACTTGGCGAAGATCGAGGCGCCGAGGACTGCCAACGCAATATAGAGGAGTGCCGGGGAGTCGACCATCGTGAGCTGGGTGTTGAGGCCCGAGTAGGTGAAGAACACGGGCAGCAGGAACACCAGCGTGAAGGGCTCTAACAACTGCTTCATGCGCTGCGCGAAGGCGCCGCGCGGCATGGCGGTACCGATGAGGAAGCCGCCGAACACTGCGTGCAGGCCGATCGCATCGGCGACGTAGGCGCTCAGGGAGAACAGCATCAGCGCGGTTGCCAGCGTGCTGACGCCCAGCGGGCGGCCGGCGGCGAGATCCTGCTCCGCCGCGCGCCCGAGTGGCGCGAATAGTTTGGGGCCCAGGAAGATCATCGCGGCGGCCAGCGCGCTGCCGCCAACGATGGCGATGATCGCGACTTTCGGCCCCGCGCCGAGGCTTGCGAGCACGACCGCGAGCACGCACCAGGCAATCGCGTCGCCGATCGCCGCGGCGGACAGCGACAGTGTGGCGATCATGGAGCCGGTCAGGTTGCGGTCGTGGATGATGCGCGCCAGTACGGGAAACGCGG
>DATHJZ010000062.1:0-17617 GCA_035286365.1 Steroidobacteraceae bacterium | reverse complement strand
CATCATGCTGTCGATGAGCGGCTGCAGGGACGAAATGCGGTCCGGCAGCTTCGGCACCGGCGCTTTCGCGTGATGGACCAGGATCGCCATGTGATTCTCGGCGTCGAAGGGCTTCTTGCCGGTGAGCATCTCGAACAACATGACGCCGAGACTGTAGATGTCGCTGCGCGCGTCGATTTCCTTGCCGTGCCCCTGCTCCGGGCTCATGTAGTGAGGCGTGCCGAAGATGAGGCCCTTGTCGGTCACTTCCATCTTGAGCGCCACGTGCTTGGCGAGGCCGAAATCGATGAGCGCGAGGCTGCCGTCGTCGCGCAGCATCACGTTGCCGGGCTTGAGATCGCGATGAAAAATGCCGACTTCGTGAATCGCCTGCAGTGCGTACGCCATGTCGCGCGCGTAGGTGAGCGACTGCCGTGCGGTGAGCCCTTCGGACATGCGCTTGCGCAGATCGCCGCGCGCGAAATGTTCCATGGCGAGATACAGGTGATCGTCGGTGACGCCGAGATCGAAGATGCGCACGATGTTCGGGTGCCGCACCTCGCGCAGGATTTCAAACTCCTGCAGAAAGCGCTCCATCGACTGATCGATACCGGTCTCCTTGCGGATCGCCGGGGTCACTTTCAACACCACCACGTCGCCGTTGGTGGCGCTCTCGGCCAGGAACAGGTCGGACACCGAGCCCTTGGCAATCAGCTCGATGCGCCGGTATTCCTTGAGGCGCGCGCCGGCAAAGTCCTGGCTCATCTTTGCGCCGGCGGACATGCGCCAACGGCTCTGCGCCTTCGCCTGTTCATCGGCGGCGCGTCGGATCGCGTCGTTCAGCTTGGTGTGCTTGATCTTGGTCTTGCCGATGACCTCGAACGCGCCGCAGGCGCGCGCCGCGACGGCGTCGGGCGATTCGTCGTCGGCCGAAAGGAAAATGACCGGCGCGAAACCCTCGCGGCCGGAGAAATCCTTGAGCCAGTCGAGCCCGGAACCGCCGCGCCATTCGTGGTCGAGCAGCACCACGCTAAACCCTTGCGCGAGGAAACCCGACGTCAGCGGCCCGCGCACGCGCGGGTTGTAGCTCACGAGATCCACGTCCGGCCAATCGCAGGAGATATGGTGTCGCAGCAGGGTCCGGTAACGCGGATCGTCATCGATCAACATCAGGCGCATCGCGCGGATTAGACCATGTGGCCCGACACAGCGTCACGGGGATTGGCCGCCTCGCAGCATGCGGGCGCTCGGGTGCGACACCGGGCACATCGACCCGGGTGCGCGCAATCGGGGACTGCCTGATCCGCGCGCACCGGGACGGCGGCGCCCCGACCCGCGCAAGTTGTTAGTTGCCGGTTCGTGCCGCGCGAGTAAATGGCGCCTTGAGGCCGATCAGGATGTCGCCGACATTCGTGCCGGTCGGACCGGTGTGCACCAGGTCCTGGGATGCTTCGAGCGCCGTGCCGGAATCGAATTCGCGCAACGCACGCTCGACGTCGCAACCGCCGATTTCGGCGCGCTCGATCGTACCCGCATCGACGATCGCGCCCGCATCGGTCGTCGAGCCATCCGTACCGTCGGTGCCGGCTGCGAGAAGGATCAGATGCTCGCCGGGTTTCAGCAGGCACGCTGCGGCCAGCGCCAGGTGCCCGTTACGCCCCCCACGGCCGTGTCGCGGCGGAAGTTTCACGGTGGATTCGCCGCCCCACACCAGGCCATCGGCATCCGTGGTGCGCAGCGCTGCAACGAATTCACGCGCGACTTCGGTCGCGTCCGCGGCGAAGCGCTCGGCACGCGTTTCGAAGCGCAGTCCATGGGCGTGCGCGACGTCGACCGCCTTGCGTAGCGCCACGTCGATGTTGGCCACCACGACGCGCTCAATGGCGTCGTCGCGGCCATTGTCAGGGCCTAACAACCCTGAACCGATCACGCCGGGATCGTCGCCGGGCACGTCGGAGATGAACAGCGCCAGCGCGCTGCGCGCCCCGAGCAGGCGCGCCACGCCGCCGCCCTTCAGGCGCGAAAGTCTCACACGTTCAGCATTCAGCGTGGCGATGTCCCAGCCGGCAGCGAGCCCGTGCCTGTTGAGCGCGCGCAGCTGATCGAGCGAGGCACCGTCGACCAGGTGCTCGACCAGGCTCGAGCTGCCGCCCGACACGAGAAACAAGGGCGCGATGCCCGCGCCGAGAGTGACGATGCGCCGCTCGAGTTCGGCACCCGCCGCGAGGCTGCGTTCGTCGGGGACCGGGTGCGCACTTTCGAAGATTGTCACGCGCGACAGGCGCGCGAGTTCCGGATCGACGTGACCATCCTTGGTGATGACGAGCATCTGTTCGACACGCTCGCCAAGCGCGGCGTGCGCGCCGCGCGCCATTGCGCTCGCAGCCTTGCCCACTGCGAAAACGGCGACCGGCCCGGCCCCGAAGTTGCGCAGCTCACGCTCGACGCAGGCGAGCCCATCCACCGCGCGCAGCGCGGCGACGAACAATTCCAGGAGTGTGCGGCGCGGGTTCAACGGCGTGCGAGCACGCGAGAAGCGCCGTCAGAACTTGACGATCTTGAGACCGCCGCGGTCGTCTTCGCGACGCGACGCCTTGGCGAAGTCCGATCGCTCGGATTCGAGGCGCGCCAGATATTCGGGCGTGACATCACCAGTCACGTAATTGCCCGAGAAACACGAGGTGTCGAATTCCTTGATGCTGGAATGATCGTGCACGCAGGCCTGGATGAGGTCCTCGAGGTCCTGGTAGATCAGCCAGTCGGCGCCGATGAGCTTGGCGACTTCTGCATCGGTGCGGCTGCTTGCCACGAGTTCGCTCTTGGCGGGCATGTCGATGCCGTAGACGTTCGGGAATTTCACCGGCGGCGCGGCCGAGGCGAAATACACGCGCTTGGCGCCGGCTTCGCGCGCGAGGTCGATGATCTGCGCGGAGGTGGTGCCGCGCACGATGGAGTCGTCCACCAGCAGCACGTTCTTGTTGCGGAATTCGAGGTCGATCGCGTTCAGCTTGCTGCGCACGGACTTCGAACGTTGTTCCTGTCCCGGCATGATGAACGTGCGGCCGACGTAGCGGTTCTTGACGAAGCCTTCGCGGTATTTGACCGCAAGGTGCTGGGCGACCTGCATGGCGCTGGTGCGGCTGGTGTCGGGAATCGGGATGACCACATCGATGCCGTGATCCGGACGTTCGCGCAGGATTTTTTCCGCGAGGCGGTCGCCCATGCGCATGCGCGCGCGGTGCACCGAAATGTTGTCGATCAGGGAATCGGGACGCGCGAAATACACGTACTCGAAAATGCACGGCGCATGGCGCGTGGTCGCCACACACACCTGGGAATGCAGGCGTCCATGCACGTCGATATAGACGACTTCACCCGGGGCGACATCGCGCACCAGCTTGAAACCGAGCATGTCGAGCGCAACGCTTTCGGAGGCCAGCATCCATTCCGCACCCTTCGGCGTCTCGCGCTGCCCGAGCACCAGCGGGCGGATGCCGTTCGGATCGCGCAGGCCCAACAACCCATGGCCGATGACCATGGCGACGACGGCGTAACCGCCGCGGCAGCGCCGATACACCGCGCTGACCGCGGCGAAAATGTCGGCCGGCGTGACGCGCGGCGTACCGACGCGCTGCAGCTCGGAGGCGAGCACGTTGAGCAGCACTTCCGAATCGGAACTGGTGTTGAGGTGGCGGCGATCCTCGCGTTCGATGACTTCGGCGAGTTCGCGCGCGTTGGTGAGATTGCCGTTGTGCGCGAGGCAGATGCCGTACGGCGCGTTGACGTAGAACGGCTGGGCTTCCGAGGCGTTGTCGCATCCGGCGGTCGGATAGCGCACGTGGCCCATGCCCATGTTGCCCTTGAGCTCCTGCATGTGGTGCTGCTCGAACACGTCACGCACCAGGCCGCGCCCCTTGCGCACGAACAACTCGCCGTCGAGGACGGTGGCGATGCCCGCCGCGTCCTGGCCCCGGTGCTGGAGCACCGTGAGCGCATCATAGATTCGTTGATTGACTCCGCTGGTTCCGACGATCCCGGCTATGCCGCACATTCGTTTGGATTCCTCAGGTGGAAACGGCTTTTTGGGGCAATTGGAGGCGCTCGAGTTTGTCGCCAACAATGCCGCGCAGCGCGTCGGCGACGCCGATGGCATAGGGCATCAGCTTCGAATTCTTCCACTTCGGATCCTGGTCCATGCTGAGCGCCTGGATGGCGATCGTGAGAGCGCCGACGATGACGACCCCGCGCACGATGCCAAAGACGAAACCCAGGAACTTGTCCATGCCGGCGAACATGGAGACGCGCACGAAATGTCCAAGGACCACGCCCACTGCGCTGCCCAATAAAAGCACCAGGACGAAGACGATGGTGCGGGCGGCCCAGATGCGCAGCGGAGATCCGATCAGTACGCCGCCGAGATAGGGCTCGATGGAGCTGCCGAAGTACCAGGCCAGCACGATGGCGAGGAACCAGGTGATGACCGCGACGGCCTCGCGCAGCAGGCCGCGGATCAGGCCCATGACGGCCGAGAGGATCAGGATCGCCAGGATGATGTAGTCGACTGCAATCATGTGCTTAAGGTTGCTGCGACGCTTCAGGCGAGGCGCGGCATTGTAGCCGACCACCCTTGGTTCTGAGCAGCCTTCCGCGGGCCGCGCGTCACGAAATCGGCACGATGCTGCCGGTCTGGCCGATACGCCGCAGCTGTGCGGCAAGCGCCTCGGCCTGGGTGCGGTCGCGGGTCGGCCCGACGCGCACCCGGTACAGCTCGCGACCGTTGCTGGTGATCGGGGCGACAAAGGCAGCGAAACCCTTGGCGGTCATGTCGCGCACCAGCCGATCGGCGTTGTCGCGGCTGCCGAAGCTGCCGAGCTGCACGGCGAAGCTGCCCTTCTCGACCGCAGCCGGGGCCGGGCGCGGAGTTTCGACGCGCGGCGCCGGAGTCGGCGGCGTGGCCGCCGCGACATTATTTTTTTCCGCAGGACTTGCTGAAGGATGGCTCGAAGCCGGCGTATCTGGTGCCGGCGCTGCGGCTTCCCCGGGCGTCGCCAGTGCGGGCGCGGCCTGCCTGGGATTGTCGGCCACCGGCGGCAGCGCGACCGCAGGAGCGCCGGGTCCTGCCATGGGCTGCGCCGGATTCGATTGCGCGTCGAGATCGATCGTGTAGCGGCGCAGGCCTTCTTCGGTCGGCATATCGGTGGGCGCGGCCTGCTTCGGTCCGGTGAGTAGTTCGGGCACGAACAGCACGAATACGGCCACCAGGATGACGGCGCCGGTCAGTCGTTGCTTGGCTCGCGAATCCATGGACGCGAACTATAGCCCAAGGAATTCGAGTGCCGGCCCCACCGTCAGGAAAGATCCGAACACCACGATGCGATCGCCGGACCTGGCGGCGGCGCGCGCCGCCTCACAGGCGGCGCTGACGCCGGTTGAGTGGGCGAGCACTTGTGCCGCTGGCGGCAGTCGCGCCGCGAGTTCGGCCGTGCTCACGGCGCGCGGACCCTCGAGTTGCGCGAGATACCACGCGTCGATATTCGTGCCGAGCGCGGCGGTAATGCCACGAATATCCTTGTCACCGAGGATTCCGCACACCGCCAGCGTGCGGCGCTTCGGCAGGGATTCGAGGTTCGAGCTCAGCGCCTGCGCGGCCGGGACATTGTGAGCGACGTCGAACACCCATTCGATGTCGCCGGGCACGACCTGAAAGCGGCCGGCGATGTGCACGCCGCTCAAAGCCGCGGACGCGTCGTCGTGCGTGAGCTCGATGCCGAACTGGCCGAATACCAATGCGGCCAGCGCGTTGGCGGCGTTGCCAACCTGGTGCCGGCCGAGCACTGCGGGCCGCGGCAGGTTGCGCAGCGTCAATGCGTGGGTTTCGAAGTCCCAGGAATCGCCGTGCACACCGGCTTTGAAATCGCGCCCCGCAAGATACGGAATCGCTCCTATTTCCGTCGCATAGGCCGCCACGGAGTGGGGCAGCGCCGCGCTCCCGAGGATCGCCGGACGGCCGCGCCGAAAGATCCCGGCCTTCTCGCGGCCGATGCCCTCGATCGACGCGCCTAACCAATCGACATGGTCGAGGCCGATCGAACAGACGATGCCCACATCGGCATCGATGACATTGGTGGCATCGAGCCGGCCGCCGAGCCCGACTTCGAGCACCGCGAAATCGACCTGCGCGTGGCTGAACCGATCGAGCGCCGCCAGGGCGTTGTACTCGAAAAAGGTGAGCGTGATGTCGCCGCGCACGGCGTCGATGCGGCTGAAGCTCGCGATCAGTTCGGCGTCACTCGCTTCGACGCCATTGACGCAGATGCGCTCGTTGTAACGCTTGAGATGCGGCGAAGTGAATCGGCCCACCCTGTGCTCCTGCGCGCGCAACAGGGCGTCGAGGCAGGCAACTGTCGAGCCCTTGCCGTTCGTGCCCGCAACCGTGATGACCTGGTACGCCGGCGCGAGCAGCTCCATACGGCGCGCGACCTCGCGCACCCGCTCGAGGGTCAGATCGATGGCGCTGGGATGTGACTTCTGTTGCTGCTCGAGCCACTCGGCGAGCGAGCGCATGCCGTCATTCCGCGGGCGCGGTGGCGACGATCGCGGATTCGGCGGTAGTGGCTGGCGCCTGGCGCATCAGCAGCCGCAGCAACGCGCCGAGCTTCTCGCGCATGTCGCGCCGATCGATGATGAGGTCGAGCGCGCCGTGATCGAGCAGGAACTCGCTGCGCTGAAAACCCTCCGGCAATGTTTCGCGCACGGTCTGCTGGATGACGCGCGGGCCGGCGAACCCGATGAGGGCACGCGGTTCGGCGACGTTCAGATCGCCCAGCATGGCGAGGCTCGCCGACACACCACCCGTGGTCGGGTCGGTCATGACGGAAATGAACGGCAATCGCGCCTGCGCGAGACGCGCGAGCGCGGCACTGGTCTTTGCCATCTGCAGCAGCGAGAACAGCGCTTCCTGCATGCGTGCGCCACCGCTCGAGGAGAAGCACACCAGCGGGGCGCGATTCTGGATGCAGTGATCGACACCGCGCTTGAAGCGCTCGCCGACCACCGATCCCATCGATCCACCGAGAAATTTGAACTCGAACGCGCACGCGACGATCGGCAATGCTTCGAGCGTACCCGCGATCACGATCATCGCGTCGCGTTCACCGGTCGCCTTCTGCGCGGCGGCGAGGCGATCGCGGTAACGCTTGCTGTCGCGGAACTTGAGCGGATCTTCCGGCGACACTTCGGCGCCGATCTCCGTCTGCCCGCCCTCGTCGAGAAAACGCGCCAGGCGCTCGCGGCCACCGATGCGCATGTGATGGCTGCACTTGGGGCACACGTTGAGATTGCGTTCGAGTTCGGCGCGATACAGCACGGCATCGCAGGCCGAACATTTGATCCACAACCCTTCCGGCACCGAACGCGTACGGCGCTCTGTCTTGATCCGCGACGGCATGATCTTTTCAAACCAGGACATTCTCGAAACGACCCCTAATCCTGCGAGCGGCCGATGATAGCGGATTGCGCCGGATTTCCCGTATCGACGGCCGGCTGGACGGACGCCAGTCCGAACTCGCCGGGATACCGGACGGCGGTGAGATAGAGCCCGTCGGGCGGCGCCGTCGCGGCGCTGGCCCTGCGATCGCGACCCGCCAGCACCGCCGCCACGCGCGCAGGCGGCGACTCACCGTGGCCGACGGACATCAGCAGTCCGGCCACGTTGCGCACCATGTGGTGCAGGAAGGCGTTGGCGGTGATCTTCAACGTCACCCATTCGTCCGCACGCCGGATGTCGAGTCGCTCGACCTTTCTCAGCGGCGATTTCGCCTGGCATTCGATGGCGCGGAAGGCGCTGAAGTCGTGCTCGCCCAGCAGCACCTGGGCCGCCGCGTGCATGCGCGGCGCATCGAGCGGACGACGCTCCCAGGTGGCGCGGCCAAAGTGGAGCGCCGAACGCGAGTCGCGATTGAAGATGCAGTAACGGTAGCTGCGTGCCGTGGCGCTGAAGCGTGCGTGGAAATGCGGCGCAACTTCGCGCACCCAGGCCACGCTCACGTCGTTCGGTAGATAGGAGTTGGCGCCCAGCCGCCAGGCGCGCTCGCTGCGCGCCGCCGCGCTGTCGAAATGCACGACCTGGGCGAGCGCATGCACACCGGCGTCGGTGCGGCCGGCGCAGACGCAATCGACCGGCGAATCCGCCACCCGCGACAACGCGCGCTGTACGACGTCCTGGACGGTGTTGAGACCGGGCTGAAACTGCCAGCCCGAGTACGCACGGCCGTCGTACTCGAGACCGACGGCGAAACGTGCCATCGAAGGTTTCTAGCCCGGCAGCGACTCTAACAAGCGCTGCGCTTCCTGCTTCTGCGAGGCAGAGCCTTCGGACAGCACCTCGTTGAGGATGTTGCGCGCGCCGTCCGGATCGCCCATGTCGACGTAGGCACGGGCCAGGTCGAGCTTGGTTCCGACTTCGGACAGCGTCACTGGCTCGAGGTCCGGAACCGCCAACTCTTCGGTCGGGCTGCCCGGCAGGTCATCCAGGTTGCCGCCGCCGAGATCGAGATCCACCTTGCGCCCTATCTGCGGCTGCTGCTGCGTGGGCTCCACCGGGAAGTCGAGGTTGTCGCGATCGATGGCCGCAAGCCGTGACGTCGACGAGATGTCGAAGCCTTCCTCGGGCATTTCGAACTTCGACATCGATGCCGTGGCGTTCGGATCGAGCGCGCGTCCCTTGGTCAGGTCGACGTCGCCGCCGAGCTCGCGTTCGGTCAGGAACCACGTGCCGCTGGCACCGTGCTCGGTGAGCTGAGAGTCGTCGCCATTGGCCATGCCGCCGCCATGGCGGGCCGCCGCGGCGGCCAGCAGGCGCTGTGAGTTTTCATCGAGGCCCGCGACCATCGTGGGCGCGTTGGCATCGGGGCCGCGGGGCGCGCCGCCGACGGGCTTCAGGCCCAGCGAGGAATCCGTTTGTTCGAGCGAGCCGAGTTCGAGCCCGAGGTCGTCGAGTGCGAGCTCGGCGGTCTGATCCGAGCTCAGCTTGCGGCGCATCGCGCCTTCGACCTTCTCGCGAATCGTCGGCTCATCGAGCGGACGCAGCGCGGGTTGTTCCACCGTCGGACCTTCGGAACCGGCCGGCGTCATCCTGACGGTCATTTCACGCGTGGTCTGGTTGCTGGCCGGACTGTCGGGAAACTGCAGGCCCTCGCCGGTCGCATCCGGGTCGCGCAGCGCGCTGCCGAGATCGAGATCGACGGCTTCGGGATTGCCGCCACCGGTCACGTCCATGCGCTGGCTGACGTCGAACGGATCGAAGTCCACGCGGCCCGTGCCGCCGGCATCGAGGTTGAGATCGACGCCCACGGCGGCGCCGCCGGCACCGCCGTCGGTGAACATCGAATCTTCGGGCGCAATCTGCTTGCCCATGATCACGATCTTTTCCCACTCGCCGGGTGCGGATTCGCCGCGCGTGTCCGCCAGCTCGCGCGCCATCGTGATGAATTGTTCTTTGTTGCCCCAGACGAAGAAGACTTCGAGGAGCTTGAGTTTCAGATCGCGACGGTCGGGCTCGCGCGAAATGGCGATGCGCACCAGGTCGGCGGCCTGGTCGTACAGACCGTAGGCCATGTGGAAATCGGCTTCGGCAAGCGGATCGCCCTGATCCAGGTTGACCGCGGTATCGCTGCTGATGGTTTCGTCGGTGCGGACCGTCGGCGCCAGCGGAATGTCCTGCGTTTCCTGCAGCGCGCGGTGCGTGCCGGATTCTTCGACCAGGATGTCGTCGTGAATGGACCCAGCGCCCGGCGCGCGCATGCGGCCGGTGTCGGAGATCGAGCCCGGCGGCTGCGCCAGGCGGTCTTCGCCCACATCGGCGAGGCGGCCGAGGCTGTCGTCGAATTCGGCGGACTTGCGCTTGCCGCGCGATTTGACCACTACCAGGCCGATGATGATCGCTGCGAGGGCGGCCAGCACCCACCAGTAGTCCATCAACATATCGACGAACGAGGGTCCTTCGCTTTCCGTTTCCGCGGTGCTGGCAGGAGTCGTCTCGGCGGGCGTGGCCGGTTCCTGCGTTGCTGCGGGCTCGGTCGGCGCGGCCGTTTCGGGCGTGGCCGCCTCAGGCGTCGCGCTCTCTGGCGTGGTCGGAGTTGCCGCTTCGGGCTGGGTCGCGGTGGGCGGCTCAACCGGCGTGGGAGTCGGCGTCGGGGTCGCGGCCGGTGCCTGCGATGCCGCCAGCTTGGCCTGCAGATCGGCAAGCTCGGTGTTGCGCAGCTCGAGCATGCGCTTCGATTCGGTCAGCTGACCTTCGAGGTCGCGAACGCGGCCCTGCAACTGGGAAACTTCGGCGGAATTATCGGCGCCAGAACCGGCACTCGCGCCCGGTTCGCTCGGCGGCACGAGCCGCAGACGGCCGGAGCCTGCGGCCGCGGCCGCACTGGAATACGACCCGACGTTACGGCGCACTTCCCCGCTGGCTTCGGCAGGCGATATGGCGGCGATCTCGTTGCTGCTCGGGATCCTCAGCACCGCGCCCGCGCGCAGTCGATTCATGTCGCCTTCGAACGCGCCGCTGTTGCCGCGGTAGATAGATACCATGAGCTGCGACGTTCCGGCACCGGTGCTCGCGGAGAGGCGCCGGGCGATCGCCGAAAGGCTGTCGCCGCGCTGCACTTCGTAACTATCGCCACCGCCGGCCTGCAGCGGCGCGGCGCTTGGGGCTTCCTGCGGCACTGGACGTGAAATCTGCCCGCTGCTCTGCGCGGGAGCGGCGGACGGCGCGGCCACCGGAGCTGCCGCAACGCTGCTGGGAGCAAACACCGGCGGATCGAGCAGCACGGTGTATTCGCGCACCAGGCGGCCGCGCGCCCACGACGCTTCGATGAGCAGAGTGAGGAACGGCTCGGTGACTGACTCGGTGGATTTGATGCGCAGGACCTGCCCACCATTCGCGGCGCGATCACGCGTGACCGTGATGCCGGCCATGAAGGGTGGCCAGTCGAGGCCATAGCGCGCGAAGGTCTCTTTCGAGGCGAGTTTCGCATCGAGCGTCGCCAGATCTTCCGGCGTCGCGTTGACGAGTTCGATCTCGGCGTCGAGCGGCGCATTCAAGGGCGAGTTCAGATGAACGTCCCCCAGGCCCAAGGCAAGGGAGATTCCGGGCAACAGCAAAAACGCCAGCAAACCCCGGGCGAGACCCATACGCTTCATTCGCGTCTCCACACACACCGTCGGCTATGAGATTTCTTTATTGAAACAGATGCTTAGAGCCGAAACTTCCGACTCAAAGCTGAAACCGCCCGCAATATAACTTAAATATGCTCGCGCACCAAAATCTCGGCAATCTGGACGCTGTTCGTGGCAGCTCCTTTCCTGATGTTGTCTGAGACGATCCATAAGTTAAGTCCGCGTTCGTGACTTATATCTTCTCTAATGCGTCCGACATAAACCGTGTCCCGGTTCGCGGCTTCAATGGCTGCCGTGGGATAACCCCCGGGCTTCCGCTCGTCTAACACCTCTATTCCCGGGGCGCGCCTGAGCAATCCGCGCGCGGCCTCGGCGGTAATCTTTTGCCGGGTCTCGATGCTGACCGCCTCGGAATGGCCGACGAAGACCGGCACGCGCACCGCGGTCGCATTCACGAGGATGGCCTTGTCGCCGAGGATTTTCTGGGTCTCCCAGTACATCTTCATCTCTTCTTTCGTGTAGCCGTTATCCATGAACTTGTCGATCTGCGGCACGACGTTGAAGGCGATGCGCTTTGGGATCACTTTCGGCTTGGGCGGCACGCTGCCGCTCATGAGCGCGGTGCTCTGCGCCGCGAGCTCATCCACGGCTTCCTTGCCCGCGCCCGACACGGACTGGTAGGTAGAAACATTGATACGCGTGATGCCGACGGCGTCGTAGATGGGCTTGAGCGCGACGACCATCTGGATGGTCGAGCAGTTCGGATTCGCGATGATGTTCCGCGTCTTGTAGCCCGAGATCGCCTGCGGGTTGACCTCGGGCACCACCAGCGGAATGTCGTCGTCGTAACGAAACTCGGAGGTGTTGTCGATGACGATGCAGCCTGCGGCCGCGGCTTTCGGTGCGTACTCGCGCGACACTTCTCCGCCCGCGGAGAACAAGCCGATCTGCGCGCGCGCGAAGTCGAACGTGGCGACGTCGATGACCGGCAGGTGCCGGCCGCGGAATTGAACGCGTTTTCCGACCGAGCGATTGCTGGCGAGCGGAAACAGTTCGGCGACCGGGAAGTCGCGCTCCTCGAGCACGCGGATCATGGTTTCGCCGACCAGGCCGGTGGCACCGAGCACGGCGACACCATAGCCTTTCGACGAATCGCCCGGTTTCTCTGCCGCCATCTTGACTAACTACCTGCGCGGGGCGCGGTGATGTTGGGGGTCGCCGCGACCACGTCGGCGTTCTGGCCGCGATGCCGCAGCGCGTGATCCATGAGCACGATGGCCAGCATCGCCTCGCAGATCGGTGTCGCGCGCAGACCCACGCACGGGTCGTGACGGCCGGTGGTGACGACCTCGACCGGCGCGCCCGCGACGTCGATGGTCTGCCCGGGCACCTGGATGCTCGAGGTCGGCTTGAACGTGACGTGCACGAGCACGTCCTGGCCCGACGAGATGCCACCGAGAACGCCGCCGGCGTTGTTGGTCTTGAATCCGGACGCAGTCAGTTCGTCGCGATGCTCGCTGCCGCGCTGCGCGGCCGCGAGCACACCCGCGCCGATCTCGACCGCCTTCACCGCGTTGATGCTCATCATGGCGTGTGCCAGATCCGCGTCGAGCCGGTCGAACACGGGCTCACCCCAACCCGGCGGCACGCCGCGCGCGATAACGGTGACCTTCGCGCCGAGCGAATCGCCTTCGCCGCGAATCTTCCACATGAGGTCTTCGAGCTCCTGCACGCGCGCGGGGTCGGGGCAGAAGAAAGGATTTTCGTAGGCGCTCTCGGGCTTCACCGCGTCGATGACGCGATCGCCGATCTGGCTCAGGTATCCGCTGATGGCGACGCCGTAGCGCACGCGCAGGTACTTGCGCGCAATGGCGCCGGCGGCCACGCGCATGACGGTTTCGCGCGCCGAAGACCGGCCGCCGCCGCGGTAATCGCGAAAACCGTACTTCTGTTGATAGGTGTAGTCGGCGTGGCCGGGTCGGAAACGATCCTTGATCTTCTCGTAGTCGCGCGAGCGCGCATCGGTGTTCTCGATCAGGACGCCGATCGGGGTACCGGTGGTGCGGCCTTCGAATACGCCCGAGAGAATTTTCACCACGTCGCCTTCACGACGCTGGCTGACAAACTGCGAAGTGCCGGTGCGGCGCCGGTCGACGTCGAGCTGTATGTCCTCTTCACTGAGAGGAAGACCAGGTGGGCAACCGTCGACGATGCATCCCAGCGCCGGCCCGTGGCTCTCGCCGAAGGTGGTCACCGTGAACAATCGGCCTATGGAATTACCGGACATCCTTTACCTTTACCTTTACCTTTACCTTTACCAACTGCTCGCGCGTGAGCGCGAATACACCACCACCACCGCGCTCGAAGTCGAGCCAGGTGAACGGTACGCGTGGATATCGTTTCGCCAGGGCCCGCTCGGTGTTACCCACTTCGACCACGAGCAGGCCGCTCGGCCGCAGGTGGCGCGCGGCGGAACGCAGGATGATCTCCACGGAGTCTAGACCGTGGAGTCCGGACTCGAGCGCGAGCGCAGGCTCATGGCCGTACTCGCGCGGCAGTCCGCGCATTTCGCGCCTCCCCACATAGGGAGGATTGCTCGCGATGATATCGTACGACGCGCCCGTTAGCGCCGCGAAATGGTCGGAACGAATCAGTCTTACACGCCGTGTTAGGCGCAAGCGCCGCCGATTGATCGCAGCGACCGCCAGCGCGCCCGCATCGATGTCGACCGCGTCCACGCGGGCGCGCGGGAACGCCTTCGCGCAGGCCAGCGCGATGCAACCCGAACCGGTGCCGAGATCGAGCAGACGCTGCACGCGCCGCGGGTCTATCCACGGTGCGAAGCGCTTCTCGATGAGCTCCGCGAACGGCGAGCGCGGAATCAGCACCCGCTCATCCACGTAAAACTTGAGGCCGGCGAACCATGCCTCGTGGGTGAGATAGGCGAGCGGCACGCGCCCGGCGATGCGCCGGGCGAGCAGTTCATCGAAGCGGGCCACCTGCGCAGGGCGGGCGCGGCGCGCCAGGACCTGGGGCGGCGAGTCGTGCGACAAGTGCATCACGTGGAAGACCAGTGCCGCCGCCTCGTCCTGCGCATTGTCGGTGCCGTGGCCGAAAAACACCTTGGAGCGACGCAGCCGCCGTGTCGCGCTCGCGATCAATTCGCCGGCGGTCACCCCGGGCTGCGTGTGCCCGCTCTTCGTATGGAATAATCGCGCCATGTCGAATCGTTACTGGATTTCCGTCGGCGCCATCGCCGTCGCTGCGGCGCTCGCCGGTGTGTACGTCGCGCGCATGCTCAACCAACCTGCCGTGCCCTCGCTCGAAGCCGGCACGTCGCTGCCAACGCCGCGCGTGCTCGCGCCCTTCAATCTTCTCGATACGCACGGAGCGGCCGCCTCCGCCGCCACCCTGCGCGGACACCCGACGCTGGTGTTCTTCGGCTTCACGCACTGCCCCGACGTGTGCCCCACGACTCTCGCCCTGTTGACGAGCGTGCAGAAGCAGGTGGCCGTACCGAGTCTCAAGATCGCGCTCATCAGCGTGGACCCGGAGCGCGACACACCGGAACAGCTCGGTCAGTACATCTCATCATTCGGCGGCGATCTTATCGGCCTCACCGGCAGCGCGCGCGAGATTGTGAATGCCTCCAGGAGCTTCGGCGTCGCGGCCGCCCGCGTGGACCTGCCGGGCGGCGACTACACGATGGATCACTCGGCCGCCGTGTTCGTGCTCGATTCGGAAGCGCGCATCGTCGCGGTGTTCACCCCGCCCCTGTCGGCCGCGGCATTGACGCGCGACCTGGCGCGGCTTGCGCCCGTGCTCGACGCCAAAACATGAGCGACGCGGCTCCCGGCGCCGCAGGCCGCGCCTTCGTCGCGCTTCAACATCTGCTGCCGCAACACGGCATCTCGCGCCTGGTGCTCGCCGCCACGCGTTCGCGCCATCCGGCATTCAAGAACGCATTGATCAAACTGTTCGTGCGCGGTTTCAAGCCAGACATGAGCGACGCGGTCGAGCGCGAACCGACCGCGTACCCGAGCTTCAACGATTTCTTCACGCGTGCGCTGCGCGCCGGGACACGCCCGATGGACGTCGATCCGCGCGCGATCGTCTCGCCCGTCGACGGCACCGTGAGCGAGGCAGGACCGCTCAGCGCGGATCGCCTGCTGCAGGCCAAGGATCATGACTACAGCTTGCGCGCGCTGCTGGCCGGCAATGCGGCCTGGGAGCGCACCTTCGCGGGCGGCAGTTTCGCCACTATCTACCTGGCGCCGTACAACTATCACCGCATTCACATGGCGTTGGGCGGCGAGCTGCGCGAAAGTTTCTACGTGCCTGGCCGGCTGTTCAGCGTGAACCGCACCACCGCGCGGCTGGTGCCGGGCCTGTTTTCGCGCAACGAACGGGTGTTCTGCGGTTTCGACGCGGGCGGCATGCCCTGGGCGATCGTACTGGTGGGCGCGCTCAACGTCGGCAGCATGGCGACCGTGTGGCATGGCGACGTCACACCGCGCAAGCATCGCGAGGTGACTGCGCTGCCGGTGACCGACGTGCTCGCGCCGCTCGAATTGCAGAAAGGCGCGGAAATGGCGCGCTTCAACATGGGGTCCACCGTGATCCTGCTGCTGCCATCCGGCGCCGCCCAATGGGCAGCCACGCTCACCGCCGGCCGAACCCTGCGCATGGGTGAACGCATCGGCACGCTGCAGCCGTGGGCAGCCCGCGGTGACTGACGACGGCGCCGCGGCGTGGCGCCCGAGCGCCAAGCCTGCCGCATTGCGCCGGCGCGCTGCGGCCTTGGCGGCGACGCGCGAATTTTTCCACACCCGCAAGGTGCTCGAAGTCGAGACGCCCGCGATGGTGAATGCGCCGGTCTCCGATGTGAATCTCGGCAGCGTGCAGGCGCTGGTGCCCGGCCGCGGCGCGCCGCTGTTCCTGCACACTTCGCCCGAATACGCGATGAAGCGCCTGCTCGCCGCCGGTATCGGAGACAGCTACCAGATCTGCCGCGTGTTCCGCGGCAACGAACGCGGCCGACAGCACAACCCCGAATTCACGATGGTCGAGTGGTACCGGCTCGGATTCTCGCTCGAAGACCTGATGCAAGAAGTCGCCGACCTCGCGCGCCAGTTGCTGGGCCTGCACCTGCCGGTGGAATTCGTGAGTTACCGCGCGGCGGTGCAGCGACATGCGGGCCTGGATCCACTCGACGCCGATGACGCGGAATTGCGGCACGCGGCGCAGGCGCTCGGGCTCGACGCCGCGCGCGCGAGCCGGGCGGGCCGTGACGAATTGCTCGATCTGATCGTCGGCGCCCAGGTGGGCCCGGCGCTCGGGGCGCATTCGCTGACCTTCCTGCATCGCTACCCTGCCACGCAGGCGGCGCTCGCGCGTCTCGATCCAGAGGATGCGCGGCTCGCGCTGCGCTTCGAGCTCTACCACCGCGGCGTGGAACTCGCGAACGGGTATCACGAACTCGTCGATGGCGCCGAACAGCGCTCGCGCTTCGCGGCGGACCAGAAAAATCGCGCGGCGCGTGGCCTGCCGACGTTCACGCTCGATGCAAATCTGCTGGCGGCGCTCGAAGCGGGACTGCCCGATTGCGCCGGAGTCGCCTTGGGTTTCGATCGCGTATTGATGCTGGCGCTCGACGCCACCAGTATCGACCAGGTATTGGCCTTTCCCGTGGAGCGCGCCTGATGAGTCATTCCTCGCAAACCTACGACTTCAGCAAGCCCGAAGCGGCCTACGCCGAGCTCGCGCGCGATCTCACCGCGTTGCTCGGCGGCGAGCGCGACCTGATCGCCAACGCCGCCAATACCGCGGCGCTCCTCTATGACGCGCTGCCGGAGCTCAACTGGGCCGGATTCTATCTATATAAGAGTGGCGAACTGGTCCTGGGTCCTTTCCAGGGCAAACCCGCCTGCGTGCGCATCGCGATCGGCAGGGGCGTGTGCGGTACCGCGGCCGCGCGCCGCGAGACCGTGCTGGTCGAAGACGTGCATGCCTTCCCTGGCCACATCGCCTGCGACTCGGCTTCGAACTCGGAGGTCGTGATCCCGCTGGTGAAAGGCGCTGACCTGCTGGGCGTGCTCGATCTCGACAGCCCGAATCTGGCGCGCTTCAGCGCCGTCGATGCGCGCGGGCTCGAGCGGCTGGCGCAGATCTTCATCGGGTCTCTCGGCTAGTTAGCAGGGAAGCGCACCCTTCATGACGGACGTGGCCGTCAGGCCTGACTAACCCTTTGCGCGCGAGACGTATTCCCCGGTGCGGGTATCGATGCGCAGGATCTCGCCTTCGTTGATGAACAGCGGCACGCGCACCGAAGCCCCGGTTTCGAGCTTGGCCACCTTCTGGCCGCCCGTCGCGGTGTCGCCCTTGAGGCCGGGGTCCGTCTCGATCACCTTGAGGTCGATGTGCGGCGGCGGCGTGACCAGCAGCGGCACGCCATTCCACAGCGTGA
>DATHJZ010000061.1:0-6721 GCA_035286365.1 Steroidobacteraceae bacterium | reverse complement strand
GCTGATCGCGCGTTTCTGGCGCGATCCTTACGACCCAGCGCGGTTGGCCCGCTGGGGTACGGAACTCCACGACCGCTTCATGCTGCCGTACTTCATCGAGCAGGATCTCGAGGATGTGCTGGCCGAGCAGAATTCGGCCGGTTTTCCGCTCAAGCGCGAATGGTTCGCGCCGCACTTCGAATTCCGCTTTCCGAAATACGGCGACTTCGCCGTGCTCGGTACCGAGGTCGAACTGCGCCAGGCACTAGAGCCCTGGCACGTCATGGGTGAGGAAGGCGCCGCGGGCGGCGCCGTGCGTTACGTGGATTCCTCCGTCGAACGACTGCAGGTGAAGGTGTCGGGTCTCGCGCCGGATCGCTACACCATGACCTGCAACGGCCGACAAATCCCATTGCGGTCCACGGGAACGGTGGGCGAATTCGTCGCCGGCGTGCGCTACAAGGCCTAGTGGCCGCCTTCGGCGCTGCATCCACTAATCCCCGCGCAGTCGCCGCTGACATTCGATCTGGTCGACACCTGGATGAATCGTTCGATGGGCGGTTGTCAGTATCACGTCGCGCATCCCGGCGGACGCAGCTACGACACCTTCCCCGTGAACGCCTTCGAGTCGGAGAGCCGGCGGCTGGCGCGATTTGTCAGAATGGGTCATACGCCCAATGGGGTCACACCTGCGCCCGAATCGCCAAACGTCGAATTCCCGTTCACGCTGGACCTGCGTAAAGTCTGATGTGTGAATTCTGCTGACATGCGTGCGGTTCTCGAGCCGGCCGATCTTCAAAGATATGACGAGCTGACCGATTCGCAGGGCGCGATGCGCGCGCACTGGCGGCCGCTCATCGACCGTCTGCGCGCCGATGATTCTCCGGACGCGGTGCGTCGCTCGCTCGAGCTCACGCGCCGCCTCATCGTCGAGAACGGCGTCACCTACAACGTCTACGCCGATCCGCAGGGCACCGATCGCCCCTGGGCGCTCGACCCGTTGCCGTTCGTGCTGCCGGCCGCGGAGTGGCAGACGATCGAAGCCGGCGTCGCGCAACGCGCCCGGCTGCTCAATGCGGTGCTCGGCGACCTGTACGGCCAGCAGCGCCTGCTCGCCGAAGGACACATACCGGCCGAGCTGCCGTTCGGCCATCCTAACTACCTTTGGCCCTGCCACGACCTGAAGCCCGTGGATGGCACCTGGCTGCACCTGTATGCGGCCGACCTGGCGCGCGGGCCCGACGGCCGCTGGTGGTTGCTGGCCGACCGCACGCAGGCGCCTTCTGGCGCGGGTTACGCGCTCGAGAATCGCGAGATCCTCGAGCAGGTGCATTCCGAGGCGATTCCCGACATGGCGGTGCGGCGCGTGCGCGGCTTTTTTGGGGCATTGCGCGAACGCATGCTCGATGCCGCGGGCGACGAAGCGCCGCTCGCGGTGATCCTCACGCCCGGACCTTACAACGAAACGTATTTCGAACACGCCTACCTCGCGCGCCAGCTCGGCATGCCGCTGGTCGAGGGCTCCGACCTCACGGTGCGCGGCGACACGGTGTTCCTGAAGACGCTCGGCGGACTGCGCCGCGTGCATTCGATCCTGCGCCGGCTCGACGACGACTACTGCGACCCGCTCGAGCTGCGCGGCGACTCCGCGCTCGGTGTGCCCGGATTGATCGGCGCCTTGCGCGCCGGACGCGTGATGGTGTCGAACGCCCTCGGCACGGGCGTGCTGGAATCCGCGGCCTGGCTCGGCTTCCTGCCGCCGATCTCCGAACGGCTCATCGGCGAGAAACTGCTGCTGCCGGAAGTGGCCACCTGGTGGCTGGGCGAGAAGCCGGCGCTCGAGTACGTACTGGCGAACATGGATCGCCTGGTGATCAAGCCTACCTACCCGAACCAGCGCTTCGAACCGATGTTCGGGCGCGACTTCACCGGCCCGGCGCGCGACCTGCTCATCGAACGCCTGCGCAACCGGCCCTACGCGTACGTGGCCCAGGAACACGTGCGCCTGTCGCAGGCGCCGGTGTGGAAATCCGCGGCCTCGCCCGAACTGACCTCGCGCGCCCTCACGATTCGTGTCTATGCGGTCGTGACCCCGGAGGGCGTGCGCGTGATGCCCGGCGGCCTGGCGCGCGTCGCGAACGAAGCCGCCGCGGACGTGGTGTCCACGCAGCGTGGCGGCGGCGCGAAAGACATCTGGGTGCTGGCCGACGAGCCGCACGAGGAAACGATCAGTACCGTGCAGTCGGGCAAGTGGGCGAGACTGCAACGGCAGGACTACATTCCTTCGCGCCTGGTGGAGAACCTCTACTGGCTGGGCCGCTACACCGTGCGCTGCGAAAACACCGCGCGCCTGCTGCTGCGCACGCTGGGCGCACGCAGCGACGCGCGCATCTGCGCACATGCGCGGCAGATCTGCCGCGACCTGGGTGCCGTGTCCGCGGAAGTCGCAGTCTTCGACGCGCTGCGCCAGCCGGATTCGCACGGCTTGCACGCCGATGTCAGGCACCTTGCCTGGTGCGCTTCGCAGGTGCGCAATCGATTGTCCGCGCGTTATTGGCGTGGCGTCGTCGGGTTGCAGCGCCAGATGCAGGAGGCCGTGGCCACGCGCGGCAGCAACCGTGAAGTCTATGAGCGGCTGCTGCTGTCGCTCGCGGCGCTTACCGGTTTTTCCGAAGACGACATGATGCACGACGAGGGCTGGCGCGTGATGCGCCTGGGCCGCCGCATCGAGCGCATGCAATTCGTCGCCAACATCCTGGTGCGCCAGCTCGAGAGCGCGCATGCGACGCGGCCCGAGGCGGTGGAGTGGCTGCTCGACGTCTGCGACAGCACGCCTATCTACCGCGCGCGATATCTCGGCGCGCCGCGCCTGTCGACCATGCTCAACCTGCTGCTGTACGACGACGGGCATCCGATGGCGCTGGCGTTCCACCGGCGTTCGATCGACCGGGACCTCGACGAACTGGCGCGCTCGCTGGGCGGCGAGCGCGAGCGCGGCGCGCCGGACGTACCGTTGCTGCCCAGCGGCTCCGCCGAACTGCTCGACGCTGCCGGTGACCCGGGCGATACGGCGCGCGCCGAGCTCGCGAATGAACTGATCGGGCTCGCCAATGGCGCCGGCGAACTTTCCGACCGGCTGTCGCGTCGTTACTTTGCGTTGATCGAATCGGACGCGCACGCGCTCGCGACATGAGCAGAAAATACCGCATCAGTCACGAGACGAGTTACCAGTACGCGGCCGACGTCGTGCACTCGCATCACCTGTTGCACCTGGTACCGCGTCCCGCGCCGTACCAGGAATGCCTGGAGCACGAGATCGAGATCGTTCCCGAGGCGCACCGGCGCATGAACGAGCTCGATGCTTTCGGCAATCCGATGATTCGCGTCGAGCTCGCGACTCCGCACCGCGAGCTCAACGTGATGTCACGCATGGAGATCGAGGTGCATCACCGGCCGGTGGTACCGGTGTCGACCACCGAGAGCTGGGAGAAAGTCCGCGACGCATTCGCGTACCGCGGCGCCTGGCCGTCGCGCGATCAGCTCGAGGCCGCGCGTTTCCGGCACGAATCGCCGCACGTGCGCCTGAAGCAGACGTTCACCGACTATTCGGCGGATTGTTTCCCACCAGGCGAGCCGTTGCTGGCGTGCGCGGAGAAACTCAGCACCAAGCTGCGCAAGGACATCAAGTACGCGCCGGGCGAGACGACCATCAGCACGGCGGTCACCGAGGTGCTCGAGAAGAGGCTCGGCGTGTGCCAGGACTTCGCCCACCTGATGATTTCCTGCCTGCGCTCGCGCGGCCTGCCGGCGCGGTATGTCAGCGGGTATCTGCGCACCAACGCGCCCGGCACCGCCGCTGGCGAGAAGTTGGTCGGCGATGCCGCCTCGCATGCCTGGGTGTCGGTATGGGGTCCGCCGTACGGGTGGGTGGAATTCGATCCCACCAACGGCTGCTTCGCAGGGCTCGACCACATCGCCGTCGCCTGGGGACGGGATTTTGGCGACGTGTCGCCGCTGCGCGGAGTGATCCTCGGCGGCGCAGATCATGTGCTCGCGGTTACCGTGCTGGTGGAGCCGATGTAGCGCCGATCGCCGCGCGCAGTTTCTCGACATCCACCGAACTCACGTAGCGGCGGATGTTCCGCCACACCGAGTGGTAGCCGTAGCCCCCTTCGGTGAGTTCCGCCAGCGCATCTTCCGCCTTCCAGCCCTGTTCCAGCATCCGGTACATCGCGCTCATCAGCCCGGTGCGATCGGCGCCGTGCTGGCAGTGAATGAGGAACGGGCCATTGTCGGCGTTCCTCAACATCCGCATGACCTCGATCACGTGTTTGTCGTCCACGCGCCAGGTGAGGATTCGCGTGCGCTCGGTGCGCAGCTGCGTGCCGCGAACCTCCTCGTCATCGTCGTTGAAGGCGCGCAGGTTGATCACCGTGCGTATGCCTAACTTCTCCAGGTTCTGCATCCCGAGCGCCGTGGGCTGCTCGCTGCGATACAGCATGGGCGTGAGGCGATGGAGATTGGGCACACCTTCGAGCGTGATGGCTTCCGCCCAGTGCGCGGGGCGCGATGGTGTCGACACGGCTGGTGGTCCGGCGGGTTCCTGTGAGAAAGCGGGTGCGGCCAGTCCGGCCAGCAGGCAAACGGCAAAGCGTTTCATGATGGCGCGGATATTAGCCGAACCACCTCGCGCGCCGCCCGGGGAGTGCCGATTCTGTGCGCCGCCTCACCCATCGCGCGCAGGCGCCCAGGGTTCGCAAGCAGCCGCGCCAGCTTGAATTCCAGGGTCGGGCCGTCCACCGCCTTGATGGCGGCGCCGGCCTCCAGTAGATAGTCCGCGTTACGCTCTTCCTGGCCGGGGATGGGCGAGACGAGCAGCATGGGCTTGGCCTTGGCGAGGCATTCGGACACCGACAAGCCGCCGGGTTTTGTGACCACGAGATCCGCGGCCGTCATCACGCGCTCGACCGTGCTGGTGAAGCCGAGCGGAAACAGCTTGCCGGGATGCTTCCTGGCCAGTGTCTGCAGGCGTTTCAGCAGTTCCGCATTTCGGCCGGCGAGGGCGATCAGCTGCAGGTCATCCGGCAGGCGCAACAAGCGCGCCGCCAGCTCATCGAGACTGCCGACGCCTGCGCCGCCGGCCATCATCAACACGGTGAACTTGTCCGCCGCGACCCCGAGTTCTCCGGCGCACGTGGCCCGGTCGAGTGGCGCCGCAAACTGCGGCATCACCGGGATTCCCGTGACGTGGATGTTCTCGCGCGGCACGCCGCGATCGGCCAGCCGGAACGCGACTTCATCGTTCGCCACGCAGTAGCGATCGACGTGGCCCTGCACCCACAGCGCGTGCACGTCGAAGTCGGTGACCTGCACCCACAGCGGTGGGAGTGGCTTGCCCTTGCCCTTCTGGCGCGACAGCAATTCCGCGGGCAGGAAGTGCGTGCAGACGATCGCATCCGGCGCGAATTTCTCGATTTCGGCATTCAGCTTGCGCGTGTTGACCTGCTCGGCGGCGCGTTTCAACTTGCCGACGAATGAATCGCGCGTGGGGCGATCGGTTTTCGAATACAGGTAGGACCACAGTTGCGGAAGCCTCTCCACCAGCTTGATGTACTGCTCGCCGTAGAGCTTCTTGAACTCCCGCGGCACCAGCGACAGCAGATCGAGATGCAGAGTCTGGTGCGCCGGAGTGGCGGCCCTGGCCGCCGCCGCGATCGCATCCGCCGCCCGCACGTGGCCGGCGCCTGCGGAGACCGACAGGATCAGCAATCTCATGGCTTCAGAAATTCCCCGGATGACGCGCCATGTCGGCCCGGTACAGCGATTTGATCCGCGGCAGATCGGCGGCCATGTCCCCGGTGGGAAAAAACGGCGGCATGATCATCACCTGCCGCACGCGGTAGTTCAGCGCCACGGGTACGATCGGCACGCGCGCTTCGGTCGCAATGTAATAGAAGCCGAGCTTCCACTCCGGCACCCGCGAGCGCGTGCCTTCGGGCGTGATGGTGATCGAGATCCGCTCGCGCTTCGCGAATTCCGCGACACAGGCGCGTACCACGTTGCTGCCGCGCGCACGGTCGATCGGCATGCCGCCGAAGCGACGCGCCAGGATCCCGAGCGGCCAGAAGAACACGGTGTGCTTCGCCAACCAGGTGTTGTCGAGCCGCAGCGCGAGGTACGCGCAGAAGCCGTGGAAGAAATCCCAGTTCGAGGTGTGCGGCGCCACGATCAGCAGGTATTTCGGCACATCGGGAAAGTTGCCGGCGATGCGCCAGCCGCTGATGCGCATGAGCAGGACGCCCAGCCAGCGGCGCCAGCGGGCGTTCAGCTGGGGCGCGTGCGGAGGAAGAGTCGGAAAGCCCCCCTTTTCGAGGGGCAGGTCGGGCGGCGTCGACATCGCGCGCGATGCTAGCCGAAACCCGGCCCGCGATCCCGCAATTCTCACATTGCGGGCCGAGTGGCGGACACCGTTCCCCGCTAGAGGGGGGATGGGGGACCGGTGTCCGCGACTCGCCGCGTTCTGGATTGATCGATAGTTAGACCCTCAGCTTTTGACGTACAGCGACTTGAACGAGACTATCTCGCCGGCCGGCGTGGCCTTGCACGAGGCCTTGGCCAGCAGTTCCTTCGTCTTCGTGTTGTGGGCCAGCACGGTGAAGGAGTTCTTGTCGACCAGGTCCGACATGAACACGCTCGGCGCCCTTACCTTGTACGCCGGCAGCGTTTCGGTCTTGGCGATGGT
>DATHJZ010000060.1:0-43758 GCA_035286365.1 Steroidobacteraceae bacterium | reverse complement strand
AACGAGTGTTGTTCCGACGGCGCGCTGGCTATCCCGTCCGGGAGTGGCTGGCTAATCTCTCAAGCAAGGCGCTGAAACGGAGATTTCCCGGATCAGCATCGGCCAACATCGTATTGCGAATCATTCCTGTTTGCAATCGAGAATGAATGCTATCCAGGCCACTCTTATTAATGGTGGCTGCCCGGGACCCCGAATTCGGTCAGGGGAGCGTCAGTCCTTGCGCTTTTTCTTCACCGGTTTGACCCGGTAGCCGCCGTCCTGGAGGTTGTGATCTGCGCGCATGCCCCAGGGCGCGAGGATCTCATTCAACAGATTATCGATGCGCGTCGACTTGGGCCGCTCCAGCAGCTTCATCGACGGCAACACCTGCTCGGCACTCCACTTGATGCGAAAACCTTTCGCGGTGAGCGACGAGAGCACGTCGGATATCAGCGCGCCCGCGTACAACGGAATTTCGACGGCGCGTGGATCCCCGGCGCCGTGTCTGACGTCCGGGTCCGTGCCCTGACCCGCCTGATCGCCGATCTCGGGCCCGCCCTGTCCACCCGGCCCTGCCGGCACTTGCGCTGCACTTACGCCCGCAAAACACAGCAACACGATCCCGTACCAGATACGTGACATATCTCCCCCTTCTCCGCACTCGTAGCCGCGGATTTTGCTCGCATCCCCGAAGCGGCGCTAGCTGCCTTGCTTGTTAGGGTCGCGCCAGGTGCGTTCGAACGGCAGCCGCCACGCCTGCGGCGCAATCAACTGGTGAATTGCATTCGGCCCCCACGAACCGGGCGAATACGTACGCACCGGCGGTGGCGCTTCGAGCAGCGGAACCGATACCTCCCACAAGCGCTCGATGCCTTCGGCCGTCGTGAACAGTGTGTGATCGCCGCGCATCGCGTCGAGGATCAGACGTTCATACGCTTCCAGCACATCGCTGATCTGTCCCGTGTCGTTCATCGCGAACTGCAGGCTGTGCTTGTCGAGCCGCATGCCGGGGCCAGGCCGTTTGCCGTAAAACGACAACGACGTGCGCGCAGCGTCGGCCAGGTCGAAGGTGAGGTGATCCGGCCCGTGCGCGCCGATACCCGACCCTTCCGGGAACATGCTCTTCGGCGGCTCGCGGAACGCAATCGAGATGATGCGCTGCCCTTCGGCCAACTTCTTGCCCGTGCGTAGATAGAACGGCACGCCGGCCCAGCGCCAGTTGTCGATGGAGCACTTCAATGCGATGAAGGTCTCGGTATCGGATTCGGCCGCCACGCCCTCCTCGTCGTGGTAACCGATGTACTGCCCGCGCACCACGTCGCCGGGCTTTATCGGCAACATGCTGCGGAAGACCTTGTTCTTCTCTTCGCTGATGGGCTTGGGCGCCAGGTGCGTCGGTGGCTCCATCGCCATGAAGCCGAGGATCTGGAACAGGTGCGTGACCACCATGTCGCGGTAGGCACCAGTGGATTCGTAGAAGGCAGAGCGCTTGCCGAGACCGAGCGTCTCGGGCACGTCGATCTGCACGTGATCGATGAAGTTGCGATTCCAGATCGGCTCGAACAGGCCGTTCGCGAAGCGGAACGCGAGGATGTTCTGCGCCGGTTCCTTGCCGAGGAAATGATCGATGCGAAAGATCTGTTCCTCTGCAAACACTTCGTGCAATTTCGCGTTCAGCGCGACGGCGCTGGCGAGGTCGGTGCCGAAGGGCTTCTCCATGATGATGCGCGAGTTTTGCACCAGGCCCGCGTCGCCCAGCGTTCGCACCGCCGACAGTGCCGCGTTTGGCGGCACGCTGAGATAGTGCAGACGCCGGCTCTCCGTGCCGATCGACTTCTCGGCGCGCACGACGGCCTCGGCCAGCGCACCGGGACCCGCGGCCAGAGAAACGTAATCCAGGGAACTTGCGAACGTGCCCCAGTCGGCATCGCTCACCTTGCGCGCGGAGAATTCGTTCAGCGCTTCACGCGCGAAACGGCGAAACGCTTCGGCGTCGAAATCATCGAGTGATACGCCAATGATGCGGCATCCGGGGATGAAGCCGGCGGTGGCCAGGTACAACAACCCCGGGATCAGCTTGCGGCGAGCGAGATCGCCTGTCGCACCCACCAGTACGACGACTTGCGGAAAGCGCGGACCGACGCCCGCTGGAACCTTCGCCACGATGCACTCCGTTCCTAGTCAGTAGAGACCACCCCCGTGAAGGAAGTTTTACCACACTGCCTAGTTCACCGTAACGGCAGCACCCTTGTACGCGACGGTCGCATCCGGCTTCGCATCGAGATCGGACGGCGGCGCGCCGCCCGCCTTGATCCAGCGCACGTTGAAGGTGCGCTCCTCGGGCATGCCCGGGTAGCTGCCCGCCCGTTCGCCGATCGTGAGCGTGCCCTTCGCCGCGTCGTAACGCAGCGGAATGCGCGAGAACTCGCCCTTCTCATAGCCGTAGCTCACCCCATCGTCGTCGTAGAGGTCGAAGCTGCCATCGGCCCCGGTGAACACGAGCAGTGTGATCGGGGCGCTGCGCTTCTCGGCGGTGTACTGAATCGCAGGTCCGACGGGCACGATGGAGCCCGCGCGCACGTACAGCGGCATGCGATTGAGCGGTGCCGCCGCGGCCAGGGTCTGGCCGCCCTTGGTCAGCACGCCCGAGTGGAAGTCGTACCAGTCGGCGCCGGCGGGTAGATAGACCGCGCGGGTCCGGGCCTGGTACTTGTGCACCGGGGCGACCAGGAAAGCCTTGCCGAACAGATATTCATCGCGCACGTCGCGCGCCGCCGCGTCGGCCATGAAGTCCATGGTCAGGCCGCGCATGATGGTGCCGTCATGGTGGAAGGTGTCCGCGGCCACCGTGTAGGTATACGGCAACAGGCGGTAACGCAGCCGGTCGTGCCACACGAGGCTGTCGTAGACCTCCGAGCCCTCCTTGGAATTCTGCGGTGCAAGATTGAAGATCTCGCGGAACGGGTACTCGCCATGCGAGCGGAACAGCGGCGCGAACGCGCCGAACTGGAACCAGCGCAGGTTGAGCTCGCGCCACTCGTCCAAGTCTGCCGCGGTCGGCTTCTGCGTGCTGTACCGACCTTCGTTCGCGAAACCGCCAATGTCGAACGTCCAGTTCGGCAGACCCGCATATCCGATGCTCACGCCGGCGGAGATCTGGTTGTACAGATCGTCCCAGCGCGACGCGATATCGCCGCTCCACACGGCGGATGCATGGCGCTGGATGCCCGCATTGCCGGAGCGCGTCAAAATGAACACGCGCTTGTCCGGATTAACTTCGCGCGAGCCGCGGTACACGCCCTCGGTGTGTATCAGCGCGTACGTGTTGAAGTAGTTTTCGGCCGGTCCCATCGCCGTGGGTCCAATGCGCGCCTTGATCGAATCGATATCGAGGTTCGAGTGCGGATCGGGCTCCGTCGCGTCCATCCACCAGGCATCGACGCCGAGCACGTTCAGGTTCTTGTTGATCTGCGCCCAGTACATGTCGCGCGCGGGCTTCGAATACGGATCGTAGAACGACGAGGTGTAGCCCGGCCCCACCCAATCCTTCGCGCCCGCCTCGATGTTGCCGTGGTACATGAAGCCCGCGGCATCCAGCTCCTTGTAGTTGGCCGTGGCGGGATAGAACTTCGGCCACACCGAGATCATGAAGTGCGCGTTCTGCTGGTGCAGCTTAGCGATCATGCCCTTCGGGTTCGGGAACCGCGTCTGGTCGAATTCATGCGAACCCCACTGGTCTTCCTTCCAGTAAAACCAGTCCAGCACGATGTTGTCGAGCGGAATCCTGCGCTTGCGGTATTCCGCCACCACGCCTAACAACTCCGCCTGCGTCGTGTAGCGCTGGCGGCTCTGCCAGAACCCATAGGCCCAGCGCGGCAGCATCACGGCCTTGCCGGTGAGCTGGCGGTAACCCGCGATGACCTCATCCTGCGAACCACCCGCGACGAAGTAATAGTCCACCGCCTTGCCGGCGTCCGACGTGAACGTGAGCGAGTGGCGCTCCGGATCCGGCAGCGGATCGCTGTGCAGCAGCGCGATATACCCGTCGTTCGGAATCCATTCGATCTTGATCTTCGCGGGCCTGCCGGCGGTCAGCGTGAAATCGAAGTTGTGATACCAGGCGGCCCAGTTCTGGCGCCAGCGGTCGAGGACGAGTTGGTCGTCGACATACACCTTGAAGTAGCTGCTGCCGTAGAGCTGGAATTTGTGCACGCCGGCGAGCGCCGATTCCACCGTGCCTTCCCAGGTCACGGCCTGGTCGGGCAGGATGTTAGGCGGCGCGCCGGTCGGCGGTTCCTTGCCCGTCAGCAATTCCTTCGGCCAATTGAAGCGGTCGCGGATGTACTGGTAGTTGATGTCTTTCTCGACGCGCTCGAGTTTCTGCACGCCGCCGATCGAATAGCGCGCGGTGAAGCCGCCTTCCTTGCCGGAAGCATCGCGTATCGTCAGATCGCGCGACGCGAGGCCATACGGCTTCGGATTGCCGAAGCGCGTGATGGAATTGTTGTCCCAGAGCACCCCGTAGTTGCGGCTCGACACCACGAACGGCACGCCGATATCCATGTTGTGCTGCGCGATCTCGACGTCTTCGCCGTTGAGATTCGCTTGCGCGTTCTGATGCTGACCCATGCCGAAGAAAGCTTCGTCGGTACCAGGATTGAAACGCTGGGACACTCCCGCGCCGATCACGCGCGCCGCGGTTTCTTCCAACAGCGTCTTGCCAGCCGTGTCCGTAAACTTCACCGAGCCACTCGCGAGCGACACGTGCGCGATGATCTGTTTGGTCGCGACCTGCACGTCGTCGTCGACCTTCGTCACCTTGAATTCGGGTTTTGCGCCGCTCGCCGCAACTACCATGAGGCTCTGCGGAGCGTCGATTTTTTCATCCGCGACGGCCGTGACGCGCACGATGCCCTCGCCACGCACTTCGAGCCGCACACGCTTGGCGACGCCCGTGGCGGGCGTGACGATCACGCCATTCTCATTCTGGGTGAAGGTGCCCTCGGGCGCCTTGGCCGTGCAGGCCGCGAGCAGCACGATACTCGACAGAGTCGTCAGAAATTTCATGAACCCCCCGGTTTTTTTCGGACAGCGCGCATCAGAACGCCGATGCGCTGCGTTTTCAATCTGCGTGTGTGTTTTTGATTGCCGTGAAATCGCCGGAAAGCGAGAACCCGCGTCGTGGGGGCGCCGATGGTTCTCGCCTTCCGGCTCTATCGAGGCCGCAGGCTCGACAGCGCGAGTGATCTGCGGCAACACGATTCCGACTATGATTTCCCGAATAAAAGTACAATGCTCTAATGAAAAACCAAGATCAAGAGGTTTCTGAAGCCGCGCCCGGTGCGACGGCGCTTAACGGGGAGTCGGGTTACGGGCAGAATCCATCGCCGGTCAGCACCACAAGAACTATAGAAACCATGACCACCAAATCGGGCCCGCCGCGCGCCAGCGCCCAGGACTCCAACGCCCGCACGAGTCGTTACCGTGCTCCCGCGCTCGAAAAGGGACTCGATGTCATCGAGCTGCTCGCGGCGGAGAAGTCGCCGTTGAACCTGTCCGCCATTTCACAGCGGCTGGGCCGCTCGTCGGGCGAACTGTTCCGCATGCTGCAGGTGCTGGAATTCAAGGGATTCATCACGACCTCGGACAACGGCACCGGTTACGTACTCACGAACAAACTGTTCGCGCTCGCGATGGCGCAGGCGCCAGTGCGCTCGCTGGTCGAAACCGCCCTGCCCAACATGCGCAAGCTCAGCCACGACATCGGGCAGTCCTGCCATATCGCGGTCGCCTCCGAAGACCAGATCGTCGTGATCACGCGCATCGAGCGCCCGGGCGATCTCGGCTTCTCCGTCCGCATCGGTTACCGGCGCGAGATCGCGCGCGCCACCTCTGGCCTGGTGTTGTTCGCCTACCAGAGCGAAGAAGTACGCCGCGTGTGGCTCAAACGCTGCCGCCTGAAGGGCGAAGCGGCCGACACCTTCGTCGAGCGTGCGAACGTCGTGCGCGATCGCGGCCACCACGAGGCGGCCTCGGATTTCGTGCGCGGCATCGTCGACCTTTCGGCACCCATCCTGCGCGGTGACATCGCGGTGGCGGCGCTCACCGTGCCCTTCGTGCACAGCAATCCGCTGGTCATGGAAATGCCGCAGGCCGTTGAATACGTGCGCGCGGCGGCGCGCCAGATCTCGAATGACATCCTGCACGGTGACCTGCCGTGAGCGGCACACGCCGCGAATTCATCACCCCCGGTTACGCCGGCGCCATGATCCTGATCGTGGCGCTGTTCGCCTTCTGGGGCATGTCGAACAGCCTCAACGACGTGCTGATTCCGCAGTTCCGCAGGACGTTCCAGCTCGGTGACTTCGCCTCGAGCTTCGTGCAGTTCGCCACGTTCGTGGGCTACTTCGTGTTCGCGATTCCGGCGTCGCTGTTCATGCGCCGCTTCGGCTATCGCGCCGCGGTCGTCATGGGGCTCGCGCTGTTCGGCACCGGCGCGCTGTTGTTCTACCCCGCGGCGCAGCTTGGCGAGTACCACTGGTTCCTGGGAGCGCTGTTCGTCGTTGCGAGCGGCCTCTCGTTCCTCGAGACATCCGCGAACCCGATGATCGCCACCATGGGGCCGGCGGAAAACGCCGACCAGCGGCTCAACTTTGCGCAGATGTTCAACCCGCTCGGCACCATCGTCGGCGTGTTCGTCGGCAAGGAGCTGATCCTCTCCGACGCGCATCTCGACTCCGCGCAGGTCAGCGCGATGGAGCCGGCGGCGCAGGCCGCGTGGCGCGCGGCCGAGCTCGCGGCGGTCAAACTACCGTACCTCGCGATCGCCGCCGTGGTGCTGTGCTGGGCGGTGCTCGTCGCCATCGTGAAGTTTCCGCCGCTGGCGCGGCGGGTTCCAGAAGATATTGGCGCCGCCTCCGGCGGCTTCGCCGGCCTCGCCGCGTTCCCGCGCTACTGGTTCGGCGTGCTGGCGCAGTTCGCCTACGTCGGCGCGCAGGTGGGCGTGTGGAGCTTCGTGATCCGCTACACGCAGTTCAATGCGCCGGGAACGGCCGAGAAAGTGGCCGCCAACAATCTGCTGATCACGCTCACGCTGTTCTTCGCGGGCCGCTTCATCGGCACGCTGCTCATGTCGAAGTTCCGGCCGGCGCTGCTGCTGGCGGTGTTCGCCGCGGCGGACGTGGCGCTGTGCATCACCGCGGCGACGTCGGGTGGCGGAATCGGGCTGCATGCGCTGATGGCGACGAGCTTCTTCATGTCGATCCAGTTCCCGACTATCTTTACGATGAGCCTGCGCGGCCTCGGTACGCACACCAAGTCGGGTTCATCGTTTCTCGTCATGGCTATTGTGGGAGGCGCCATCGTCCCGCCGCTCATGGGCCTCGTGTCCGATCGCAGCTCGATCAATACGGCGATGCTCGTCCCGGCGCTGTGCTTCGTCGTCGTCGTCCTGTTCGCGTGGGCCTCGCGGCGCGCGCCTGAGACGGCCGGCGCATGACAGTGACGCTCGCGCGGCGCGAGCTCGGCAAGACCGGTCTCGAAGTCAGCGTGCTCGGCTTCGGCGGCGCCGGCATCGGCAATCTGTACCGCGAGCTTGCCGAAGAAGACGCCATCGCCGCGGTGCACGAATCCTTCGCCTGCGGCGTGCGCTATTTCGATACCGCGCCCTTCTACGGTTTCGGCCTGAGCGAACTGCGCGTTGGCAAGGCGTTGCGCGGCGCGCAACCAACGCCGGTGATCTCCACAAAGGTCGGCCGCAAGCTCGTCCCCACCGGGCCACAGGATCCGGGCATCGGACGCGACGGCTATTTCTCGTCGCGCCCGTTTGCGCCGGTGTTCGATTACGGCTACGACGCGGTGATGCGCTCGCATGCCGAAAGTCTCGAACGGCTTGGCGTCGCGCGCGTAGATATCCTGCTGTGCCACGACATCGGCCGGCTCACGCATGGGGACGCGCACGCGACGCGCGTGAGCGAGTTCGTGACCGGCGGCTATCGCGCCCTGCAGGAACTTCGCGCGGCCGGCTCGATCCGCGCCATCGGCCTCGGCGTGAACGAGCCGGAAGTGTGCGTGGAACTGCTTGCACACTGCGATCTCGATTGCATCCTGCTCGCCGGCCGCTACACGTTGCTGGAGCAGCCGGCGCTCGCGCAGCTGCTGCCGCTGTGCGCCGAGCGCGGCGTATCCATCATCTGCGGTGGACCGTTCAACTCCGGGATCCTGGCCGCGGGCTCGCGCGCCGGCGCCAGCGCGCACTACAACTACGCGCCGCCGCCCGCGGCCGTGCTCGAGCGAGTGCAACTGCTGGAAGCCCTGTGCGCGGAGTTTGCGGTGCCACTGCAGGCGGCCGCGCTGCAATTTCCGCTGGCGCACCCATGCGTCGCGAGCGTCGTGGCCGGTTGCGCCAATGGCGCCGAAGCGCGCAATTGCGCCGCGATGTTCGCGCACGAGATTCCCCAAGCGTTCTGGCACGCCCTGCGCGAGCGCGGCCTCGTCGACGCGCGCGCCCCGCTGCCCACGCTGTCGACCACGTGATGGCCGTCGTAGACAGCCACCAGCATTTCTGGCGCCTCGATCGCGGCGACTATGGCTGGCTGACACCCGCGCTGACACCTATCTACCGCGACTATCTTCCCGGGGACCTGGCGCCGCAGCTGGCGCGCGCGGGTGTCGGTTCGACCATTGCCGTGCAGGCCGCGCCCACGGTCGCGGAAACGCGCTTCCTGCTGCAGCTGGCGCGCGAGCATTCGTTCATCGCGGGCGTCGTGGGATGGGTGGATTTCGAGAGCCCCGCTGCAGTCGATGCCGTCGGCGAACTCGCCGGCGACGTGAACCTGGTCGGCCTGCGTCCCATGATCCAGGACATTCCGGATCCGGAATGGATGCTGCGCCAGGAATTCGACCCGGTATTCGAAGCCATGATCGATCACGGCCTGGTGTTCGATGCGTTGGTGAAGCCGCAGCACCTGCCGGCGCTGCGCGAACTCAGCGCGCGCTATCCCGAGCTCAGGATGGTGCTCGATCATGCGGCCAAGCCACCGCTCGCCACCGGCAACATCGTCGCGTGGAAGCGTGACATCGCCGCCCTGGCGGAGGCCAGCGACATCGTCTGCAAGATCTCCGGGCTCGTGACCGAGGCCGGCAAGGCGGACGCACCGACCTTCGTCGAATGCGTGGATCACCTGCTTGAAATCTTCGGGCCGCGGCGGCTCATGTGGGGCAGTGACTGGCCGGTATGCGAGCTCGTGTGTTCCTATGAGCGCTGGCAGAGCGTCAGCAGCATTCTCATCAACCGCCTGAGCTTCGCGGAGCGCGAGCAGATTCATTCGGCAGTGGCACGGAAAACCTATGGAATCTAAGAGACTCTCCGGCAAGATCGCCGTCGTCACCGCCGCCGGCTCCGGCATCGGGCGCGCCAGCGCGGAAGCTTTCGCACGCGCCGGCGCGCGCGTGATCGCCGCGGACATCGATGCCAAGGCGCTGCAGTCCGTCGCGGGTTGTGAGGCGCAGGTCCTCGACGTGCGCGATCCCGCCGCGATTGCGACATTCGCGAAAGCGCTCGGTCGCATCGACGTGTTGTTCAACTGCGCGGGCTCGGTGCCCGGCGGGTCGGTGCTGACCATCGATCCGGACAAATGGAACGCGGCGTTCGACCTCAACGTGAACTCGATGTATCACATGATTCGCGCGTTTCTGCCGGGCATGCTCGAGGCACACAAAGGGTCGATCATCAACATGTCGTCGGTGGCGAGTTCGATCACCGGCGTGCCGGATCGCTGCGCGTACGGCGCGACGAAAGCAGCGGTGATCGGGCTGACGAAGTCGGTGGCGGCGGATTTCGTCGCGCAGGGCGTGCGTTGCAATGCCATCTGCCCCGGCACCGTGGACACACCTTCACTGCAGGCGCGCCTGCACGCGTATGGCGATTACGCGAAGACGCGCGCCGAGTTCGAAGCGCGCCAGCCGATCGGCCGCCTGGGGAAGCCCGAAGAAATCGCGGCGCTCGCACTGCACCTGGCGAGCGACGAGTCAGGATTCACGACGGGCCAGATCCACGTGATCGATGGCGGCTGGACGATCTGAGCGGGGATTTCGCTCCGAAAGTCTCGCTACTCACCTCGACCCGTCGCGCACTCCGGCCTTGAAGCCAGTGTCATAGCCGCGGTCGAACTCCGCCTTCTCGTTGGCGGGGGTATCGGGCGGCTTCAGCGGGCACAGCGGAGACATGCGGACTGGGGGCTGGCCCGCGGTTTGTTCGTAACCGGCCGAGTAGCCCGCCTTGTAGCCTTCGCAGTAATGGTTGTCCATCGAGTTGCCCATGACGGGCACGGAAAACCCGGAAAGGAAAAGAACCACCAACGCGATTGTGTTCTTGAGTCTCAAGGGTATCTCCATTGTTGCGTTACCGAGCCTCTCATCTCTCACGCGTGCGCTCCAGCAATTTTGTCAGGACGCACTCTGCCCCTTTGTGTGAAGAACCTTGAGCACCGGGAAGCTCAACGAGACTGCACGCCGCGCCGCCTCTCCCACTTCAGCGGCAAGCTCCTCGACGTCGTACATCGCGCCTAGCTCCGTTTCGGGTACAAAGATGAGGTCTATTTCCTCGTGCTGCTCGTCACCTTCAAGTCCGGACCCAAATCGAACGTATGAAACGGTGTCCTGGAATACGAACCCATGCGTTCCATTTTCGTCAGTCACTTCGCCGAGGAAGACCACTGGCTCCACTCCCGGCATAGTGAGGTCGCGATCGGCGAACGTGAGGCGAAAGTAAGTGCGACTGATGACCAGCGCCGACGCTTTCATGTGCTTCCTGACTCCTATGAATGATCGGTAACGGAGTTGCTGGATATTCACCGCTGAAAAACATCACTGTCTGCTGCGGTGGCAGCACGTCTTGCGACGATTCGACTCCACCATGCACCGCCTGACTGGTCAATCTCATTCCTGCAAATTCCGCAAGTTCACCCGCCCGCGACTACGCATCTCTTCAATAGGTTGCCAGGCGCACCTTCAGCCAGCGCGGTTCGTCCGTCAGGTTCAGCCCATAGTCAGTCTGGTCGCCGTTCCAGCGTTTGCCTTGCGTCCCGCGCCGATCCCGGCCGGATTCTTACATGAGTCCGCAGAGAACCTTTCATTCGAACTGGCGCCGCTGCATCATCGTCGTCTCAAATCGTGGGGGTAATCGCATGAGCCGGATTCATTGGCGTGCCGCCGTCGGTGCGTTGCTTGTGTCGCTGTCCTGGGGCGCGTCGGGCGCTGACAACAACACTGGCCGCAAGGACGTCCTCAAGCTCGCCGCGCGCGTCGCAGACTGGCAGCTCGCGCGCATGGACGCCTCGCACGCAGGCATCACCGGCTTCGTCGAAGAAACACGCAGTTCACGCAGCTGGCAGCAAGGCGCGTTCTGGGTGGGCATGACGCACCTCGCCGATGCCTCACAAGAAAAGCGCTTTCGCGACGCCATCCTCGCGATGGGCCGCGCGAATGAATGGAAGCCCGGGCCGCGTACGTATCACGCGGACGATCATGTCATCGCGCAGAGCTACCTGTGGGCGGCGCGCCATGGCGCCGGCCCCGAGGCCGTCGCGCCGCTGCGCGCGACCTTCGATTCCATCCTGGTGAAGCCCGCGATCACGCACCTGAGCTTCGTCCCCGCGACGAACTACGAGGAAACCGTGTGCCTGCAACGCTGGTGCTGGTGCGACGCGCTTTTCATGTCGCCGCCCGCCTGGATCGAGCTGTCCCAGATTTCCGGCAATCCGCGCTACTGGGAATTTGCGCTGCAGGAATTCTGGGCGACCACCGACTTTCTGTACGACCCGGCGGAGAAACTCTATTTCCGCGACAGCCGCTTCTTCGAGCGGCGCGATGACAAGGGCCGCAAGCTGTTCTGGAGCCGCGGCAATGGCTGGGTGTTCGCCGGCATCGCCAACATTCTCGACGTGCTTCCGAAAGACAACCCGCATCGCCCGCGACTCGAAGCGCTGTTCCGCGACATGGCCGTCAAGATCAAGTCGCTGCAAAAGGCGGACGGTTACTGGCCGCCCTCCTTGCTAGGCGCGGAGAATTCACCTCCCGAGACCAGCGGCACGGGCTTCTTCGTTTACGGGCTCGCGTGGGGCGTGAAACACGGCCTGTTGGACGCCGCCGAATACCGGCCTGCGATCGACACCGGCTGGGCCGCGCTGACGCGCGCCGTCGCCAAAGACGGCCGGCTCGGCTGGGTGCAGCAGGTCAGCGATCGCCCCGACAAAGTCGCCGAGACCGATACGCAATACTACGGCGTGGGTGCATTCCTGCTCGCCGCGAGCGCGTTGTCCGCACTAACCACTGAGAAATGACGATGGCAAAGGTGCGCGTCGAAAGCTTTGGGATGTCGCTCGATGGCTTCAGCGCCGGCATTGACCAGGACCTGGAGAATCCGCTCGGTGTGCGCGGACCCGAAATCATGGAGTGGTTCTTCCCGACGCATGTCTTCAAATCGATGCATGGCCAGGGCGAAGGTGAAAAGGGCGTCGACAACGCGATGGCAGAGCAAGGCTTCGAAAACATCGGCGCATTCATCCTGGGCCGCAACATGTTCGGACCCGTGCGCGGACCATGGCCGGATGAATCCTGGCGCGGCTGGTGGGGTGAGGAACCGCCGTACCACACACCGGTGTTCGTGCTCACGCATCACCCGCGCGCCAGCCTCAGGATGAAGGGCGGCACGGAGTTTCACTTCGTCACCGATGGCATTCGCGCGGCACTCGAGCGCGCGCGGCTCGCGGCGGGTGGACGCGACGTGCGCATCGGCGGCGGCGTTGCAACGGTGCGGGAGTACCTGCGCGAGCGATTGATCGACGAGCTGCATTTGCCCGTACGTCCGGTGCTGTTGGGCGAAGGGGAAAACCTCCTGCTCGACCTCAATCTGCGCGCATTGGGTTATGAATGCTACAAGTCCGTCGCCGGCGAACGCGCGACGCACATCTTCCTGCGCAAGACCGGCTACTAGATAGACCCGCTCTTCAACTGCGGCGCAGAAATGCGCGACGGTCAGTTATATCGCCTCCCCGGCTCGAACGACCTCAAGCGATCTTATTCGTTTTTAATCGCGCCGCGAACGTTCAGGGCGAACAAACCGGCCTGCAGCGCGATCAACGCCCAGGCGTGCACGTGCCACGCCCAGACGATCCACAGGACGTTGCTGAGAATGAACCACCAGAAGCCGGTACTGCGCCGCGCCTTGTGGCGCGAGGCGACCAGCCAGGCGGCGAACAACGTCACCGCCATGGCTGGCCACTGGACCGCGTCGAGAATGGCGTCCGACGGCAAGTTAGCTACTCGCTAGTCAGCCGTTATAGGCGCGTTCGAGCGCCGCGAGGTCGAGCTTGCCCATCTTCATCATGGCGGCAAAAGCGCGCTGCGACTTCTCGTCGGGCTTGGTGAACCACTCCACCATCTTCTTCGGCACCACCTGCCACGAGAGGCCGTATTTATCCTTGAGCCAGCCGCACACATGCGATTTCGGGTCACCGCCCGCCGTGAGCCTGTCCCAGTAGTAATCGAGCTCCTTCTGGTCATCGACGTAGATCTGCAGGGAAACGGCCTCGTTGAACTTGAAGATCGGTCCGCCATTCAACGCGGTGAACGGCAATCCTTCGAGCTCGAACGCCACCGTCATGACGGCGCCCTCGGGCTGCTTGTGCGTCTCCTTGCCCGCCTTGCCATAGCGCGCGATCTGCACGATTTTCGAATTCTTGAAGATGCCCACGTAAAAATTTACGGCTTCCTCACCCTGGTTGTCGAACCACAGGCAGGGGGCGATTTTCTGGCTGAACTGCATGATGTTTTGCTCCGTATTTTGAGTGTTCGGTACGTAGCCGAACGACCTGCGCAGCATTCGACACTCGCGGGAAGAATTATGGTGTCGGAAAACGCCCGCTTCAGGAGTTGCGAACCAGCGATTCCTCCAGCTGTTCGAGGCTGCGACCGCGCGTCTCCGGCAGAATCTTGATCAGCAGGACGAGTCCTACCAGCGCGAAAATGGCATAGATGAGAAAAGTGTGCGCGCCGCCAAAGCGCTGCATTTGCCAGGGAAACAGCAGCTGCACGGTGAAACACACCGAGGAATTCACCAGGCCCACGCAGGAGATGGCGAGGCCGCGAACACGGTTGGGGAAGATTTCCGACAGCAGTACCCACATCACCGGCCCGATGGAGACGGCGAAACTCGCCACGAAGCCGAGCATGCCGCCTAGCACGAGGCCAGCGTTCAACCCGCCGCCGGTGTCGCGGAAGCCATACGAGGTCAGCACCAGGCACACGCACATGCCCACGAGCCCAAACAGCATCAGCGGACGGCGTCCGACCCGGTCGATGAGCAGCAGTGCAAGGACCGTGAAGACGAGATTCACCAGGCCGACGAACACCGTCTGCATGAAGGACGCATCCGGGCCGGCGCCGGCCCGCTCGAAGATGACGGTGGCATACGCGAGCACCGAGCTGATGCCGGTTATCTGCTGAAAGATTCCGACCAGGATGCCGAGACCCAGCACGCCGCGCAGCTGCGGCGCCCACAGATCGCGTAAGCGCGCGTCACGTTTGCCCGCTTCGCGCGACAGCGATTCGCGCAGCTCCGCGAGCTCGGTTTCCGCGAAAGCGGCGCCGTGCAGGCGCACGAGGATGTGCTTCGCCGCGTCGGTCTGGCCGTGCATCGCCAGCCAGCGCGGGCTCTCGGGCACGAAGAACAGTGCGAATAGATAGATGATCGCCGGCAACGCGCCGATGCCGAGCATCCAGCGCCAGTTCCATTCAACCAGGTTCAAGGCCGTCAGCCAGGCGAAACTGAAATCCTCGAGGCGGACGATCAGGTAGTTGCTGATGAACGCCAGGCTGATGCCGATCACGATGAACAACTGATTGAACGACACCATGCGTCCGCGCAACGCGGGCGGTGAGATCTCGGCGATGTACATCGGTGCGGCAACCAGCACGGCGCCGACGCCGAGGCCACTCAACATGCGACCGACGATGAGCGTGGCGAAATTCTCGGAAGCAGCGGTAACCACCGACGAAGCTAAAAAGATGAGGGCCGCCGCACGCAGCACGCGCCTGCGGCCGAAACGATCGGCCACGGGGCCGGCGAGAAAGATGGACAAGGTGGCTGCCAGCGTGTGCGACGTGACCGCCCAGCCGAGAGCGAGCTTGCTGAGCTCGAACTTGCCTTCGATGAAGATGACGGCACCGGTGAACAGCGAACCGTCGAAGCCCATCAGGAAACCGGAGAGAGCGACGATCAGGATGATCCCGATCGCGCGGTGCTCGGCCCGCATTTTCATGACGCGCGGGAAATCGAATCGCGCTCGACGACCTTGGGTTCGAACACCTGCTGCACGTCCTGCGGCTGGTCGTAAACATGCTTGAGGACCCAGCGGGCCGCCATGCGACCCATGTCCGCGATCGGATAGTGCACGGTAGTCAGCTTGGGATAGACGTAGCGCGAGATCGGCGCGTCGTCGAAGCCGACGATCGACAATTGATCGGGCAGCGTGAGCCCACGTTCGTGTGCCGCGGCCATGGCGCCCGCGGCCATCTCATCGTTGGCGCACACTACTGCCGTGAACGGGATCGCCTTCGCGAACAGCGTGTTCAGCGCGTCCTGACCGCCTGTCTCGTGGTAATCGCCTTCGTGCAGCAGGCGCTCGTCGAATTTGACGCCGGCCTCGGTCAACGCGCGCTTGTGACCCGCGAAGCGCTGCTTGGCATCCACCCAGTCGAGCGGACCCGAGATGTACGCGATGCGTTTGTGCTTGCGCCTGAGCAGTGACTGCGTGGCGAGGAAACCGCCGAGCTCGTTGTTCAGGCTGAAGCAGTGGTCGGCCAGGCCACGCACCTTGCGGTTCACGACCACCAGCGGCGTCGTGCTGTGGTCGTGTTCGATGAGGAACTTGTCGGACAGCCGCTCCACGTGGACGATGAGCGCATCGCAATTGCGGCTGACGAGAAAGCGGATGGCATCGCGCTCCTGGTTCTCGTTGCTGTGGCCGGCCGCCACCATCACGAACTTGCCGGCCGCCTTCAAGGTCTGCTCGATGGCGCTCAACATGGCGCCGAAGAACGGGCCGTGCAGCTCCGAGACGAGCACGCCGACGGCATTGGAACTGCGGGTCGCGAGCGACTGCGCAATCGAGTTCGGCTGGTAGCCGAGCTGCTGCATGGCCGACAGTACTTTCTCGCGGGTCTTTTCGCTGACCTTCGCGCCGGGGTTGATGACTCTGGAGACCGTCGCGAGCGAAACGCCGGCGAGCTCCGCGACTTCGTAGATATTCGCCATCGGCCGCTATCTACCCCGCCGACGCGCCCATGGGCGGCGCCTTGCAGTATTGCTCGACATAGGCCTGGTGCGACGGCAGCTGCGCCACGGTTCTGTCGACCTGCGATTTTATGTTGTTCAGGAAACCCGACAACTCTTCGTCTCCCATGAGATCGGCCACCGGATGATGCTGCTGCGGCTCGATTCCCTGCCCCAACATAACCTGAATCCAGGAGTTTTCGGCGAATAGTTCGTTGGGTACGCGGAATACGCGACCGGTTTCGCGGAATAGTTCGATCCGGTGGCGCAGCGAGGCGGGAATGTCCATGGCACGGCAGGCGCGCCAGAACGGTGTGTCCTGGCGGTTTGTCACGTGATAGTGCAGCACGATGAAGTCGCGGATGTGCTCGATCTCGTCGTTGGTCTGCTGGTTGAATTCGTCGATGTCCGTTTGACGTATTCCGTCGCGCGGGAACATCTGCATGAGGCGCAGCGTGCTGCGCTGGATGAGGTGGATGCTGGTGGATTCCAGCGGCTCGATGAAGCCACTGGATAGCCCGATGGCAATGCAATTGCGCTTCCACGTCTGCCGCCGCTGTCCGGGCCGGAACTTGATGACGCGTGGCTCCGTCAACACCTTGCCTTCGACGCCTGCCAGCAGGTTCTGTTTGGCCTGGTCATCGGCGAGATAGCGGCTGCAATACACCATGCCGTTGCCGACCCGGTGCTGCAACGGGATGCGCCATTGCCAACCGGCCTCGCGCGCGATCGAGCGCGTGTAGGGAATCGCCGGGCTCACCGCTTCGGTCTGCAGCGCTACCGCGCTGTCGCAGAACAGGTGGTGCGACCAGTCCTCGTAGCCCACGTGCAGTGCATTGCCGATGAGCAGGCCGCGAAAACCCGTGCAATCGATGAACAGATCTCCTTCGATCGTCTCGCCCGAATCGAGCCTGAGCGACTGGATGAAGCCGGATTTCTCCTCGCACTTCACCTCGGCGATTTTCCCTTCGATGCGTTTCACGCCGAAACCCTCCGCGAACTTGCGCAGGAATTTCGCAAACAAACCCGCGTCTAGATGGAACGCGTAGTTCATGCCGTTGCGCGGCAGGTGCGCGAACTTGCTTTCGAGCGAGGCTCGCAGTTCGAGGCAGTAGTCGCCGTAGTCGGTGGCGAGCTTGCGGTCGCGCCCCTTGAGCCAGAAATGCTGGAACCCCGCGGTCCAGTGATCCTTGCCCGTCATGCCGAAGGAGTGCACGTAGTTCTGGCCCACGTCGCGCCAGTTCTCGAAGCCGATGCCGAGTTTGAACGTCGCCTGCGTCGCGGCCATGAACTCCTGTTCGTTGATCTCGAGCAGGCGGTTATAGAGCAGCAGCGTCGGGATGGTCGCCTCGCCCACGCCGACGGTGCCGATCTCGTCGGATTCGATGAGCTTGATATCGAGTATCTTGCCGAGCGTCTTGGAAATGGCCGCGGCCACCATCCACCCGGCGGTGCCGCCACCGGCGATCACGATCTTCCTGATGGGTTTGCTTTCCAAGTTCCTGACCTCTATCTATTCAGCCGGCTCAGCAGGTGGGCGCGCACTTCACGCGCCCGTTCGGCGTCGATCGGCGCGAGCACACGGCGGCTGCCGGGCGGTATGTGATCGGCCGTGGCCGGGCCAGTCTCGAAGACATAGTGGTGGAACAGGGTTTCCCAGGCCTGGCGCTGCTCGGCGGGCAGATCGCGCACCGTCATGATCGCGTAGAACAGCGCGTTCATCGGCGTGTCCATGAACGATGGCGATTGGCGCCACCAGTAGTTCACCAGCACGTTGAACGCATCGAGCGACTCGATGTGATGCCACCACATGCTGGGAATGAACAACGCATCGCCGGGACTTAAGGACGCGACGCGCGCTGCCTCGAGCGCATCCGCAAAGCGCGGAAAACGCACGAAATCCGGATTCGCGAAATCCACCAGGCTGATGGCCTGCCCCGCCGGCGTGAAGTCGAGCGGCCCGACATAGAGATTCGGCAACTGCGCCGGTGGAAACAGCGTGAAGCGCCGATGCCCCGCCACCACGCAGGCGAGGTTGTCCGGCAGATCGTGATGCGCGGCGATGCGCGTACGGTTGCCGATCCAGATGCTGGCGAGAGGATTACGCGCGCCGAATGCGAAATCGTTCTCGGCGCGAAATCCGGGCAGGCAGGTATCGATGGTGGTCGACCCGACGTAGATCGAGGGCGAATCCGGCTCATCGAGAAAACGCACGAGCTCCGTGAGCACGGTGTCGAGCTTGATCTTGACGGGTCGGAAATTGAAACCGGTCAGGTCTTCGTTGTAGAAGAACCGGCCCTTGATGGCCGGAGCACCGAGAAACGCACCGACGGTCGCGTCCTGGTAAAACCTGCGCAGGTACGCGTCGGCCGCGCGCGGCGATTCCCGCGCGGCGCGCACCATCGGCCAGTCCGCGGCCAGGCCGCGCAGCACCAGCGGCTCGGTGGACTCGAGCACTTCGTCCGGCAGTGCGCGCGGGTCGACACCTGCGACTGCGCGGATGCTTTCAGCGGTCGGCGGCATTCAGTTTGCTGGCGCGTTCGATCAGATCGCGGAATCTGGAGAACGACGCGATGGTCATGTAGATAGCCGCCAGGAATCCTTGCTGATGCAGGGCCGCGAGCGCCGCGCCGTCGAGGGCTTTGAGCTTCTCCTCCTGTATGGCGTAAAAACCCGTGAAGCGGTTCTTCGTGCCGTCGCGGAACTCGATGTCGAGCGCGAAAGATTCGAGGAGCTTGTGCTCGAGCAGTGCCGCGATGAACGGCGGGTTGCCCGCCAAGCCCTCGTCGATCGTGGCGAGCAGGTTGCCGACGCGCTCGAGGAAGGGGCTGTTGCCGCCGTGCTCGAGGAATACCGCATGGCCGTCGGTGCGGCTGACGCGCGGGCTGTCCAGATCGAGGTGGATCACCTTGCCATTCGGCGAATTGCCGATCAGGAACGGCTGGCGATCGATCATCAGCGGCAGATACGTGGCATCCCACTTGTTGCCGTCGAGAAACAGATTCTGCTTCTCGCGGAAACCGAACAGCGCCACCGGCGCATATTGGTCTTCACGATCCTTGGCGAACACGATCGGGTAGTGAGTCTGGATGCTGCGAAACTCGCTGGGGAACGTGATGGCGGCCATGACGTTATCGCCATATTCGGCGCCGTTGGCGGTGATGATGCGCACGTCGCGGTGCTGGAGATTGTTCAGAAGAGCATGTTGAGTCACTTGGTTCGCCTCACGGGCCTGGCAGCCCGTTTTTCCTGATGTGTTCGAGAAGATCGCGATTGGTCGGCAGCGCACCGAGCATCCGGCGCGTCAGCTGGGCGGCCTCACGGAAGTACTCGTCGGCACGATCGGCATCATCGGACCGGCGCGAGAACCCTTCCGGCTCGGGTTTGAACCCCATGCCGTAGAGCACGTACTGGTAACTTGCCGACGGAAACACTTCCTCCACCCGGTGCAGATCGTATCGCGAAGGCGGCTGGTGCCGCCAAAGCAACAGCAGGTCGCTCAGGCGCTCCGGGATGGATTCGGCGCGCCGATTGTCCCGCCAGAAGTCGCTGTCTTCTCTTTGACTCAACACATAGTGCAATTTCAGGAAATCGATCACCCGCTCCCAGCGATAAGTGAAGAAATCGTTGAAGCGGCGGGACACGATGTCCATGGCCGCGCGCGTCGCGGGCATCTCGTCGCTCAACATGGCCGCCGACAGCTCCACCAGGGCCAGCGCCGAGGCTTCCAGCGGCTCGATGAAGCCCGCCGAGAGGCCAATGGCGACGCAGTTGCGATGCCAGAACTCGCGGCGGTAGCCGGGCTTGAACGTGAGCTTGCGTGGCAGGGCGGCCACCTTCGCGCCGGAGGTACGCTCGACATAGGCGAGCAGTTCGCGCTCGGCGGCTTCGACGGAGGTGTGCGTGCTGGAAAACACATGCCCGACGCCGCGGCGCGTCGGCAGTCCGATATCCCAGATCCAGCCATTGGGCTGCGCCGTGGATATCGTGTGCGAGGCGATGGGTGCGTCCTCGCTGGCGTACGGAACCTGCAGCGCGAGCGCCGTGTCGTTGAACAACACGTGACCTTGCGGAACGAACGGCACGCCGAAGTGCCCCCCTAACAACCAGGAATTGAGCCCCGTGCAGTCGACGAACAGGTCGCCCGCGATCGCGCCGTGGTCACGCGTTACGACGGCTGCGATATCCCCATTCGGCCCGGCTTCGACGCCCGTCATGTGGTCGCTCACGTGGCGCACGCCGAGGTTGGCCACGCAGTGATCGCGCAGGAACGTCCCGAACTTGCCCGCGTCGAGGTGGTACGCATAGTTGGCCACCGCCGCGTATTCGGGCGTGGCCGCCTGCTTGGGCGCCTTGCCCTGTGCGCACACGTGCGGCTGAAAGCTCACCAGGTCCGCGAACGGCGTGGTGCCGTGACGCTTCACCCAGCCCGCGACCAGGTTGGTTTCGAGATACCCCTGTGGCAGCACGAAGGGGTGAAAGTAATAGTCGTGCTCGCGCCCGCTGACCCAGCGGTCGAATTTCGAGCCTTGCTTGAAAGACGCATCGCAGTTGCGCAGGAAATCGGCTTCGGAGACGCCGATCTTGCGCAGCGTGTCGCGCATCGTGGGCCAGGTGCCCTCGCCCACACCGATCGGCGCAACGTCGGGGGATTCGAGCAGCGTCACCTCGAGCCCCGCGCCCTCTTTGGCGCGATGCTCTGCCGCGATGACGCCAGCGGTCAGCCATCCGGCCGAGCCGCCCCCGACGATCACCAGTCGTTTCACCATATCGATCTCGAGTCCGTAAAAAAGAAGAAGCCGCTGTCGTCCAGCGGCTTCTCCTGCTCAGCAATGTGCCAATTGCGGAGTGCTTACTGCCCGAACTTGTACCGGGCTCCAATCATGTACCGCGGACCCGACTGCGTCACGAACAGTGCATCGCGAGGGTTGCGTCCGTGCAGCCGCTGGGTTTCATCGGTCAGGTTGATGGCTTCGAGCGCCACGGACAGGTTGTCCGTGAAGTTGTAGCCGACATTGACGTCAACCTGGCCGTAAGCCTCGACGTAGACCGGGTTCGGACCCGCGCCGTCGAAGGTCGAGGCCAGGAACTCGTCACGCCAGTTGTATGCCGCACGAACCGACCAGCCGAACTTCTCGTAGAAAGCGACGAAGTTGGCCGAATCGCTCAGGCCCACCAACGCGAACTGATCGTTGCGGTCGTGGTTGTCGTACTTCAGATCCGAATCGACGATCGTGTAGTTCGCCGACACGCCGAAGCCCGAATCCCCGAGCATGTGCTGCACCGCCAGTTCGAAGCCGTCCAACTCAGCGGATCGCTGGTTGCTCGGCACGGTGATGGTGAACACCGCGATCGGATCGCCCTCGATACCCGAGATGACACCGGTTCGATCGCCCGCCGGATTGTTCGGTCCGCGCGCCACCCCCGGATCACCGTCGTGATTGTCGAAGATGAAGTTGCGGATACAGGTGAGGTCACCCTGCGGACAGTTGGCCGCCGCTTCCGTGTAGTACCCGGCCCCGAGGCCCGGATGCGGCAGGTTGAACGGCGTCGCCTCGATGGTCGATGTGCCGATGTAGTTGTCGATGTTCTTGCGGAAGTAACCCACCGACATGTAGCTCGATTCGCCGTAGTACCACTCGAGTGAGAGGTCATAGTTCTCCGACTCGAGCGGCTTCAGGCTCGGATTGCCCTGGTTGCCGGTACCGCCATCGATACGTGCCAGGCCGCCCAGCGTCTGTCCGCCCTGAATCTGATCCCACGCCGGCCTGCCGATGCTCTTGCCGTAACTGGCACGCAGTTTCAGGTTGTCGCGCAGGTCGATCGAGAAGTCCGCAGAAGGCAGGACGTAGCTGTAGTCACCCGACAACGTCGTGAAGTCCGGATCGCCAAACTGCACCGGGAACTCGTTGTTGCCCGTCCAGTTGATGCCGGTTGCAATCGGCACCAGCGCGCTCGATGTCACATCGGTCGTTTCGTAGCGAACGCCGACCGTCACATTGATCGGCATCGCCGTGTCGAACGTCTGCCCGTACTGCACGTATGCGCTCTTCGATTCTTCCTCGGTGCGGCGATCCGTACCGAAGCGATTCGACGCCACGTAGCAAGGCACTCGTTGCGCATTGCTGCCGTTCAACGGGCACGTCGCCACCGACTGATCGGCGAGACCACCGCGAGCCGCCGCAACCAGCGCCTGGATTTCATCGAAGTCCCAGGCGAAGAACTCGTTGAACAGGTTCGGGTTGTTGCTGCCCGAGATGTTGTCGAAGTAGCCGCGCACCGTGTTCAACTTCCAGACGTCATCTGGATAGGCCTCGGGGGTAATCCCCGGAATGCCGCCCCAGGTGTTGTCCGACTGCACGTTCGCGAAGGCCGAACGATTGTTCACATCGGTGAGCCCCACGCCGAAGTCGAGCTTCGAGCTGTCGGAGAACGCGAACTTGCCCTTCAACTGCGTCTGTTCGACTTCCGCCCGCATGTAGCTGTTGCGGAAGCTCGAGCCGGTGACCTGCGCGAGCGAGGGGAGAATCCCGGTCCGCCCCGCGGGTAACTGCACACTGATGACCGGGAAGTCCTGGCTGAAGTCGCCGGTCGTCGTACCGCGATCGAAGGTCGCGACGCCCAGCACCGCATTCGAGCCGTACGGGCTATCGGCACCCGACGTCGCAGTCGAGTCGTGGTAGTCGAGTTCGAAGCCCAGTCGATCGGACGCTTCCCAGGCCATGTTGAAGCCCACGGAATTGTTTTCGTTCTTGGTCGCAAACTCGGCGCCGCCCATCGACAGGTCGCTCGCCCCTTCGACGTTGAAAGGCGTCGCAGGATTGTCGACGAGGTTGTAGATCTCCGAGTACGACAATGGGCCGGCCACGGGGCCGTCCGTCCAGCTCGACACCGACGGGCCGAAGTTGAACCACACCGACAGCTCGTTGCGCTGCGAGTGAACCTTGTTTTCGGAGTACGTGTAGTCGAGGGTCGTCGTGAGCGAGTCGGCCGGCTTGAACTGGAATGTCAGCTGACCGTTGGTGCGCTTGCGCTCGATACCGTTGACGCTGTAGCCCAGGTTCTGCGGCACGGAGTACGTGTCGGTTGAATCCGGGTGATTCGTGACGTTCGCCGCGCCGGGCGTGCCTTCGTTCGGAATCGTGCCCCAGTTGTTCTCGTCGCCCGCAAACGGACGCCAGCCATTGCCGACCGCCGCCTGGTTGAAGCCGAGCGCGCGTTCCTGGTAGCTGGCCGACAGCGCGATGCCGAACCTTTCATCCTCCGAAGTCATGCTGAAGATGCCGGACAGTTCCGGCGTGACGTCATCGCCCTGGAGGTTGCTCGGCAGGTTGCTCGCCGACTCGTCACTGACACCCTTCACGCCGAAGCTCATGCGCATGCCGGCGTTGTCGAGAGGACGCGCGGTCTTGATGTTGACCGTGGCGCCGATACCACCCGTCGAAGAACCGGCGCGACTGGTCTTGTAGACCTCGACGCCGCTGATCGACTCGGATGCAAGGTTGGCAAAGTCGAACGAGCGTGAATTCGAAGCCCCCGTATCGGCGATGCTCGAGCCAGGCATCTGGCGGCCGTTCAACAACACCAGGTTGAAATCGGGACCTACTCCGCGAACCGTGATCTTCGATCCTTCACCGATCGAGCGGTCGATCGAGACTCCCGTGATGCGTTGCAGCGACTCGGCCAGGTTGGTATCAGGAAATTTACCGATGTCTTCTGCAACGATGCCGTCCACGATGCCTGACGCTTCGCGCTTCAGGTTCATGGATGAGGTCAAGCTGCCGCGGATACCGGTAACAACGATCTCGTCGAGATTGGTGGCATCCTGTTCCGCAGCAAGAGCGGGACTAACCAGACCTGCGGTCCCAAGTAACAAAGAAATTGCCTGTGCCACAGGCGTGCGTTTGAATGCGCGTGTGTTCATGTTCCCCCACTGAAAAAAATGTAAGCGCTTACAATTTTTACGCTAGCATGCGCACCGCGGTCACGGCAAGCAAACAAGTGATGAAAAACAACATGTCTCGCATGTCGTCGTCGATGTCCCGAACTTCTCGCGCGTTTGCGCGCTTTTTTCCGGCTTTGAGCGATCGCGCGCCATTGTTAGCGCTAGCAATCGCGATGATCTCGTCGGCCTGCGGAGGCGAAGGAACCGACAGTCCCCCTGTCTCCTCCCCTCCACCTCCGCAGCCGGCGGGTCCTGGGGTTCCTGCCATTAGTGAAACTGGCGGAATCCCGAGTGGCTATCACGTCGTATGGTCGGACGAGTTCGATGTCGCGGGACTTCCCGACGCGACCAAGTGGAGTTACGACATCGAGCGCAATTCCGCCGGCTGGTACAACAACGAACTGCAGTACTACGCGAATGCGCGCGCGGAGAACTCGCGCGTCGAAAACGGCCTGCTTGTGATAACCGCGCGCAAGGAAGATCTGTCTGTCGCGGGATTGTCGGACTGGAGCGGCCAGAAGTACTCCTCGGCGCGGCTGTTCACGCGCGACAAGGCGAGCTGGCGGTATGGATTCATCGAGGTGCGCGCCAAACTACCTTGCGGCGTGGGCAGCTGGCCGGCGATCTGGACGCTGTCGACACCGCCGCAGACGGGTTGGCCCGACGACGGCGAGATCGACATCATGGAGCACGTGGGCTTCGACCATGGCGTGGTGCATGGCACCGTGCACACCGGGGCGTACAACCACGTGCGCGGCAACCAACGTGGCGCCACCACCACGATCCCCGATCTGTGCGCGGAGTTCCATCGGTACCAGCTGACCTGGACCGCCACACGCATCACCATCGGCGTCGACGACCGCAACTACTACCAGTACTCGAACGACAACTCGGGCAATGCCGAGTGGCCGTTCGAGAGTCCGCAGTTTCTCATTCTCAACGTCGCCGTCGGCGGCGACTGGGGCGGGCAGATGGGCGTCAACGACGCGATCTTCCCCATCGAGATGCAGATCGACTACGTGCGGGTGTACCAGCCCTAGGGCAGCAGCGGTGCCGTCGAAAGGTGCCGCGCGAAGAACGGCAGCACCTCCTCGATCATGCGGCCGTTCTCGGTCCAATACTTGTCCCATGGCAGCCCGCGGTACTCCTCGGCCTCGTGCTCGACGCCGAGTTCCTCGAGCTTCCGCGTGAATGCCTGGTTGGCGTAAACGTGATCCTGGTTCGGATCGTAGCGCCCCCAGTCGAACTTGATACCGCGCAGCTTGGCGAGATTGCCGACATTGTCGGCTGCGGTTTTCTCCAGCATGAAGCGTGACTTGAGAAGCACTGAATTCTCGACGTCGAGTCGCGCCGGCTCAGCGGCCAGATCCACGATGAAGTCGCAGTAGAAAGGCGGCCGGTCCGGGTTGGGCAGGAAGGTCTGCGCCATCGCGACGAAGATCGGCGTGTACGGATCGGCAGGGTCGCCCGTGAGTTCGGCGAAGCTGTGTGCGCTGCGCACCTTGTTCCAGTTGGGACGTGAGTACATCGGCACCAGGCCCGGCCCGGTGCCCACCGGATGCATGCCGTAGGTCACGCTGAACACCTCGGGATGTTCGAACGCGTAGCGCAGCGCGCCGAAAGCGCCGAACCCATCGCCCGTGATGCCGCGGCTCTCCGCGCGCGCCAGCGTTCGGTAATTGGCGTCGATGAACGGCACCACCTCGAGCAGCGTGAAGTCTTCCCACATGCCGCTGGTGGTGGAATTCGCGTACATCGGGCCCACGGCGGGCGAGGTGTAGTCGGGCGCGACCACGATGAACGGCTTGATCACGCCCTGCGCGATCGCACGATCGAAAGTCGGTTGCGCCGCCGTTCCCGGCGCGAAGATGCGATCGTTGCTCCAGTTGATGTTGTGCAACAGGTAGATCACCGGATAGCGGGCTTTGCTGCCGGCATAGCCCGGCGGCAGGTAGACCTTCACGCTGCGATGCAGCTCGAGGCCCACACGGTTCTGCTTGAGCACGGCCGAATCGATGTATTTCGTTTCGACGACACTTGCCGCGGGCGCGGCGGGCACGTGCGTGGTGAATGAAAGTGCGGCGAACGCCAGCGCAAAACAACGACGGATCATGGAGGCCTCCTGGAACTGGGGCCTCGAATGTCGGGGAATCAGTTCGGCCTGGCGTCCTGACTGACCGGCGAGGACGGTGCGGGAGCCACGAGACCCGGGCGCGAGCGGAATTCCGTCGGCGTCGTGCCGGTGCAGCGCCGAAATGCCGTGTGGAATGCCGACTTCGAATTGAAACCTGCGTCCATCGCAATCGACAGCACCGTCTCCCGGGGCGCCGCGCGCAACAGACGCTTGGCGTGTTCGATGCGGTAGCGATTCACCAGCTCGTAGAAACTCGTTCGCAGTTCCTGGCTGATGACCTGCGATACGTAGTGCGGATTCTCGTTCAGCGCCTCGGCCAGCGACTTGAGCGTCAAGTCGCTCCTTTTATATAAAGAGTCTTCGGCAAGGGTGGCCTGAAGCTTGCGCCGAATGCGTTGGCGCACGCCGGGGCCGAGTGGCGACTTCGCGTAGCGATCCTCTGCGGAGCTGGCGGGCGGACTGAATTGGCGCAGCAACAGATAAAGCGCGCCGACCGTCACGCCCACGCTCACCACCGCCACGATCAGTGAGAACAACGGCGGCCACTTGATGAAGGCGCAATCGACGGTGCGCAGAATCGCGAGCGCCCAGGTCGTGAACACGATCGCGAGCGGCAGTTGCGCCCACTGGCTGCCCTTCCCCGAAAGGCGCGCGAGCAGAATGCGCCGGCACCGCGCGAGGTACCACGGCACTTGCACGATGAAGATGCCGATGCACATCAGCATGGTCGTATGGATGAAGCGTGCATACGCTGCGCTTGCCGGATGCAGCGGATTCCAGAACGTCGTGCCCGGATGCGCGGACGACAGCAGCGGCAGCGTGAGCAGAAAACCCGCGCCGATCGCCACCCAATGCCCGCGCGAAACATTCCGCAGCACCGGCCGTGAATCCGCGACGATTTCCTGGAAGGCGAGCCACAGGCAAGGCGCCACACACAGGGAACTCGCCATCAGCAGCGCCAGCCACAACGATTTCAACGGCGTCGCCGGGTGCGCGATTAGCAGCTCGAACACGAAGGCCGCGGACTGAATCAGCAGGTACCACGTGAAGAACGTCAGCGGCTTGCCGCGCGCGGCGCGGCGCGTCGTGAGCGCGGTCGAAAAAATGCACAGCGCCACCGCAATCAGATAGAGGGCTGCCTGGATCGTGCTCATGTCAGTTTCCCGCTCCTCAACAGATAGGATGGCGTGCAGCTCCAGGCGTGGCAGAAGCTGTTGATGTGGATGTCGCCGTACGGCGAGCTCAACGACTGCGCTGGGTCGTAGACCTCCCAGAACGTGTCGGCGCCGGCCGCGATCATTCCGCCCCAGTACGATTCGAGCAAGGCGCGCGCCTCGCGCTTGAGCCCCGCCGCCAGCATGCCCTCGACGACGTAGTGATAGAGATAAGGGGTAACCGGCTTCACCGCGCCGGGGTCGTTGACTGCATTTCGCAGCGCGGCGGCGCTCTCGGCCTTCGTCGACACGCCCGCGATGGCCATCCAGGCCTGCGACGCCCAGGAAAGCTGTCGGTTGGTACCGCTCAGGAATACCTTCTTCGTCGCATCCCAATAGTTCGCACGCGCCGCGCGCGTCATCTGTGCGATGCGCTTGGCGTAGTCCTGGACGTCGCGTTCGCGGCCGATCCTTTGCGCCAGTGCAAGCGTCGCCTTGAACGCGCAGATGAGCACGGCCTGGATCGATGCGTTCTTGTCGAGTTGCCGCGCCCAGTCGATGAAGATCCAGACGTTGCCGGGATCGCGGTACCTGCCTTCGCCGTCGATGTCTTTCCCAAGAATTTCGAGCTGCCGCAGCGCGACCGGCCACAGGTCGCGGCCGGTCGCCAGGTCCTGCGTCGCCTCGACATAGTCGAGCAGGGTCACGTTGAACAATGCCGCGTAGTCGACGATGTGCAGACCGCCGTAGCGCGCCGCCGGTTTTTCGTAGACACATGCGGCGACCAGGCCGTCGTCGCGCGGGAACGCGGCGAACAGATAGAGGCAGCGCTGCACCACGTCGTTCTGGCGAAAGGTCTGATAGTTGGTCAGCGCCTGCAGGCGCAGATCGCCGATCCACAGGCGCTGGTCGCGCCGCGGACCGTCTTCGAACGTGGTCTGCATGCAATCGCGCAGCGTCGCCAATGCCACCTCGTCGATGCGCCGCAGGAGCGGCGTGCCGCCGGTGAGTGCCGGCGGCATGATGCGCGCGGAGGTCACCGCGTGCGCCACGAGCGATTCGAAACGGACCCCAAACCCGGGCGAGGTATCGATCACCTCGATCTTCACGTAACGGAACGCGTAGCGACGCGACAGCCGCACCGCCTGCGGTAGATAGTCGATGTTGACGATTTCGTCGGGCAGCCAGGCCTGGCTCAGCTCGCCCTTGTATGGATAAAACGCCTCGGCCACATCGGTGGGTACTTCTCCGAACGTGAACCGCAGGCGCGCCGGGGCGTCGGGCTCGCGGCCCTCGGTCTCCAGGCGAAACGAGAGATACCCGGTGCGGTGTCCGCCGAAATCCACGATGACGCTGTCGCCCTTGCGCAGCACCCGCGTCGCGAGTTCAGCGGCACTGCCCACAGATTCCATCCGGAAACGCAGCGGCAGGTCGGCCGCCGCAATGGCGCGCACGAGGCTGAGAGGTAGCTGCTGAGTTTCGATCAGCTTGGGCGTGAGCGCCTCGGCCCTGGCGGCCCAGCGTGTGCGGTCGTTGGGCGCGGCCGGATCGCGGGCCTCATCTCCGTTCGCGGCGCTCGCGGGCGCGCAGATGGCGCCTGACGCGGTCGCACCGACGACCAACAAGAGTTCCCGGCGATTCATCGTGCGTCACCTTACCGTGGCGCACGATGCCCGTCATCGGGTTTTACATTTATCCGCGCCAGCGCAGTGCGCGCGTGCGCTCGCGGATCGCTTCGAGTGCACGGCGATATTGCGGCGGCCATTTCTCATCCGTCGTCGCGTTTACGTCGTGCCAGAAGAACTTGAACTCGTGACCGCCGTCGTCCTCGCAACGATGCGTCCAGCTTTCCGGCAGCGTGGGTGTGAAGGTGCACAGGTGCAGCGACCAGATGTGGTCCTGCTCGCCCGAATTCCAGGTCCCCAGGTCTTCGGCAATGGCGGTCTGACTGATTCCGGCTTCTTCGTGAAGCTCGCGCAGCGCCGCGGCGCGCGCATTCTCGCCGGGCTCGATTCCGCCCTTGACCAATTGCACGCCCGCCTCCGGGTGCTCGAACGCGAGAATCTGTCGCATCGAAGCGTCGCGAAACACCACCGGGCACACTTTGTCTGCAAACCTCATGTCCTTGTCTCCTTGATCGCCTGCCACCTGTCTAACTTCTTTGCAAACGTCATGCCGGCATGCGCCGGGCTGGTCGAAGGCAGCCGCTCATACAGCAGCCTGTCGAATTCCGGTCCAAGCGCGGGCAGCACCTGGCGCCGGAAAAGCGCTTCGGCCTTCTGTCCGTTGAAGAACACGCGACGAATGCGCGGATGAGCGCGGAAAAATGCCGCGAAGTCGTTCGCCTGCGCCGTAGCATGGACGATCGAACTATCGAGGCTGCCCGGCCGCTCGGCCGCGCTGAGAACATCCCATAGCGCGATACGGTTGGCCGTCAGGATTTTCAGTCGCCGCTTGTAGGGCAGCGATGACGCGGCACCGAACAGCTGCGCGATGATTTTCCAGAATGCATTCTGTGGATGCGCGTAGTACTGCTGCAGTTCGAGCGATTTGCGCCCCGGGAGCGACCCAAGAATGAGCACGGCGGCGTCGCGTTGCGCCACCGGCGGGAAACAATGATCGTGCTTGTGGGTGGTCACTCGGTTGTTACCGGCGGCGAGCCGGCCGACTCCGCCCACACGGTCAACCAGTGCAAACACTCAAACATACGGCGACTGTCCCGGTCCATGTCTTTCCACGCAAGTGCCTGATCCGATTGATGTCGCGGCGTGTATCCAGTACTCGGCGCGACTGACCCCTGGTTATGCATGAGCCCGGGTCGTTGCTTACACTCCTTGGTTCCTCTTCATTCGCGCCAATTATGGCGCTCGACAAATGCAAACCATAAAAATCCGCGGCGCCCGCACTCACAACCTCAAGAATATCGACGTCGACCTGCCGCGCGACAAGCTCATCGTGATCACGGGCCTGTCGGGATCGGGAAAATCTTCGCTGGCTTTCGACACGCTGTACGCCGAAGGCCAGCGACGCTACGTGGAATCCTTGTCCTCGTACGCGCGACAGTTCCTCTCGATGATGGACAAGCCCGACGTCGACAGCATCGAGGGCCTTTCACCCGCGATCGCGATCGAGCAGAAGGCGACGTCTCACAACCCGCGCTCTACCGTGGGCACGGTCACCGAGATCTACGATTATCTGCGCCTGTTGTTCGCGCGCGCGGGCATTGCGCGCTGCCCGGACCACGGCATCGATCTCGCCGCGCAGACGGTGAGCCAGATGGTCGACCAGATCGTGAAGCTGCCGGAAGGCCGCGCCATTTTGCTACTGGCCCCGATAGTCGTGGATCGAAAAGGCGAGCACGCGGAAGCCTTCGAGCAGATGCGCGGCCAGGGTTTCGTGCGCGCGCGCGTCGATGGGCGCGTGTACGAGCTCGACGCGCTGCCGAAGATCGATCCCAAGAGGAAGCACACCATCGAGGTCGTGGTGGACAGACTGCGCATCCGCGGCGATGCGGCGCAGCGTCTGTCCGAATCACTCGAGACCGCGCTCAAGCTCTCTGGCGGCACCGCCAGGCTTGCGCCTTACGACACCGAAAAAGCCGGCGCCCAGGCGCAGCCCGAGGACGAGACTCTGTTCTCTTCGCGCCAGGCCTGTCCGGTGTGCGGCTACAGCGTCGCGGCGCTCGAGCCGAAGATGTTCTCTTTCAACAGCCCGGCCGGCGCGTGCCCCACCTGCGATGGGCTGGGTCTCAAGGATTTCTTCGATCCGCTGCGCGTCGTCGCGTATCCGCACCTGTCGCTGGCGGGCGGCGCGATCAAGAGCTGGGATCGCAAGAACTCCTATTACTTCGCGCTGATCACCGCGATGGCGAAGCATTACAAGTTCGACCCGGAAACGCCGTGGGAGGATTTGTCGAAGAAGGCGCACTCGGTCATGTTGTTTGGCAGCGGCAATGACGAAGTCGAATTCCGCTACGTGCACGGCAACGGCCGCACCACGAAGAAGAAACACCGCTTCGAGGGGATCATTCCCAACCTCGAGCGGCGCTACAAGGAAACCGACTCGCTGCCGGTACGCGAGGAATTGGCGAAGTATCTCGGCTCGCAGCCCTGCCCCGATTGCCACGGCACTCGCCTGAACCGCACCGCGCGCAACGTGTTCGTGGGTTCACACAGCCTGCCGGAAATCGCGCACCTGACCGTCGGCGATGCGAAGCAGATGTTTGGTTCGCTCGATGCCGTGGGCTGGCGCGCCGAAGTCGCGGACAAGATCGTGAAGGAAGTTGGCGCGCGACTGAAGTTCCTCGTGGACGTCGGCCTCGACTACCTCACGCTCGATCGCAGCGCCGAATCGTTGTCCGGCGGCGAAGCGCAACGCATCCGCCTCGCGAGCCAGGTCGGCTCCGGCCTCACCGGCGTCATGTACATCCTCGACGAGCCCTCGATCGGACTCCATCAGCGCGACAACCAGCGGTTGCTGGGCACGCTCAAGCACCTGCGCGATCTCGGCAACACCGTGCTCGTGGTCGAGCACGACGAGGAAGCCATTCGCGCGGCGGATGCCGTACTCGACATCGGCCCGGGCGCCGGCGTACACGGCGGTCGGGTCGTTGCACAAGGAACGCCCGCGGACATCCTGAACGACGCCAACTCGCTCACCGGCAAATACCTCTCGGGCCGCATGCAAATCGCGCTGCCGCGGCTGCGCACGCCGCGCGATCCGAAGCGCGTCATCCAGGTGGTCGGTGCACGCGGCAACAATCTCAAGAACGTGACCGCGGAATTCCCGCTCGGCCTGTTCACCTGCGTCACCGGCGTTTCGGGTTCGGGCAAGTCGACATTGGTGAACGACACGCTGTACACGCACGCGAACCACACGCTGAACGGCACCGTGATGGACATGGCGCCCTGCGACGATGTCAAAGGACTCGACGAGATCGACCGCATCATCGAGATCGATCAGAGCCCGATCGGCCGCACGCCGCGCTCGAATCCCGCAACCTACACCGGGCTGTTCGGTCCGCTGCGCGAGTTGTTTGCCGAGGTTCCGGAAGCGCGCACGCGCGGTTACGACGCGGGTCGTTTCAGCTTCAACGTCAAGGGTGGACGTTGCGAGGCCTGCCAGGGGGACGGCCTGATCAAGGTCGAGATGCACTTCCTGCCAGACGTTTACGTGCCCTGCGATGTCTGCAAGGGCCAGCGCTACAACCGCGAAACGCTCGACATCCGCTGGCGCGGCAAGAACATCCACGAAGTGCTCGACATGAACGTCGAAGAAGCGCTGCGGCTGTTCCAGAACGTGCCGGGAGTCGGATCGCGCCTGCAGACCCTGATGGACGTCGGGCTCTCCTATCTACAGCTCGGCCAGAGCGCCACTACGCTTTCGGGTGGCGAGGCGCAGCGCGTCAAACTGGCGCGTGAACTCGCGAAGCGGGCCACCGGGCGCACCCTGTACATATTGGACGAGCCGACCACCGGCCTGCACTTCCACGATGTCGCGCAGCTGCTCGACGTGCTGCATCGGCTGCGCGACGAAGGCAACACGGTGGTGGTGATCGAACACAATCTCGACGTGATCAAGACGGCGGACTGGTTGATCGACCTCGGCCCCGAAGGCGGCGCGGGTGGCGGCAACATCCTTGCCAGCGGCACCCCCGAGGAAGTCGCCCGGCATCCGAAGTCGTACACCGCGCAGTATCTGAAGCGCCTGCTCAAGGTGAATTGAACCGCGCGGAGATTCTGTAGGAAGGCCCTGACACGGTGAGCTGGATTCCTCCTTCCCCGGCACTACCCGAAAATCCCCGTAAACTCCTGCCACTTTTTACGACGGTGAACCCTTGATGAATCGATTCGAACGCTGGGCCGACATGCCGCAAGGAGAAGCGCATGCCGGATAAGGTCAAGTGCCTGCTGGTCGACGACGAACCGGCGAATCTCAGCTCACTTGAAACTCTGTTGCGCGGGGATGGCATCGAAATCCTCACGGCGGATTCGGAGTCCGCGGTGCTCGAGTTGTTGCAGGCGCACGATTTCGCGCTCGCTCTGCTGAACATTCACGTGCCGGGCATGGACGGTTTCGCACTTGCCGAGCTCATGCGCGCTAACGAAAGTTCGAAGCACATCCCGATCATCTTCATAACCGCGGCGAGTCCAGACGAACCGCTGCCGATGTTCCGGGGCTACGAATCCGGCGCGGTCGACGTGCTGTTCAAACCCGTCAATCCGGGCATCCTGCGGCAGAAGGCGGAGGTTTTTTTCCAGCTGCAGCGGCAGCGCCAGCAGCTCGAGCAGGCGGTGCGCGCGCGCGAGGACGTGCTCGCCATCGTCTCGCACGATTTGCGCACGCCGCTCTCGGTGGTGCACACCACAGCGTCCATGCTGCTCAACCCGAAGTATCAGCTCACCCCGCAACAGATACGCGAGCAGCACGAGCGCATCCGTCGCAACGTCGATCTCATGAATCGCATGATCGGCGATCTCATGGACATGGTCGCGCTGCGCGGCGGCAAACTATCCATCGATCCCAAACCGATCGTCATCAACGACGTGTTGCGCGAGGCGATCGCCGCGCAGGAGGCACCTGCGCGTGAGAAGGGAGTCACCCTGGCCTACGACGCCGGCGACGACGTCATGCAGGCGGAAGCCGACCGCGGCCGCCTGATGCAGCTGTTCCAGAATCTGCTCGGCAACGCGGTGAAGTTCTGCAAGGCCGGCGACCGCATCAGCGTGACCAGCCGCGCCCGCGGCAACCGCGCGCAGATCGAGATCGCCGACAGCGGGCCCGGCATCGCGGCCGACGACCTGCCGCACATCTTCGATCCTTACTACTCGGCCAGCAAAAAACACCAGAAGATCGGCACGGGCCTGGGTCTCTACATCAGCAAGGGTATTGTCGATGCGCACGGCGGGCAGATCCGCTGCGGCTCCGAGCCCGGCGTCGGCACCACGTTCGATATTTCGTTGCCGCTGACGCCGTAAACCGGGGGATGCGATGAATCATTGGGCGCTGGCGATCGCCGTGGTGCTCGCCTCGATGTCAGGCGGCGCGACCGCCGCTCCGCAAACGGCGACGTTCGCAAGCGACGTTTCGAGCAGGCAGTGGTCACTCGTCGAGCTCGACCCACAGCTGCCCGTCGACTGGAGCGGATTCGATTTCCTCGTGGTCGAGCTGCGCTCCTCCACCAGCCAGCGTTTCGAGCTGGGGCTGGTCAGCGACGAGGGCGCCGTCTCCAAGCGCATCCATCCTTTCGCGAACGTGTGGGTGCGTGCGTCGATTCCACTGCGGTTTTATCGCGAGGGACTGGGTGACGCGGACGAACTCGCGTCCACCGTCAACCAGCCGCGCAACAGCTACTGGATCAACATCGAGGCGGGAGGACACGGGCCGCTCGTGCACGTGCGCGCGCTCAGCGTGACCATGCGCTATCCGGCGCACCTCGCGACGGTCGAGATTCGCAGGGTGAGCCTGTCGAAAACCGATCCGGGCGATGCCGTGCTCGACGGCGGCACGCCGCTCATCGACGACTTCGGCCAGTACGTTCACACGGACTGGCCGGAGAAGGTGCGCAGCCTCGAGGCGCTCAAGCGCGAATGGCAGACCGAGCAGCGCCTGCTCGTGGCCAAGGCACCGCCCGCGTGTCGTTATGGCGGCATGGCGCGTGACAAGCGCCGCGCCACGGGCTTCTTCCGCGTGGAGAAGCTCGGCACACGCTGGTGGCTCATCGACCCCGAAGGCTGCCGCTTCTGGTCTGCGGGGGTGAACGGCGCGGGCGCCGAGCCGCCGCGCACGCAGATCGTCGGGCGCGACAGGTTGTTTGCCAGCATTCCCACGGCCGCGCAGTTTCCGGCGGCGAATGCGGATCCGGATCCGCTGCGCGATCCGCTGTCTTTATACGCGGCCAATCTCATCAAACGCTTCGGGCGCGACTGGAGTACGCCCGCCGCGCAGCTCACCGCGCGCCGCATGCGAGCCTGGGGGCTCAACACCGCATACGGCCCGGCGCTCAATGACGCGCTCGCACCCACACCCACGCTGCGCCAGGCCTATGTGTATCCATTGCGCGGCTGGCAGCGAGTCGAAGGCGCCATCATGGGCATGCCCGATGTGTACTCGGACTCCTTTGCCAAACGCGTCGACGCGGAAGCCGCGCAGCAGCTGGCGCCGCGGAAGGACGATCCGTGGATGATCGGCTACTTCATCGGCAACGAACCGCCGTGGCCGGCGCGCGAGAGTCAGTTGGTCGACCTGGTTCTGAAGGGTCCGGCGACGGCCCTGCAGAAGCGGTTCAAAGCGGAGCTCGCGAAAGGCGACACACCGGCGGCCCGCAAGGCGCTGGTACACGCGGCGTTCACCCGCTACCTGGAGATCGTCAACGCCGCGGTGAAGCGGCACGACCCCAACCACCTGAATCTCGGCATCCGATTCGGCGGCACGCCGCCCGACGATGTGATCGCCCTCGCCCGCGGCTTCGACGTGTACAGCATGAACAAGTACCGCTGGGCCCCGCCCCCGGAGTTCATCGACCGCGTGTATGCAATTGCCAAACTACCGATCCTCATCGGCGAATTTCATTTCGGCGTGCCCGAACACGGCATGGCGGCGGGCCTGGTCCAGGCGATGAACCAGGCCGAGCGCGGCGTCGCGTATTCCTACTACGTGGAGCACGCCGCCGAACACCCCGCGATCATCGGCGCGCACTGGTACCAATGGGTCGATCAGCCCGTGACCGGCCGGCGCGACGGCGAAAACTACAATATCGGCTGGATCGACGTCACCGATCGGCCCTACCCCGAACTCGTGGCGGCTGCCAAGGCCACGCACGCCAAGCTCGATGACATCCATTCGGGCAACCTGGCGGCGACCACGCGACGTTCAAAGGCGTCGGAATTCGGCACGCCCGAAGATTGATACGCGTCAAGTCCTTGAGCGCCCTTAGCGCGCGGATTCAAATACCGCATTTGCTCGAGAGGTGAACTCGTGCGAGTCCGAGTGCTCTGCCCTATCCTTCACGCGTCCGCTCCAGCGATTTGTTAGACGACGGCGCCGAGGCCAATGAAGCGGCAGTGTATTTGCACTCCGGACATTCGCTGAAAGTTAAGAGCCAGGCGACCCCGCTTCCTACCGGCCGACCGCCCAAGGCATGCTGCACCCAGTGCGTGCCGCAGTTTGGGCATTTGATTGTGCGCAAAGCAATCCACGTGGGAAACAGTAGCAGTAGGGCGCCGACGATGAAGCTCGCCAAGGCGATGTGTTCCGCATCGAGGGCCAGCGCGATTGGGGCGGCGATGCTCGCGAGCGAAACCCCCACCGCCGCGCAGCAGGCACAGATAGTGAACTTCCACAGCTGACCTGTGGCCCTGAGCAGTGCGATTGAGCGGGCTTCGTGCATCGCTATTCTCACCGTCTAACGATTGAGCTGGGCGCCGCGGCTGCGGCGGTTTGGGCTTGGCACTTTATCCTCCACGCGTGCGCTACAGCGACTTGTTATGGCGCTACACATCGAAGCTTTCGAAGGAGTTCCGGACGTTGAGTCTCTGGAATGAGCTTGAAGCTCTCTGTAGTTACGTGCCCGATCTCCGTCCTGGTAATTCCGAAGGTACCGCCGTTTGGGCGGTGCCACATTAGATATCCGCATTCGTAAGGTACGTTTCTATAGGCATTCTTAAAATCCGCTGCCACATAAAGTCCCGGCTCAGGCGCTTCAGAAGGATTGTCGTAGACGGTTATCTTCACAATTGAAATGCCGATTGGGTCACCAGCGAGCGCTTGAAAGGCCTGCTTGTCGCGTACCCACGTGGTCTTGTTCGGTCCGATGGCGCCCTCGCGCATTTCCGAGTACGCGGCGTCGAACTTCTTCGCGGCCAAAAGGTGAAAGTACTCTTCCGACAACTTCGTGATGTCTGCACGGATAAGCTCAATTTCTGCAGGCGACGTCGGCTTCGGAGCCCGTTGGGAGGGCGCCGTTAAAGACACCGGTAAACAAGACACTTCCTGTGAAAAGCGGAAAGACGTTGGCTCACGTGAAAGGAGACCTGATCCAAGTGCTTCCTTTGATTCGAACCGGTACTTCCCCAGAACTGGTGATAGCTCACCGCAAACCGGCACCGCCGCTTTGGCTATGTAAGCCTGCGCCTCTCTCTCATCAAGGTTCGTTTGGTTGGTGAGGACCATTTCGTAGCTGTTCTGTTGGAGCTTGCGGACCGAGATCTCTTGAGCGCAAGTAGTGGTGTTCCATGTGGCGAAAATTGCCGCCGCTAGCGGCACACCAATGATGGTGCCATAGCGGTTGAGCCGAGCGGCGCGACCGCTGCGGCTTGGGCTTGGCACTTTATCTTTCACGCGTCAGCTCCAGCGAGTTGTTAGGCAGCATCTCTCTACAAATCCGTGGATTGAGAAATGCTATACATGGCATACGATACGTAGCCGGCATAGCCAAGTATCACTAGGGCCGAAGCCACGAAAAGATACTTGAACCGTGAGCGCAGTGCCTCTCGGGCTTGCGGCCAGCGGGCCGCCCCTACCAACAGGGAAATGAGACCCGCTAAATAGACCAAGAAAACGAAGCCCAAAATACCGCCACCGCCTAGCGAGCGGAATGGTGGAGGCAGCCGCCATGCAACCAGCAAGCAGAATAATGACAAAGCTGAGAGGCCTGCTACTACTCCGAACGTGCTGACGAGGGCGAACATGAGACTTTGCCGCCTAACGGCTGAGCTGAGCGGCGCGCGCCCCGCTGTCTGAGCTTGGCACTTTATCTTTCACGCGTCTGCTCCAGCGATTTGTTAGGCGGTTTCTTAAAGGCCGGTACTATTCTTGCAAACACGGAACTTGCTCCTCACTTTCGAAGCGATAGTCGGTTCCCACGTAACTGTATGTGAACGCAATGTCTCCCCGTCCAGGCGAAACCGCTATTACCACTGCCTTTCCTTGCCCTTCGTACCATGTCTCAAAGGTCAGCCCAGAGCGTTCTTCAACAGCTCTCCTCAGAGTAGAGGGGAGTTTCTCGACAGGCCGTCGGGTCAATCCGCGATAGGATTTTGCGCCAGAGCAAAATGGCTCGCGCGGAAGGTACGAGCACCCACCGAGTGCAAGCGCGACCGCCAATATGACTGCGCACTTCATGCCGCCTAACGGTTGAGCTGAGCGGCGCGCACGCCAGCGCTTAGGCTTGGCACTTGGGCTTGGCACTTTATCTTTCACGCGTCCGCTCCAGCGATTTGTTAGGCGACTCCGTGTACCGTCGCTCACTTCAATCCTTTGGAGAGTCCGCAAAGTTTACATACCCCATTTTTTTATGCACGTATTCCGACTTCTGAAGCAGCTCAAAGACCTTTGCAGTGGACTCATATGTGGACGTCTTCTCGGCCCGTACACGCACACGAGACCCTGCCGGCAATTTCAAGACGTCACGAAGGTGCTTCAATACGTCGGCGCAAAGAATTCTCGTATCTTCGACTAAGCAATACTTGCCGTCCGCAATTGTGATCAATGCTTCTTGAGGCGGCTCCGCCCGAAGCACCGGCGCCGCGCCAACGATCGTGAAAGAGATAATTGCAAGAGGCAAGAACTTAGCACTGAACAGGTGACGCATAGAGTCGCCTAACGGTTGAGCTGAGCGGCGCGCACGCCGCTGCATGAACTTGGCACTTTATCCCTCACGCGTCCGCTCCAGCAATTTGTTAGGCCTGGCACCTAATACCAGTTTTTGATTGCAAAGGTGACGAGGCATCCGATCCCCATGAAAAATGTCACTAAAGCCAGTGTTGCAGCGACACCGAAAACGCCTAAAGACCGTTCGGTTCGGTTTCCAGGGTGCCCCACGAATGACGCTACGACAATCATCGCAATGAGCGCCGCGAGTATCGACAAAGTAAACCCAACGTATGCGGCGACTATGAGCGGCTTCCACAGCGGATCTTTAAAGAGCTTCTCAAGCAAAGTGACCAGCAATAGCACCGATCCTGTACTTAGTGCGGTTAGGTGCTTGAAATAGTCGAACATGACTTTAGACATGTCCGCAATGGAGTGGCCTTGGTTGGATGGCACGTTCACGTCTCCTCCAGGCCTAACGGTTGAGCTGAGCGCCGCGCGCGCTGTTGTATGACCTTGGCCTTTTATCCCTCACGCGTGCGCTCCAGCGAAGTGTTAGATGTCACGACTGCGATCCCGTCAGTCGACCCATGGCCTAGCGAGCGAGAGTGCAAAAAAGTATGTCAAGGTTGCAGCGAACAGTATCCCGAGGGCAAGAAGCAGGAAACGCCACTCGAGCCAAACTGCACGCATCGATGAGTATTGGAACGCCATATCTGGCAAATACGCGGCGCAGTACGCAACGTTTGCCAGCACTGCCAAGATGAACAAAGAAAGAAGCGACTCGAAGTTGAGCGCCTGTTGCGCTTCTGGCCACTCCCCCACAAAGGCCAACACAACAACCACAACCAGTACGGCGTTATAGAGAACACGACGAAGCTCCCAATAGCGGATTGCATTCGAAATCATGTCCCGAAACGTAACGGTCTCCGCTGCTGTGGATTCTTCAGACATTGCAATGCCCTCGCCCCGTGACATCTAACGGTTGAGCTGAGCGGCGCGCGCGCCGCGGTATGAGCTTGGCGCTTTATCCCTCACGCGTCCGCTCCAGCGATTTGTTAGGCGACATGCACGCTGCTCAATTTCGCGAACGGACTTTGCTGCACTGTGTCACCTGATCAAGGACGCCTGAAAACATTTCATTGTGCCCGCCGATTCCTGCCCTGAACGTGCCTCTTACAAGAGAATATGAGTCCTGACACTTCTTAAGATCGACGCCGCCAGCTGCCGTAAGCCACAAAGCGTTGCGAGTGATCCCATAGCGGAAGTCATCCTTGTGCAGGTAGACACCTTGGCCCTCGAACTCGATGTGGACATACCCCTGTATCAGAACCTTCCGGCCATCGAACATCTCAGGATTTGCAATCAGATCAACTATCGAGAGCATGCAGTAGCCATCGAACATTCGCTCTTGAAGCGCGCACATTCGATACTTCTCTAGGAGATCTCGTTGCGTTGGTTGTTCCTGAGAAATCGCGCTCGTGGCTGCCAGCGCGCCACACACGAGGATCAGAGCCGGATTGCGGAAGCGTTGACCCATGTCGCCTAACGGCTGAGCTGAGCGGCGCGCACGCCGCGGGAAGAGCTTGGCACTTTATTTATCACGCGTCCGCTCCAGCGATTTGTTAGGCGACTCACCGACAAGCGAAGCCGGGCGCCACTCGTTTTGAAGTTCTCCCTCGCCACGCGCGACAACCGACACCTTGCGATCGACCACTACGGCTTTGACCCTGATTACCCATGGCCACAACCCGTCTTCTTCAGAGAAATGCCTGTCGACCACTTCATCTAGCGAGAACTCGAACGTCTTCACGATAGTTGTTTCGCAACTGCGAACCTGACTCAGCACCACGGAGCGCAAGTTTTCCTCTGTGGCCAATGCTCCCCAGCTGACCTCAGTTTCGAGGTTCTTGGGAAGCATTCCCGGTGGCAAGTCGCGCGGAGCAATGATCATGTCCATTGAGACAATTAGTACAAAGTCTCTTTCGTACCCGCCGCCCGGTGTGAAGTCTATGGTTACTGTGAATGCGCCGAGCGGCGGCCTTTCGTGCACATGCATCTGACTTGCAGCATCGATTGGATCGTGCTTTACGAATGAAACTGCCCCGATCTCTACTGGATCCGAGTGCACGCACGCAAAGGCCGATGAGCTCGCGATGCAGGAAGCCAAGACTGTTGCTGTCAGTCTGCGCATGGCGGTGGCCGAGTCGCCTAACGTTTGAGCTGAGCGGCGCGCACGCCGGCGTATGGGCTTGGCACTTTATCTCTCATGCGTCCGCTCGAGCGATTTGTTAGGCGGCAAGGCTTGGAAACATGCGTATGGAGAGTGAATGGTCATGTGCACCCATTCCGATCATTTATACGTTCCGCGACGGAGTCTAACCCAGGAAAAAGTTTCGCCTTAGTAATGTCAAAAGTCGAAAGGGTGACCGAGAGTTCTACAAGAATCCTGGCGGGCAATATGACTCTTTGAAGCATGTCCCCACTGAATTCAAGCGCAGGATCGGCGTGCGAAGTAAAGACGCCCGCCTGCGCGGCAATTCTCGCAGTGCTGTGACGCGGATGAAAGACTACGTTCTGTGCGACTGAGAACGGCGACTCTGACAACGGGGCATCTTGGATCTTTTCGGTATCGAGCACGTAGATGACAGCATCTTCTTTACGAGGTCTCACGCACGCAAAGTATGCAGCTACAAGTATGTTAGACGTCCAATCAAGAAGGCGCGTTGCGAGGCCATGATGTTGCGCGATGGCCAGCCAATCCCACTCGTCTTCTGGGCGAGTACTTAAGTGCGGCGCCGCAAAACGCTTAAACTCGGTGAGCATTGGCTGCTCGTGTGCTGGTGCAGGGAACGCTTTACCCGACGCAGCTTTATATGGCTCGACGAGCTTTCGTCCGAACTTCGGACGCAGCGAGTACTCGCTAGAGTTCTCCCCTCTGTATATGAAATGGCCATCCCAATGACCTCGGCGAATGCTATAGATCTCCGCGATCTCTTTGATGGTGATGTCGGCCATGCCTTCTTGCCGCCTAACGGTTGAGCTGAGCGGCGCGCACGCCGATGTATGAGCTTGGCACTTTATCTTTCACGCGTCCGCTCCAGCGATTTGTTAGGCGTCCACGGCGAGAGCCATAGAAACTCGTCCTTTCCTTGAAACCAAAGTCGCACGCCTACCTGTTCATCTTTGGAAGGGGCGGCTTGGAACCGTACTAAGCCTCCGGGTTGAAGATAGCTCTCGTGAACGTATGGGTCATCGCCTTCCGCTACAAATATTCGTAGTGCGCAAATGCGAACGCTACCTTGTGGATCGCGACAGTAAGCCACCGGATCGGGGCCCTGCGACATCCAGTGCTCGTAAGCCAGTGCTGCCTGAGCGCCATTTCGTAGCGCGAATGTGGCGTGGGCCTTCGAGACAGAGAGCAATCGAAGCGTTGCACCTCGAGCCTCAGATACTGGGGCGCTACCGCCATTTCCGGAAGCGCAGCCTGCGATAAGCGCGACGAATAAGAACAGGGTGCTGCGCATCGCGACGCCTAACGGTTGAACTGAGCGGCGCGCACGCCGGCGTATGAGCTTGGCACTTTATCCATCACGCGTCCGCTCGAGCGATTTGTTAGACGGCATGTGCCAGCAACCAGGTGCAGCACTTCTGACTTTAACGGCGGTGCACGAAACTCAGACATGCTACCGCCTCACGTGAAGTAGATGATGGACGCTAGCACCGCGGCGCCCACGAGGCCGGCCCAGCAAAGCACGGCAATGAACTTTCGACTTGAGGCGCATTCTGCACAGCAATCGTCTAGCGCGGACCCGCCTATGAACAGAACCAGCGGCAAGCAGAAAAATGCTCCTACGCTTCCCGATACCGTGGGGCGTTTTTGGCAACTGGCGCAGACAGTAGGAGTATTCATGCCGTCTAACGGTTGAGCTGAGCGGCGCGCACGCCGGTGTATGAACTTGGCACTTTATCCCTCACGCGTCCGCTCGAGCGATTTGTTAGGCCGCACGAGCCACCCTCCTGCGTATCAGCTTGGAAGCGGCTACCGCACCCAATCCACCAAACAACACCGGCACGACGCTCGAGCTGTATGCCCAAGCGTATGTGAAAGCCGTCGCCTCTTCACCGAACCAGTTGCTACTGAGCGAAAGGCGAATGGCGCAGAACGCGGCGCCGAGCCCAACGCCCCACCAGAATGGACGGGCCAGGCGAGCGAGAATCGCCAGAAGCGCGCCCGCGACAAGTAAGAGCATGCATTCGTCAGCCATATCGAGGACGTGGGCGGGTGACCACCACCCAGAGGTTGTAAAGAACGTTCGGTCGGCGATGACAGCGGCAGACCAGAGAGGAGACAGATACAGAGAACTGAGGACCGCCAAAGCGAGGACAGCCAAGAACGCGGTCGCAGTGCGGAGCGTCATGTGCGGCCTAACGTTTGAGCTGAGCGGCGCGCGCGCCGATGTATGAGCTTGGCACTTTATCCTCCACGCGGAGAGTTCCTTCGAAAAAGTAGACACCCATGGGTTAGATAGACTGTCGTTCAAACTCGATAGGTGATCGATATCCGAGAGCCGAGTGTAGTCGCTTGCGATTGTAGAACTGCACGTAGTCACGGATAGCTGTG
>DATHJZ010000059.1:0-3524 GCA_035286365.1 Steroidobacteraceae bacterium | reverse complement strand
TTGAGCCCATCCAGGCCGAGCGCGAAGATGGTCGGGAACATTATCGACATGAAGAAGCTCGCCGCGACGAGCGCATACAGGCCGGCGGGGCCGGGGAATCCTACGGCAACCGTGCAGAGCACGATGTTGATCAATGCGTAGGTAGCCAGGAGTCGAGCTGGTGCCAGGTAGCGCATCAAAGCGGCGCCGGTAAAGCGTCCAATCATGAACAGCACGAGCGATGCCATCAGGTAGTTGGCGGCAACCTTCTCGGGTGTGCCCGGAACATTCACTTGGGTGTAGCGAATGAGATAGCTCCATATGCCGATCTGGGCGCCGACGAAGAAGAACTGGGCGGCGACCGACAACATGAAGTATCGATCCCGCAGGAGGTCAGCGATATGAGTAAAGCCGCCCCCATGATCGCCCGCCTCGTCGGTGTCCCGAGTCTTCGGAAAACGAGAGATCAGGAACAACAGCGCCCACACGGCCACAATCGCGCCGATGATCAGATAGGGCACTTGGACAGCCGCTGATTCGGTTGCATAGAACGTGGTGCGTTCCGCCGCAGTCAACGCGGCAATCTGCTCGGGGGTGTGCTCGATGCCCGAGAGAATGAACTGCTGGCCAACCAGCACTCCGGTGATGGAGCCGAGCGGATTGAAGGCCTGCGCCAGGTTCAGCCGCTGTGCCGCACCTTCGCGCGCGCCAAGCACGGTGATCAACGGATTGGCGGAGGTTTCAAGAAACGCCAGGCCACTTGCGATGACGTACAGCGCCAGCAGAAACAAGCCGTACGAGTGGTTGTCGGCGGCGGGGTAGAACAAGAACGCGCCGCACGCGTAGAAAAGCAACCCGAGGACAATGGCGCCTTTGTAACCGAATCGGCGCATGAACATGGCTGCCGGGATCGCAAAGGTGAAATAACCGAAATAGAAGGCGCTTTGCACCAGGCCCGCCTGGAAATCAGAGAGCTCGAAAGCCTTCTTGAACTGCTTGATCAGGATGTCATTGAGGTTGTTAGCGACACCCCATAGGAAGAACAGGCTGACAACGAGGAACAAGAGATGCCACGCCGGCCGCAAGTGACCTGCGTCGCTCGGTGTTTCGTCGTGCTTCATCTGCGCCTCCGGCGGTACAGAGCGTGTATTCAAATATGAAATCGTCGTTCATATATATAACACAGGCTGAACGCGGCGCACACTCAAAAAGTCAGAGTTGTTTCACTGCTGGTGACTTCGGATGAAATCCACGACCGGCTTCGGATCCTTGCGCGACAGCGGGAAGTGACCTTCGTCCTTGGTCACCAGCACCGTGATTTTCCCGCCGAGTTCCCGGTACCGCTTCTCCACCACCCGAGTCTGGCTCATCAGCCACGGGTCGAGGCTTCCGCAGTCGTGCAGGATCGGAACTCCGGCCTTTGCCAGTGGCGCCAGGGTGTCGATCGGCAGCGTCTTCGACATGTGGCTGACCAGGAGCGGATTGCGGGCGTAAATCGCCGAGACCTTGTCCGGGTTCGCGATGGCCCACGCGTACGATTCGCCCGCCTTGGCTCCGGTCCCTTCCATCACCACCTTTTTCGAGAATCCATCGTTGACCATCAGCTGATAGACCTCGTCCCATTTCGCTTGCACGGCTCCCGACCCGGAGATTGGTGGCAGGACGATGTGGTAGCCATTCGCCAGCAGTGCGAGAGCCACCGCCGAGTCGTGCTCGAGGACGCTCGGATGGAACACCCACGGCTTGCCCGGTGCTGGCTTCTGCGGCACTACGATCGACATGGCATCCATGTGGAAGTCACCCGTCCCCGGACTTGTATATCGATCGTACGAAGGAACGTATCCTGGTCCGCGAACTGTCGCGTAGGTCGCCTCCATCGGTAGGTAGACGTAGGAACTCTCGACGCTGTAGTAGCTCGTCTTGGTGTAGGTTGAATCGGCGAACGCCGGCCGGTTCGCCTCGACCGGATTCATGCTCCGCTCGATCCAGTCCGCGATCGGCGTGGGGTCCATGAGACTGTGCGGATGATGCGCGTGACCTTCCTTCATGATCACGGTGATCGAGCCGCCCAACTGGTGATACATCTTCTCCACCGTCATCGTGTACGGCAGCACAAAATCCTCGGTGCCGACTACGTGCAGCAGGGGCACATGGTGTTTGGCCAGCACCGGGATCCTGGAGTAGTCCTCGTCGTAGAGCGCCGGATTGTCCGCGTAGATGGCGGCTACCTTTTCGGGGTTGACCCCCGACCAGTTGAACTCATTGACTCCGCCCTTGCTCATGCCCACGAAGACCGCTTTCTTCGCCAGGCCGTGTGTTTCTGTCAGGAACCTGTACCAGGCGTCCCACGCCTTGCCCTGCCTGCCGGCGTCGGGAGCGATAAAAGCGATGTGGAAGCCGCGTCTCAGCAGCTCGACTTCGGTCTGAGGTTGGTGGTCCCAATAACAGGCTTGCCACGACCATGGATTGCCGGGTGCCGCCTTCTTGGGGACGACGACCACGCCGCGCCGTTTGCCGTTCACCAGGCTCACGTCAATTCCGAAAGTCGTCACCTCGCTCGCCGGAGCCGTCATAGGCGTGATCGACCCAGTGGCATCGTCCATGATGAAGTCGTACCGGTCGAACCCTTCGTGCCAGGTGGTTTTCTCGCCTTCGAAGGCGACATACCTGTCCGCTGCGATCGCCGGGCTGGAGATCCAGACGATGACCGCCGCGAAGAACAACTTGAGACCGTTCATGACCCTCGGTCCTTTCCGGATTACGGCGATGTAGTTAGAACCACATTGGACGGCTGCGACGTGACTCCTGCGCTGTTGATGGCGAGAACCCCATAGCTGTGTTTCTCGCCGGGCCTGGCGGAGACGTCCAGGTAGCGCATCTCCGGCGGCCCGGGCGGCCCCTCTGGGGTGTCGTGATATGACAGTCCCTGGAAAAGCGGTCGCCCGTATACCCCCAGTGGGATCATTGCCGGAAAACGGGCCAGCGCTTGATCGTCGCGCATGACGAAGAACCCACCGAGGCCACTCTCAAAATCTACTTCGGCGTCCCAGGTGATTTCATTGCCCGCGTTGCCGCGAGAAGTGACCCGAACGTTGAACGGCGGAAGCGGTGGAGTAACGTCGGCAACGGTTCCGTTCCTGACGTACTCCATCCAGATCCTGGCTACCTGTTCGCCGGGCAGCCAGACCGCTTCCAGGGGGTTGCCCTTGTAGTTAGAGGCCGGTACCGCCGTTTGGCCCAGGAAGGGCGCTAACCAACCTTGGCTCATGTCGACACGCTGAAGATTCTGACTCTTGCTGCCTTTGGGTGGCAGCCGGATGGCCAGGCACGCATCAAAGAAAGGAATCGCCAGGTAACGCGCGTCGCCGGTCTCATGACCCGTGCGTGGATCTGGAGCAAATCCTGCCGGGGCACCGTTGCTGCGATATTCACGGGTTCTCGCCAGAGTGTTGATCCATGCGCCGCGTTCCCGCTCACCCACGCCAGCGTTTCCCATGACAGGGACCGAGTACGCGGCGACCGGCGTCTCGGGCTGCGGGAATGCT
>DATHJZ010000058.1:0-4999 GCA_035286365.1 Steroidobacteraceae bacterium | reverse complement strand
GCCGAAGGTGAATTCGGTTTCTTCCGCGCGAACACTGAGCGTCTTGAGTCCGGCATCGCCGGGCACTAGATAGCGAAATGCCACGCCGTCGTCGTACACCCGGAAGATCCACTGCAGCGAGCGCGCGGCGCGCGAGCGCGGCGCGGCGGTGATGGTCAGCTCATTGAAGCGGTCGCGCGCTTCTGCTGCCTTGGTGGCCACGAGCTTCTGCACCCGATCGACGCTGCGCGGGTTCACCGTCCGCACGTCGACAGCCGAGATATCGCCCTCCGCGAGCCGCACGCGCAATGCGGATGGCGCGAACAACGTCTCACCGTTTCGGGTGATGCTGTAGCTCAGCTGGCCCGCATCGTTCTGCGCGACCGTGACGGAGACGCGCGTGTCTGGAGACCGGACCGTTGCCGGTAATTGCGCGTACGCCGGTAAGATCAGGCACGCGCACAGCGCGGCCAAGTGCCATCTGAATTTCATGAACCCCCCGTGAGACGATCTGGCAGCGCTGAACAATACCCAAATTGCTTGGGCAAATCAGCGCGATCGCTCAGCGCAGCAACGCATACATCACCACGTCGATGATCTGACCGTCCTTCTCGACGCCCTTGCGCAGCACGCCCTCGCGGATAAAGCCGCATTTCTCGAGCACGCGCATCGAGGGGGGATTCCACTCGAACACCGGCGCTTCGAGCCTGACGATCTCCGAGTTCGCGAAGATGAATTCCGCGGTCGCGCGCACCGCGGCCGTCATGATCCCGCGCTGCCAATACGGCTCGCCTAACCAGTAGCCGAATCGCGCCGTCTTCGCATACACGCCCTCACCCGGATCCATGCCGATGCCACCGACGGCCAGACCATCGACTTCGATCGCCCAGTTGGTGCGCCGGGATTTCGCTGCGAGCAGTGCAAGCCAGGATTCCGCGTCGGCATCGGTGTACGGATGCGGGAAACGATGGGTGAGATTGCGCCAGACATTGCGGTTGTCAGCAAGGCGCAGCAGCGACGGCTTGTCCGCCAGTGCCCAGTCGCGCACGATGCAGTTTCCACCATCGAGATGGCTGCCGGCCATCATTCCCGGATCTCCATGGACGCGATCAGTCCGTCCTCGAGCCGGTAGACATGATTGATCGTGCGATCGACGAGCACGACGCCGGCAATATCCTTTACCAGCTGGTAAACCTCGACGGCATATCGGCCGTCGGATTCGCGTGTGATGGATTGCGCGGTCACTCGAGGGTCGAAGACTTTCCACTGCCGCGTCCAGTACGCACGAATGCCCTCGTGCCCGTGCACCGTGCCACCCTCCATTCCGTTGGGCCAGATCACGTCCTGGGTCATCAGTGACAGTGCGCCGTCGATGTCGCGAGCGTTGAAACGCTCGTAGGCGGCATGCAGCGCCGCACCGCTCTCGCGGTCCATCCAGCGCCGATCGGCGAGCACCACCGACTCCTGCACCTGGAAACTCGAGATCGTCCAGTACGTCCCGAGCATGCGATTCTTGCGCGCTTCGTTCAGCAGCGTGAAATCGTTCTTCTGGTAGAACTGGATGGCCCAGGTCGCTGCCTTCCAGGCCCCGATGAGCACGGGACGCGGTCTCAGGCGCGTCACGGACTCGAGCAACGCGCGTCCGATTCCCTGCGAGCGGCTTTCGCTGCGCACGTAGGCATGACGAACCAGCGTCACGTCCTGCACATCCTGGATTCCCATCACGCCCATCGTGCGGTCATCGAGATCGCAGCAATAGAAGCGCACGCCCTTGGCGATCTCCGATCGCAGATGGTCCATCGGCATGTACGGTTCGTGCCAGGCGGCCTCCGGGATCACACCTTTGTACGCGCGCGCGGAGTCGTTGATGATCTCGTAGATGGTGTCGAGATCGTCCGGGCGCGCTGCGCGGATAACGAGTTCCTGCTTCACGGCTTCCTTCAGGTCGTTCAGGCAGTCAATGCTAGAGAATAGAAGCGTGTCCCCGGAAGATATTTCTCGTTGTACGGCTCAATCTCGACGAATCCGAGACGACAGTAGAGCGCTCGCGCCGATTCCATGGTCTCCAAGGTGTCGAGCCGCAGTTCCCGATATGCCGCCTGGCGCGCCGCATGAATGACCGTCTCGACCAACAACCTGCCGAGGCCCGATCCCCGATAGTCGGAGCGCACGTACAGGCGCTTTACTTCGCCGACGCCGCCCCCAAGCGGCCGCATGGCCACGCAGCCCGCCACCTGCTCGCCGCACCGTGCGATCAGCAGCGCCCCGGCCGGCGGCGCATAGGGCACCGGCAGCGAGGCCAGCTCCGCCGAAAAGCCCTGGTATTCGAGATCGATGCCGATCGCCCCGGCATATTCGCGGAACAGCTCGCGCGCGACGGCGACGAGCTCGGCCCCCTCGACCTGGTTCAGGACAAAATAGTGGGCGGCGCGTTCCATGCTATCTACATTGGCTCGCGCAACAACTCGTACATGTCTGGCTTGGCACAGCGCTGCGCCGCCGTGAGCGCCGATTCGCCGTGTTTGTTCGACGTCTCGATTTTTGCGCCCGCCTTGATCAGCGCACGCGCCGCACCGACCTGGTCCAGCTTTTCGGCGGGGCCGTGTGGTCCATAGCCGTGTACGGCCCAGAACAACGGCGTCGCCCCGAACTCGGAGCACTTCACCTCGAAACGCGCGCCGCGTTCGATCAGCAGCTGGACGGTCGACGATGCGCCCGTCCACGCCGCCCAGTGCAACGCGCGCGCGCCGAAGAGAGCCGTGGATTCGAGTTCGGCGCCCGACTCGACGAGCACCCTGGCCACAAGGTCCGCGCCCAACGATGCCGCCGCGATCAGCGGAGATTCCCTGCCCTGCGTGCCATTGATCGACGCGCCATGCGCCAGCAGTAGTTTGGCGATCTCGCCTTCCGTGTCGTTGGTCAGGGTTCCGTGGCAGAGGCAATCGCTGACGTAATGCAGGGGATCCGATTCGTTCGGCTGGTTCAGGTACCAAAGGATCGTCCGATTGGCGAGTTCGGGGTCGCTCGACAATGCGCTGCGTACTCCCTGCGCATCTCCCACTTCGATCATGCGGCCAAACTCGTCATGGGCCATCGGGTCGCGTGCCATGGCTTCAGCCTCGCGACTTGATGCTTGAAGGAAGAACGACGAAATCGCCCGTTCGTTCGAGCGCGTTCATCGCGGCCAGCAACGCAGGTGGCGGCGCGATCAGTCTGCGCTCTTTGAGATCGAGCCATCCCCCGCCGCTCGTGACGCGCGCGCTGAGCTTGCCATCCGGGCGGAAGATCTCGTGGCGCAACAGGAAGCGGCTGCCGTCGTCCGCGTGGCCCGCGAGCGCGTACGTCACCGTGATCTGCTGCTGCAAGCCGATCTCCTTGAAGTATTCGACTTCATCCTTCATGACGACCGGCCCAATCTTCAGGCGGAAGAACTCTTCGACCGGGAAACCATGCTCCATCAGGAACATCTGGCGCACGTCGGCAGCCTTGTCGAGGTACGCCGTGTTGCGCATGTGGGAGTTGAAGTCCATGTCGGCCCAACCGGCATAGAGAGCTTTTGAATACATCTACGCCTGCAGCCCGCAGGTGTTAGCGGCGTTCTCGACGCCGCTTGTCACGGGTGAATCGCTCATTGTCGCGGCGATCATAACGCCGCGTCGAGACGGACTTCAAACGCGAAGACACCGGATATTCAGCGATTAGTCATGACGCCGCGGCAGATATTGCCGGCGTTGTTAGACGTGACGCCTGGCGTGCGCTACGTTCTTACGCCTGGCCGGCAAGTCCGCCCTCGTGACCGACGGAGCGGCGGCGCCGCCCGCGCAACGCGAACCACGCAACCAGCGCGCTACCGAACAGTCCCAGCGTGCCAGGCTCAGGCACCGCCACGTCGCGATACAGGTATGCGCCCATCGAGATCTCGCGAATGCTGGTCGGAAGTCCGCCGTTGAGCGTGAACGAATCCGAGCCGGACGGCGGGTTGCCGATGATCCCGCTGTACGCGCCCCACAGCATGAGATCGGAATCGAAAAACCGATCGCGCGTGAGACCATTCAGAATATTTAGGACGCCGGGCCCGGAGCCGAACTGGATCGTCGGCTCAAAGATATCGAAGGCGTGGGCACCGTACCCGGAGCCGGTACCGAAGGTCGCCCCATAGCTGTCCAGGGAACCGGTCGGTAATCCACCGATCTCGTAAAACAGGTCGCGGACTTCGTCGCGCGCGGCCCAGTGGTACCCAGTCAGATCGATGTCACTGCTCGACTGGTCATGCGTCGCCAGCGTTCCGGAACACGCGCCCGTGAGGGCATCGCAGACCGCGGCCGTGTCGTTCCAGGATCGGTAACGGGTATCGTTCACGTCGAGCCATTCGCGTCCCGCGGAATCGACGTAGATCGGAGTTGCTACTGCGGCGCGGGTCATCAGACCAAGCAGGACCACAGAACACGCGACTTTCCATTGCATCTTCGCACCTCGCTGTATGTTCGCTCTCGGGAAATGCACGATTCGCGCCAGCTCGCATACTCGTTGCACGGTCAGTCGCTTAGAGACGCCCGGTAAAAAATACAACGCCAGTCTGTAACGAGCGTCGACACTCGGCTGTCATCAAATGCGTGAACGAATTACAACAAAGTCCCATGCAGTGCGCGAGACCGCCGCGCGACAACTTGTACGAGACCGGTCACGAGAATCCGCCATGACGCGGGGTTTGCGGGGCACCAATGTTCGTGCGCGCTCCAGCGAGTGGTTAGGCGTCTCTGCCGCGACCCAGGCGAATGCCGAAGCTTTGGGGTAGGAGCGGCCCTACGAGAAATCTGGCATTCCGTCGACAACTTCTCGCTATCCGTATACGTATGATTTTCGAAGGTTAAACGATGGGCTTTACCCGTCGAGCGGAGTCTCCCATGTCATTTGCCCTCTACATGTTTGGGTTGGCGGTGCTGCTCGGCGGCATCGCATGGGGCCTGGTCACGGCAGGCCTCGCGCTGACATACGTAGTGATCGCGTGTCTGGTTATTGC
>DATHJZ010000057.1:0-32042 GCA_035286365.1 Steroidobacteraceae bacterium | reverse complement strand
CCATCGGTATTTGTGCTTACCGACCTGGATAAGAAAGGTGCCGGACGGCAGGGAGTGGTCCCTTCCGGTCACTTTTGACAGGGTTTCCGCACCCTCGCCCACCCGCACGGCGCCCTGGTCGATCATCCGGTTGCCGTCCGACGTGCTCGCAACCAGGCCCGCATTCTTGAGCACATTCGCGAGCCGCTGTGGCGACCCGTCAGTAGTTAGTGTGACGCGCTCGATTTCCTCGGGAACATGGCCCTGCTGGAACCGCGCGATGAACGAATCGCGCGCACGCACACCGGCACCCGCGCCATGGAAGCGTTCGACGATCTCCACTCCGAGCTCGAATTTCACGTCGCGCGGATTGCTCCCTGCCGCGATGGCGCTGCGCAGCGCTGCGATCTCGCCGAGCGGCCGGAAGGACAGCAACTCGAAGTAGCGCCACATGAGGTCATCGGAGATCGACATCAGCTTGCCGAACTGGATGTCGGCCGGTTCGTTGATGCCGATGTAGTTGCCCAGTGATTTCGACATCTTGTTCACGCCGTCGAGACCCTCGAGCAGCGGCATCGTCATGACAATCTGCGGTTCTTGCCCGTACGTTTCCTGCAATTGCCGCCCGACTAGCAGATTGAATTTCTGATCGGTGCCGCCGAGCTCGACATCGCTCCTGAGCGCTACCGAATCGTAGCCCTGGACGAGCGGGTACAGAAATTCATGGATCGCGATGGGCTGGTTGCCCTTGTAGCGCTTCGCGAAGTCATCGCGCTCGAGCATGCGCGCCACGGTATGCCGTCCTGCGATCTCGATCAGTCCCGCCGCGTTCATGCCTCCAAACCAGCGCGAGTTGAAGTCGATACGCGTCTTTTCGCGATCGAGGATCTTGAAGATCTGCTCCTGGTAGGTTTTCGCATTCGCTTCGACCTGGTCGCGGGTCAGCGGTGGCCGGGTCGCATTGCGCCCGGTCGGATCGCCGATCATCCCCGTGAAGTCACCGATCAGGAACGTAACCTCGTGCCCAAAATTCTGGAACTGCCGCATCTTGTTGATGAGAACCGTGTGCCCGAGATGCAGATCTGGCGCGGTCGGATCGAAACCGGCCTTGATACGCAGCGGCTGCCCACGCATCAACTTTTTTACAAGTTCGCTTTCCACGAGCACCTCATGCGTCCCGCGCATGAGTTCGGCGATCTGATTCTGCATTTCGACGTTCATTGCTGAGCTTGGATTCATGGGCTTGTTATTAGGGGATCACGGACGCTTCAAACGGCGATCACACCCTGCGGCGGAAGCAATTGACCCTTTGTCGATCCGTGCGTTACGTTGTATACATCGTGCCCTTCTTCATCAAGTCCACCATCCCGGGACTTTCGACCCGGACCGCGATCGTTCTGCAGATCGGCTTCTTCGCGATCGTGGGCGCTCTTGCCAGCTGGCCCCGCGATCCGGCGCCCGTGGCACGCCAGGCACGACTCGACGCGCCGCCGGCGACGGAGATCGCTGTCGCTGCACCGCAGGAAGCCAGCGTCGGGTTCTCCACCATCGAAGTCGTGGTCAGTCGCAACGACACGATGGATCGCCTGTTCCGACGCTTCGAGCTCAACCTCGGCGATCTGGCTTCCCTGCGCAATCTGCCGGAACTGCGCAGCCAGGTCGATCGGCTCAAACCCGGCGAGCTGTTGCGGTTCATGCATCGCGGCGGCGAACTCGTCGGCCTCGAACGAAAACTATCGGACAGCGAAACGCTGAAGGTGACGCGCGACGAGAACGGCTTCAGCTCTGACGTGCTCGAAAATCCGCTCGAAATTCGCACACACTCGGCCAGCGCATTCATCGACAGCTCTTTGTTCCAGGCGGCGGCGGATGCCGACCTCGACGAGCGCATTGCCTTCGACCTCGCCGAGATCTTCCAGTACGACATCGACTTCGTGCTCGACATCCAACCAGGCGACCGCTTCTCGGTTGTCTATGAAGAGGTTTTCCAGGACGGCGTTCCGCTGCGCACGGGAAATATCCTGGCGGCAAAATTCGTGAACGAAGGCCGCGAATACCGCGCCTTGCGCTACGTCGATGCGGCCGGGCATGCCCAATACTTCACGCCCGACGGCAAGAGTCTGCGGAAGGCATTCATCCGCGCGCCCGTGCAGTTCTCGCGCATCAGTTCGCGCTTCAACCCATCGCGCCGGCATCCGGTCTTGAATCGCATTCGCGCGCACCGGGGTGTCGACTACGCTGCGCCGGTGGGCACGCCGGTGCGCGCCGCCGGTGACGGAAGAGTCCGATTTATCGGCAGGCAGGGCGGCTACGGCAATGTCATCGAGCTCGAGCACGGCTCGGGCGTCGTCACGGTCTACGGCCATCTGTCGCGTTTCGCCGCCCGTCTCAAGCGCGGACAGCGCGTCGAGCTCGGCAGCCTGATCGCATACGTCGGCATGACTGGCCTCGCCACCGGCCCGCACCTGCACTATGAATATCGGATCCGCGGCAAGCATCAGAATCCGCAGACCGTGCCCCTGCCCGATGCCGAGCCGATCGCCACGATCGAACGCGAGCACTTTCTTGCCGCGACCGCCGAGCTCGCCAATGCGCTCGACCTGCCGGCAGGTCCTGCCCTGGTAGCTCGCTGAAATCCTGAAGCAACTGTCACATTAATCCGCTCGGGCCTGTGATCTGATAGTTGCACGTCGAATCCGTCCCATGGACCAGCCCGATCTCCGCTCTGCCGAGCATTACATCAATCGCGAGTTGTCGCTGCTCGAGTTCAACGAGCGCGTGCTCGCACAGGCGCTCGATGAGCGTGTGCCGCTGCTCGAGCGCCTCAAGTTCCTGTGCATCTCGTCGAACAATCTCGACGAATTCTTCGAGATCCGCGTCGCCGGCCTGAAGCAGCGCATCGAACTCGGCTCGGACCAGCCCGGCCCCGACGGACTCATCATCACCGATCAGCTGCAAGCCATTCACGACCGCGCCGGAAGCCTGGTCGACGCGCAATACGCCTGCCTCAACGACATATTGTTGCCGGCCCTGCACAAACAGGGCATTGAACTCGTGGCGCGCACCACTTGGGACAGCGGCACGTCGCAATGGCTCGAGCAGTATTTCGAGCGCGAAGTGGAGCCGGTGCTGTCGCCGCTCGGCCTGGATCCGGCGCGGCCATTCCCGCGAATTCAGAACAAGAGTCTCAACTTCATCGTGCGACTCGAAGGCAAGGACGCGTTTGGCCGCGACACCGGTCTCGCCATCGTGCAGGCGCCGCGTTCGCTGCCGCGGGTGGTCGCGCTGCCCGAAGAAAGCGGTCACCGGCGATTCGTGCTGCTCACGGGAATCGTGCAGCAGTTCGTCTCGAAACTTTTCTCCGGCATGGATGTGCTCGGCTGCTACCAGTTCCGCGTCACGCGCAACAGCGATCTGTTCATCGACGACGAAGAAGTCGACGACCTGCGGCGCGCACTGGAAGGCGAACTTGCACATCGACGCTATGGCGCCGCGGTACGACTCGAGGTATCGCACGACTGCCCGCCCGATCTCGATTCGTTCCTCATGCGGCAGTTCACGCTCGGCGCGGTGGACTTCTACGAAGTATCGGGGCCGGTCAATCTCAATCGCCTCGAGGCGATCTACGACCTGGCGCAGCGGCCCGACCTCAAGTACCCGATTTTCACTCCCGGATTGCCACGGCGCGTCGCCGGGTCCACCGACTTGTTGGCCGTCATCCGTCAGAAGGACGTACTGCTGCACCACCCGTTTCACAGTTTCGGACCGGTGCTCGATTTCCTGCGCGGCGCCGCGGCCGATTCGCGCGTGCTCGCGATCAAGCAGACGCTCTACCGGACGGGCAACGAATCACCCATCGTCGATTCGCTGGTGGCCGCCGCGCAGTCGGGCAAGGACGTCACGGTCATCGTCGAACTGCGCGCACGCTTCGACGAAGAAGCCAACATCGAGCTTGCCAACCGGCTGCAGGAAGCCGGTGCGCACGTGATGTACGGCGTGGTCGGCTTCAAGACACATGCCAAGATGTCGATGGTAGTGCGGCGTGAGGCCGATGGCCTGCGGCGCTACTGCCACCTCGGCACTGGCAACTACCATCCGCGCACTGCTCGCGGCTACACCGACTACAGCCTGTTCACGTGCGACCCGGAAATCGGCCAGGACGTGCACGAGTTGTTCCTGCAGCTCACCAGCCTCACCCAGACGCCGCGCCTTACCAAGTTGATTCAATCTCCCTTCGGCCTGCACGAAGCGATGATTGAAAAGATCCAGCGCGAAACCACGCTCGCCGCAGATGGCAAGCCGGCGCGCATCATCGCCAAGATGAATTCGCTGGTGGAGCCGCAGATCATCGAGGCGTTGTACCGCGCCTCGCTCGCCGGCGTGCAGATTGACCTCATCATCCGCGGCTTGTGCGCATTGCGGCCGGGCATTCCCGGCGTGTCCGAGAATATCCGCGTGCGCTCGATCGTCGGACGGTTCCTCGAACACTCGCGCGTGTTTTTCTTCGGCAACGATGGCGCGAGCGAGTTGTATCTCGCCAGTGCCGACTGGATGGAGCGCAATTTCTTCCGGCGCGTCGAAATCGCCTTTCCGGTGCGCGAGCAGACGCATCGCGATCGCATCCTGCGCGACCTGCATTCCTATCTATCCGACAATACCCAGGCGTGGAAGCTCGAGCGGGATGGCCGTTATACGCGCTGCGAGCGCGACGGCAAGCCTGCGCGCAACGCCCAGGTTGAGCTGCTCGCCCGCTATGCCGCGGGCAGCGCGCCCGTGATCGTCCCCTAGAGCTTTCGCCTCACTTGGCCGTGAACACGCGCAGCCGGAAGCCCAGGTCCTTGAGGTGCTCGATCTCAGCCTGCAGGTCGGCAACCGTCAGCGGATGATCGTCGAGCCAATCCGGCGGAAAACGCAGCTCCAGTGAATCGGCACGTGCGGTCAGCTTGACGGGCGGCAAAGGTACGGTGCTGCGGCCACGATTCAATAGTACGGCGATGCGCAGCAGCAGGCTGATCGGCGGAGCGCGCTTGTCCCACGGCGCGGCCAGCTCGGCCGCATCTTCGATGGCCGGCTTGCGGCGATGGCTGCCGACCATGATGGCGAGCAGCTTCTGTTCCTCGCGCGGGAAGCCGGCCATGTCGGCGTTGGCCAGTAGATAGGCACCGTGGCGATGGTAGCCGCTGTGCGCGACATCCAGGCCGATCTCGTGCAGGCGCGCCGCCCAGCGCAGGATGAGTTCGATCGCGGGGTCCGCCAGCGACCACGCTTCTTCCACCTGTTCGAGGAAATTGACGACCGTGTTCTCGACGCGCTCGGCCTGGGCCAGGTCGACGTGGTAACGCTCCTGCATGCTGCGCACGGTGCGTTCGCGCGCATCTTCGTCGGTGTAGCGACCGAGCAGGTCGTACAGCAGGCCCTCGCGCATCGCTCCATCGGCGACGCGCATGGACTCGAGTCCGAGCTGCTCGAAAATTTCCGCGAGAATCGCCACGCCACCGGCAAATGAGAGCTTGCGGTCGTCGGTGACCGAGCTCAACTTGAGGTCGCGGATGTGCTCGATCCGGCCGAGTTCGTGGATGATGCGCTCGAGGCCGTCGGCACCGATGTCCACGGCCGCGGGATCCAGCTCGCGAATGCTGTCGCCGATGGCGCGCACGGTACCCGAACTACCCACGGCTTCATCGAAACCACGGCGACGAAAGGCTGCCTGGTACGGCTCGATGGCCTGCCGCGCCGCGACGCGCGCGCGCTGCATGCGCTTCTGGCTCAATCTTCCTTCGGCGAAGAATTCCTCACTGACGCGCACACACCCCGTCTGCAGGCTTTCCAGTTCGAGCGGCTGCAGGCCCTCGCCGATGATGATTTCGGTGCTGCCGCCGCCGATGTCGCACACGAGGCGCCGCCCGGGACCTGCGGGCATCGTGTGGGACACGCCCGAGTAGATGAGCCGGGCTTCTTCGATGCCGGAAACGATTTCGATGGGGTGGCCCAGCGCCTCGCGCGCGCGCTCGACGAACGCTTCCTTGCGGCGTGCGCGGCGCAGCGCATTGGTGCCGACGACGCGCACACTGTCGGGCCGCATGTCGCGCAACCGCTGACCAAATCTTTCGAGGCAGGCCAGCGCGCGTGCCGCAACGTCCTTGTTCAGCCGTCCATCGGCTTCGATGCCGGCACCGAGCCGCACCATTTCGCGCAGGCGATCGAGGATGACCAGCTGGCCGTGCGTGTAACGCGCGACCACCATGTGGAAGCTGTTGGAACCGAGATCGACCGCCGCCAATACGTCCGGAATGGACTTCGGAGCGCGTCGCGCCACGTCAGCGCTTGCGGGTCAGGCGGAGAAAGATGAGCCGCAACCGCAGGTGGTCTGCGCGTTCGGATTGCGAATCACGAACTGCGCGCCGTCGAGGCCTTCGCGGTAGTCGATTTCGGCGCCGGTCAAGTATTGCACGCTCATCGGGTCGACCAGCAGTTTGACGCCGAGATTCTCGACGCAGGTGTCGCCTTCCTGTTCCAGCTCGTCGAATTCAAAGCCGTACTGCATCCCTGAGCATCCGCCACCCTGCACGAACACGCGCAGCTTGAGATTCGGGTTGCCTTCGCCACGGATCAGGTCGCCAACCTTGCGGGCGGCGGCATCGGTAAATGTCAGGGTCTCGGTATCGATCATGGTCTGCACACTACGCGCCGGATTTTGCCGCCGCAACCGCGCCGGGCGGCTCGGTGGGCGTTTCTGCGGGCACCGGCTCCTGGCCGTTGCCCAGGGGGATCAGCTTCCCGGTTATGACGGCGCCGGGCGCCATTTCAATCACCCCGTAGTGGACATTGCCGTTGACGCGCGCCGAGCCGCCGAGGACCAGCCGTTCGCGCGCGTGCATGTCGCCATTGACCGTGCCGTTCATGACGATGCTGGTGACCTCGACGCTGCCTTCGATGAAGCCGGTTTCGCTCACCGACAGCGCGCCACCGTCTTCGGCCGAGCTGCGCACGTTGCCGTTCACACGGCCGTCCAGGTGCAGGCCACCGGAGAATTCCAGATCGCCATTGAGCGTGGCGGCCTTGCCGAGCAGCGTATCGATGCGAGTGGATGTCTGTTTACGTCGACCGAACATGTTTATGAGCTCCCGCTTACTGCGGATCGACCGTCCACACGTACGACTGCTGCACCGGCGCGGAACCGCGGCGATTGGAGCGGACTTCGACGAGCAGTTGTTCGGGTTTCATGCCTGGAGGCATGGTGATTTCCTCTTCGATGTTCTCGAGATATCGAAAGGTGAAGGGTATCTCACGCCGCTTCCCGCCCGAGAGTGTCGCGAAATCCGCACGCCCGGGCTTGCCATCGACCTCGCCATCGACCGACAAAACGACGACGCCGCTCACCACCGCATCCGGCTTCATGGGCTGGACCAGGGTGACGCGGATTCGAAACTTGTTTGCCGTGGCCGTGGCCACCATACGCGCCTGCTGGATTTTTACCTCGGCGGAGTTCGCATTTTGGGTGACTATCCCGCGGAAAAAGGCCAATTCCTGGTTGGCCCGGGCCACCTGGGCTTGCAAATCCCCGATCGTGCGCTGCACCTCTTCGCGCTCCCGGGTCTGCCCTACGGTGGACGATTCCAGCTGCGCCACCGTGGCGCGCAGCTCCGAGATGGTCGCCTCGCCGGCTTCGATCTCGCCGCGCAGCGCCGCGCGCTGTTTGAGCGCCGCGACCGTGTCGTAGCCTGCGCTATAGCGGCCGAACTCGAACATGCCGTAGACGCCGGCCGCGACGATGAGGAGCAGCACGACGATCGTGATCCAGCGGCGCGTAGGCGCGTACGTGGTGACGACGAGTTTCGGTGGCAGGCCGGGCATTGCGATCAGCTTTCCGCGGCAGCGGAAACTTCTGGTTGCCACCATTCGGGCAACGGCGGTGCGCCGTTCGGAAATGCGATGGACGACAGCTCAGTGAGCATGCGCACGTACACCGGCCGCTTGAAATAGATCACTTCGCGCACCGGTTCCCAGTAGTTTGACCAACGCCACCCGTCGAACTCAGGCTCCGAGGTGTGGGTGAAGCTGAACTCGACTGCGCTCTCCTGCACGGCGAGCCGCAGCAGGAACCAGCGCTGCTTCTGCCCGATACAGGTGGGTCCGCGACCGCGCCGCACGTAACGCTTGGGGAGCCGGTAATGGATCCAGTCGGCGGTCGACCCGGCAAGCGTTACCTGCGCGCGCGTCAGACCGATCTCTTCCTGCAATTCGCGGTACAGCGCCTGTTCGACCGGTTCACCCTGGCGTACGCCGCCCTGCGGGAACTGCCAGCCGCGACCGCCGGTGCGTTGCCCGAGAAATACTTCGCCGTTGTCGCGCATCAACAAGATGCCGACATTGGCGCGAAAGCCCTCCGCGTCAATCCAGTCACTCATGAGCAACGTTTTACCGGGTGCCACGCGGCCGAACAAGGCAGCTGGTTTTACGGGACAATGCGCCGTGACCTCGCGCCCGTCCGTCAGCCTGCGATTTGCCTTGTTGATAGCGTTGGCTGCAGCAGTCGCCTGCCTCGCACTCGTCAGCGGATCCACAGGGTTTGGCGCGCGTGCCGGCATGGCAGCGCTGCTCGGCGATGTCACCGAACCCGCCCGCACCGTTGTCCTGGAGCTGCGTGCGCCGCGCCTGCTGTCGGCGTTCGGCATCGGCGCGCTGCTCGCAGTGGCGGGCGTGCTGTTGCAGGCGCTGTTTCGCAATCCGCTTGCGGATTCCTACGTGCTCGGCGTCTCGGGCGGTTCGGCGCTGGGCGCATTGCTGGCGCTGCTCATGGGCGGATCGCTATGGTTTGTGCAGAGCTCGGCGGCCGCCGGCGCCATGCTGACTACTTTCCTGGTGCTGACGCTGGCGCGCGGCGGCGCCACGGTGCGCGTGCTGCTGACCGGCGTGGTGGTGGCCAGCGCCTGCGGTGCGCTGGTAACGCTGGTACTGGTGCTGGCTGACAACGGCCAACTGCGCGGCATGATGTTCTGGCTCGCGGGCGATCTCGGCTGGGCGGCGCACCCCTGGGCCATGGCCGGCGCCGCCTTGTTAGCCACCTGCGCCGTCATGCTGGTCGCGCGTCCACTCGACGTCCTCGCGACCGGCGACACCAGCGCGCAGAGCCTGGGGCTCGACCTGGCCCGCTGGCGCGTGGTGATCGTCGTGCTGGCAGGGCTCCTGACTGCGGGCGCGGTGATCCAGGGCGGCACGATCGGCTTCATCGGCATGGTTGTTCCGCATCTCGTGCGACTCGGCTTCGGGACGGCCCTGCACCGCGTGGTCGTGCCGGCGGCGGCGCTCGCCGGCGGCACTTTGTTGGCCGCCGCGGACCTGGTGGCGCGCACGGCGGCGGCGCCGCGCCAGCTGCCGGTCGGCGCAATCATGGCCTTGTTAGGCGTGCCGGTATTCCTGGTGCTGTTGCGACGACTCGAAGGGCCGCGCGTCTAGTCGTCAACCGATGACGTGCGTCGACACTTCGACGCGGTCGCGCCCGGCGCTCTTGGCCCGATACAGCGCGCCATCCGCCTCGGCGATGAGCCGCTCGGCCAGCGCCTTGTAGTCATGCGAACGCGGCTGCGGACGTGCCGTGGCCACACCGATCGACAACGTCACCGTGACATGTGCGCCGCCGTGAACCCGGATCGGCGTCGCGCCGACGACGTGATGAATTCGCTGCGCCAGTTTCACGGCGGCGGGTATTTCCGCGCCGCCCAGCAGGATGGCGAATTCATCGCCACCGAAGCGGGCGCCGGTGTCGCCGGCGCGAATCTCGCCTTCCGCGCGGCGCGCGACTTCTTTCAGCGCCTCATCGCCGGCGAGGTGGCCGAAGCGATCGTTGATCTCCTTGAAGTGATCGATGTCGATCATCAGGCAGGCCAGCGATTTGGCGTTGCGTTCCGCGCGCGCCAACTCCTCGCGCAGACGATTGTGGAAATAGCGGCGGTTGTGCCAGCCGGTGAGAAAGTCCGTGACGCCGCTGCGTACCAGGCGCGCACGATTTACCGCGTTTTCCAGGCTGATTGCGACCACGACGCCCAGGTGCGCGAGGAAGTCCGCGGCCAGATCGCTGGTAAAACGCCTGCCGTCTCGGCTGCCGAACGCGATGACACCAATGGCGCGGTTGTCGCGCGGCAGCGGAATCAAGGCCACGCTGCCACGCGTCAGCCGCGGCAATACCAGCAATTCGTGGTCTGCCGCGTTGTAGGGGCCGAGCCACGGGCGATCGAAGTTTGCGAGCTTCGGCGCGAGCGGCGACACCGAATCGATGAATCGCACTGCCTCGATGACCGCGCTCGACAGGTTTTCGTTGCCCGACAGGTGCCGCAGTTCGTGCTGCGGATCGAACAGCGACAGTGTCACGAGGTCGAGACCATAGGCGTCACGCAGTCCCGAGACGATGCGATCGAACAGCTCGCCGAGCGAGTGCGCGCGCAGTAGTTCGATCTCGCGCGCCTGCGTCTTGCGCAGCAGCAGCTCGTTGCGCTGCACCTCTTCGGTCAGCGCGCGCAGCCGCTCGCGCAGTTGCTGTTCGGTGCCCGCGTACGGGTCGCGCTCGCTCATTGGCTCAGGCGCGACGCTCGGCGCCCTGCCGCCGGTCTTCGAGATACTCGCGGCCGCGCCGCATGAGCGTCGCGAACGATTCGAAGTCCTGCGAAATCACCGCGGAGCGCAGCTTTTCGACCGCCAGCGACAATGCCTCGAGGGATTCGGCGCCGTAATCGTTGAGGCTCTGGATTTCGTAATACAACTCCGGGCTCTCCTGCGCCACCTTCGAGGCCACGTCGAGTTGCGAGTCGAACGTGGTCGAAGACAACTTCGCGAGCCTTGGTGCCGCTTCGCCGCTTTCCGCGAGCGCCGTGAAGAAAGCGATGTTCAGCGCGTGCGACAGGCCCAGCACATAGGCGATGAGGCGGTCGTGTTCGTCGAGCGACATCACCACCTGTTCGACCATGGTGGAGGCGAACAGGTCGCGTGCGCTCTGGGTGGCTTCGCTCGAACCCGCCTCGACGAAGATCACGTGCCGGCCGGAGAGCAGTTCGGTATCCGGGCCGAACATGGGGTGCAGCGACGTCACGCGACAGCCATGCGACTTGAGCGCATTCAACCCCGCGCGCAGCGGCGATTTGAGCGAGCCCACGTCGAAGATCACGCCCTTGGGACGCCGCATGGCGAGTTCGCGCAGGATCTTGTCTGTGACGCCGAGCGGGGTCGCGATGACGATGAAATCCTGCGACAACCCCGACGTGCGCCAGTCGGCCAGGTGCGCGAAGCCGGGCGGCGCGCCCACAGGGTCTGCGATTTCGACGGTGAAACCCTGGGACGCCATGAATTCGGCGAACCAGCGGCCCATCTTGCCGGCGCCGCCGATCACCAGCGCGGTGCGGCCGCTGCCCGCGCCGTGCGCGGCCACGCTCGCCTGCTCCTGGGTAGTTAGTGACGAGCGGATCAGCAGGCGCAGGATGCTCTCCGCGACCTGCGGCGACACGCCGTACTGCTTGCCCGCCTCGCGCGCCGCCAGCAGCACCTCACGCTCGCGGTTGTAGTCGCGCGTGGCATGCCCGGTGGCACGCTTGACGCGCGCCACTTCGCGGCTGGTTTCCTGGCGTTTGCCGACCAGTTCCAGTATCTGTCGGTCAAGTTCGTTGATCCTGCGGCGCAGGTCGTCGAGCGAGCTCATGGCGCACCTTGTAACGTAAAGTCCGAGCTAGCTTTTATCGACTGCGAAGCAGGTCTGCAAGGTTAAGCCGTTGGCGGATAACATATCGGCCATGGAGCTGTACAACGACCTCTTGCCCGACCCCCTGCCCACCGAGCCGATGGCGCTGGCCAGCGCGTGGCTCGCCACCGCGCTGGCGGCGCGCCAGCAGCCGAATCCCGATGCCATGGTGCTGGCCACGGCTTCCGCCTCGGGGCAGCCCTCGGCGCGCGTCGTGCTCTGCAAGGACTTCGACATCGAGCAGGGTCGCGTGTCGTTCGTCACCAACTACGACTCACGCAAGGGCCGCGAGCTCGAACAAAACCCGCGCGCGGCGCTGGTGCTCCACTGGGACCATGTGCACCGCCAGGTGCGCTTCGAAGGTATCGTGGTGAAAGCGCCCGCCGCCGAAAGCGACGCGTACTTCGCCACGCGCAACTGGCAGCGCCGCATCGGCGCCTGGGCGAGCGCGCAGAGCCAGCCGCTGCGCTCGCGCGAACAATTGAACCAGGCGCTGCGCGCCGCGGCGGATCGCTTCGGCGTTCCGCACCCCACGCTCGAAAACATCAACCAGCCGCAGTCCGCCGCGATTGCGCGGCCGCCTTTCTGGGGCGGGTACTACGTCTGGGCGGACGCGGTGGAACTTTGGATCGAGGGGGCGGCAAGAATTCATGAACGCGCGCGCTGGACCCGCTCGCTAACTACTGCGGAAGCGGGGTTTCGCGCTGGCGCGTGGTCGGCGACGCGGCTGGCGCCGTAGATCCGGCCCATGTGGCGCAAACTGCGCATCTCGATTCTGCTGCTGATCCTGGGCATCGCCGCATACGGCAACTTATACGACCGCCTCAGCACCACCGACTGGGATGAAACCCTGTGGATCGGAGTGTTTCCGCTCAATGCGGACGGCACCGAGGCGGGCACACGTTACCTCGCCGGCCTCACCCCGGAGAAGATCGCCGACATCGAGCGATTCATCAACGGCCAGGCAAAAGCATACGGAATCGAAATCGCGCGCCCCGTGCGCGTGGACCTCTATCCCGTGGTCGGCGAGCAGCCGCCGCCGCGCGCGCGGAACGCGAACGTGTTCTCCACCATGTGGTGGAGTCTCAAGCTGCGCATGTACGCGCGCCGCAATTCACACCCCCCTGGACGCGCGCCCCCACAGATCCGCATCTTCGTGCTCTATCACGACCCGTCATTCGCGCAAGCCGTACCGCATTCAGTCGGGTTGCAGAAAGGGCTGGTCGGCGTCGTGCACGCCTTCGCCGAATCCGCCATGAATCGCCCTAACAATGTGGTAATCGCGCACGAGATCCTGCATACGCTCGGCGCCACCGATAAGTACGACCCCGCGACGCTGGCGCCAATTTTTCCGTTCGGCTATGCGGACCCCGGGCAAGAGCCGTTGTATCCGCAGACGCTCACCGAAATCATGGCGGGACGCCGCGCGGTAGACGCGCGGACCTTCGAGATGCCGGAATCGCTGGCCGATGTACGAGTCGGCCGGGCCACCGCGCTCGAGATCCGCTGGATCCGCCAGTGAGCGCGCCGCTGCTCGAAACCCGCGGGCTGCGAGTTTCCGTGCCCGGACGCGTGCTGATCGACGATTTGAGCCTGACGATTCGCGCCGGCGAGTTCATCGCGCTGCTCGGCGGCAACGGCACGGGCAAGTCGCTGTTGTTGCGAACACTCGCGGGGCTGCGCCCGGTCACGGCGGGCGCAGTGCTGCTGAACGGCCACGCCATCGAACCGCTGCCGCGCCGCGCGGTTGCCACGCGACTGGGATTCCTGCCGCAGGATCCTGACGCGCCGCCCCAGGGCACGTTGCGCGAGTCCGTCTTGTTGGGCCGGTTCGCACACCTTGGCCTGTGGGACGTGGCGGGTCCCGACGACGACGCGCGCGTGGCCCAGGCGCTGGGCGCAACCGGACTCGAGCCGTTCGCCGCACGCGAGCTCGCCACGCTTTCGGGTGGCGAGCAACGGCGCGCCGCCATTGCACGTCTGCTGGTGCAGGCACCGTCTATCTACCTGCTGGACGAACCCACGAATCATCTCGACCCGGCGCAGCAGCTCGGGATCCTCGAAAAGCTGCGCGCGCTGACCCGCGCCGGTGCCGCGGTCGTCGCCAGTCTCCATGAGCCGAATCTCGCGTTGCGTTTTGCGGATCGTGTCTGCCTGCTGGCCGACGACGGCATGGCGCAGGTGATCGCCTGCGAGGCGCTCGACACCGCGCAACTCAAGCGTCTGTATGGCCTCAACTACCTGCAGGCGCGGCTGGGGGCGCAGCGGTTCGTGGCGCCGGAGTAGCGCGGCTGCGCCAGATTCAAGGGCTCGATCGAATGCAATCGCTGATCACCGCGATGCGCAGCGCCTCGGGCAGAAATTCGCTCTCGTAGTTGAAATAGCGCGTCGCCACTTTCTCGAGCCGCGCGCGCCGCGGCGCAGAGTCCTCGAAAGCGATCTCCTGGATACGCAGCAGTCGGTCGAGCGGGTCGCCGTTCTTGCGCGCTTCGATGGCGCGTCGTGCAACCACCAGTTCCGCTTCGCAATGCGCCGGCGCGGGTGGCGTGCGCTCGACCGGCCGCGCCGGTGCGGCAGGAGTTTCCCGCGCCGCTGCGGCAGGTTCGTCCGGCGCAGGCGCCGCCCGGTCGGCGACCTGGGCTGCCGGCGCAGCCGGCTGCGCATGACGCTCGGCCATGCGCTTGCTGGCGTTGTAGGCGTACAGCAGTGCCGCCACGCCGAGAATGCCGAAAATTCCCCAGCGCAGAAACACCGACATGGTTCAGGTCCCGAAACGAATCGTGTCGAGCACCGGTTCGTGCAACGCGCCGTTGGTGGCGAGCACCGAGGTCGTCGCGAGCCCGACCGGCGCGCCTTCCAGATCCGTAAACCTGCCGCCCGCCTCTTCGACGATCACGGTGAGCGCCGCGATGTCGAGGATGTTCACGTCCGATTCGATGACCACGTCGAGCGCCGCACGCGCCAGCAGATGGTAATGCACGAAATCGCCATAGCCACGGATGCGATTGATTCGGCCGATCAAACTACCGAATCGCATCCAGGCGGGCGATGCGGCAAGTCGCTTGAGATTGCCGGTGGAAACGATGGCCGCATCGAGCGCGGACACCTTGCTGACGCTGATCTGCTTGCCGTTCAGAAATGCGCCGCTGCCGGCTTCCGCCCAGGCGAGTTCGTCGTACGCCGGCGCCATCGACACGCCCAGCACGAATCGGCCGCCGCGCATGAGCGCGATCTGCGTCGAAAAAAACGGGCACTCGCGCACGAACGACTTGGTGCCGTCGATCGGGTCCACCAGCCAGACGCTCTCCGCGTTCATGTCCGACTGGCCGGTTTCCTCGCCGTAAAAGCCGTACGTCGGAAAGCGCTTCATCAGCAGGCCGCGGATGGCCTCTTCCGAGCGCACGTCCGCTTCGGTCACCGGCGTCTTGTCCGCCTTGACCTCGATTTTGACGTTGCGCTGGTAGAAGCCGCGGATAACCTCCGCCGCGGCGCGGGCTGCGTCGAGCGCGGCTTTCAATTCTTGCGAGGGTTCGGTGATAGGCATGGCGGCGAAGCCTGCGTTAGCCCCGCCGGGGCTGTCAATTCGCCGCAATTCTCGCTAGAGTTCGCCCCGCCGAAAGGTTACGGGAAGCTGGTGAACCGCCAAGACGGTGATTCCAGCACTGCCCCCGCAACGGTAATCGAACCCAAGTGCGTCAACTGCCACTGAGCCCGAAAGCTCGGGAAGGCGACGCATCGAAGCCGCCAGGCTTCAGTTCGAGAGTCCGGAGACCGGCCGATCGGTAGTTTCCCAAGGATGCGGCGGGCATCGGGACGGGCTCAATGCCTTTCCTCGCCACGCGTGTCCTTCGGGTGTTCGCACTCAATGCCATGCGGGCGTGCATGGAAAGGCCTGGCTCATGACACGGAAATTCATTTCATCGCCGCTGGCGCTCGCCGTCGCGGCCGCTCTCACTTCGCAGCTTGCGTTCGCGCAGGATGAACTCGAAGAGACCGTCATCACCGCGACGCGCACGCCGGTGCCGCTCGATTCCGTCGGCGCACCGGTCATCGTGATCACGCGCAGCGACATCGAGCGTTCGCTGGCGAGCGACGTGAGCGAGCTGCTGCAGCAATACGGCGGCCTCGAAATCGCGCGCAACGGCGGCCCCGGTCAAACTACCTCGCTGTTTACCCGTGGTACCGAGAGCAATCACACCGTGGTGCTCATCGACGGCGTGCGCATCAATCCGGGCACGATAGGCGGTGCGGCGCTACAGAACATTGCGCCCCAATCGCTCGAACGGATCGAGATCGTGAAAGGCCCACGCTCCTCCTTGTACGGCACCGACGCCATTGGCGGCGTGGTGCAGCTGTTCACGCGCGGCGCGTCGAAAGATGGCGTGAGCGCCGGTGCGACCTACGGCAGCGACAACACGCAGCAGATGTTCAGCGACGCGGTGATCTCCGCGGGCGACAGATTCAAGCTCGGCTTCGGCGGCAGCTACGCGGAAAGCGATGGCATGCCGACCTTCGTCGACGACAACTCGGATCGCGGCTACCGCAATGTCACCGGCCGGGTGAACGCCGAATACGCCGCGACTGAGGAACTCAAATTCCGCGCGCGCGGCTGGCGCGCGGCCGGACGCACGGAATACTCCTCGCAAACGTTCGGCGATCCGCCGTATGCGGACGCTTCGCAGGATTTCGAGAACAGCGTGTATTCGCTTGAGAGCGAGTACCGCGCGAGCGGTGGCTTCGGCGTGCGCGCTTCGATCAGTCGCGCCAGGGACAACATCGATCAGCTCCAGGCGAACTTCGCGAACACGGGCGAGGATCCGTTCGACCAGGCACACACGCAGCGCGATTCCGTCGACTTGCAGGTCGACCTGCCGCAGCTCGGCACGCATGCGTTGTCGTTCGGCGCACAACGCAGCGCCGAGGAGGTCGACGCGTATTCGTTCGGTACGGACATCGACGAGGGCACCCACGTCACGCAGGTGTTCGTGCAGGACCAGTTCGAAATTGGCCGACTCACTTCGCGGCTGGCGCTTGGCCAGGTGCATCACCAGACCTTCGGCGATGAGCTCACCTGGAATGCGGAATTTGGCGCGTTGTTCGGCAGTGGCACGCGCGTGGTGGTCAGCGGCGGCAGCGCGTTCCGCGCGCCCGACAGCACCGATCGCTTCGGCTTCGGCGGAAACCCGGATCTCGAACCGGAAGTTTCACGACAGGTGGAAATATCACTGCGCCAGAAGTTGGGTGAACACCAGCAAGTGTCGCTGTCGGCATTCGATAACCGCATCCGCGATCTCATCGACTTCGTGATCATCGATTTCGACACGTTCGAGGGCCAGAACCAGAACGTCGAGCGCGCGCGCATCAAGGGTGTCGAGCTTGGCTATCAATTCACCGGCGAGGGCTGGCGCGCGCGCGCCGAGCTCACGCTGCAGGACCCGCGCGATGAAACCACCGACGAGCGGCTGCTGCGCCGCTCGCGCGAAGCCCTGGTGCTGGCGGTCAACCGCGACGTGGGCGCGCTCGATCTGGGCATCGACGTCGCCGCCTATGGCAATCGCAAGGAGTTCGGCTTTCCCGCTGTGACGCTCGATTCCTATGCGCTGGTGAATGCCACGCTGCGTTATCGCGTGAACGGCGCGCTCACGCTGCAGGGGCGTCTCGAGAACGCGCTGGACGAGGACTACGTGCTCGCGGCGGGCTATCGCACGCGCGGCCGCGCGTACACCGTTGGAGTACGCTACAGCTTCGACTGAGCACTCGGGGCGGGTATGGGCAATCGCTTGAGCAAGATCTATACGCGCACCGGCGATGACGGCACCACGGGTCTCGGCGATGGCAGCCGCGTCCGCAAGGACCATGCGCGCGTCGCAGCCTACGGCACGGTCGATGAGGCCAACAGCGCGATCGGCATCGTGCTGGCGGTGCCCGGCCTCCCCGCCGAAGTGTCACGCTGCCTCACTGAGATCCAGCATGACCTGTTCGATCTCGGCGGCGAGCTGTGCATTCCCGGCACGGCCGTCATCAAGGCCGAGCGGATCACGCAGCTCGAACAGATGCTCGATGCGTTCAACGAACCTCTGCCCGCGCTCAAGGATTTCATCCTGCCGGGCGGCGGACCGGCGGCCGCCGCGTGCCATCTCGCGCGCTGCATCGTGCGGCGCGCGGAGCGTTGCGTGTGGACTCTTTCCGCAACCGAACCGGTCAACGCGGAAGTGCCGCAGTATCTCAACCGGCTGTCAGACCTGTTGTTCGTGATTGCGCGCGTGCTGGCGCGCCATGAGAACGGATCCGAGGTGCTCTGGCGCCACGACCGCGGCCGGTAGAGGGGACATTCCTGGTTTTTGTCGACGGCGCGCAACAAACAATCAGGAAATCAGGAATGTCCCCTTTTTATCTGCGACCAGTCGAACGACGGGCCCGGATCGGTCTTGCGCCCCGGCGCCACGTCGGAATGCCCGACGATGCGATCTCGCGTGATCTGCGGATACGCCTCTAACAACATCGGCAGCAACGCGCGCAGCGTGGCGTACTGCGCGGGCTCGTAAGGCACCTCGTCGGCTCCCTCGCACTCGATGCCGATCGAATAGTCGTTGCACGCCTCGCGACCCTGCCACGCGGACTTCCCCGCGTGCCAGGAGCGGTCGTTGAACGACACGAACTGCACGGGCTCCCCATCGCGGCGAATCAGCAAATGTGCCGATACCCGCAGCGACGCGCGCTCGACGAATGAGGGATGCGCGTTCGCCGGCAGGTTGCCGGTGAACAACCGCGCGACCCAGGGTCCGCCGAACTCACCTGGCGGCAGGCTGATCCCGTGCAGCACGATGAGATCCGGCATGACGCCGGCCGGACGCTCATCGAAGTACGGTGAAAGTACCTGTTTTGCGCCGACCAACAGGCCGGTACTTATATCGACACGCATGGCTGTTGCTCTCATCATGCCACAATAGCCGCCCGCTTCTGGCCCACGCACGATGTCGAGCACCGACAACAAATCCTGGATGGAACGCGACCTCGCGCACGTGTGGCACCCGTGCACGCAGATGAAGGATCACGAGTCCGTGCCGATGATTCCGCTGCGCGCAGGTGCAGGCGTTTGGCTCGAGGACTTTGCGGGCAAGCGCTACCTCGACGGCATCAGCTCCTGGTGGGTGAACCTGTTCGGCCACGCCAACCCGCGCATCAACGCCGCCATCATTGAGCAGTTAGACAAGCTCGAACACGCCATTTTTGCGGGCTTCACGCATGCGCCGGCCGTGACGCTGGCCGAGGAACTGTTGCGCCTCGCCCCGCCCGGACTCAACCGCTGCTTCTTCGCCGACAACGGTTCGGCCGCCATCGAAGTCGCGATCAAGATGAGCTTTCACTACTGGCGCAACTGCGGCGAGGTGCGCAAGACGCGCTTCATCACGCTCGCGAACAGCTACCACGGTGAGACGCTGGGCGCGTTGGCGGTGGGCAATGTCGAGCTCTACAAGTCGATCTACCGGCCGCTGCTGATGGACGTGATCACCGTCCCCTCACCCGACTCGTTCGCGCGCGCCGCCGGCATGAGCGAGGCGGAACATGCCCGGCGCATGTTCGAACTCATGGACACCGCGCTGGCGCAGAACCACACTGAAGTGGCCGCCGTGATCGTCGAGCCGCTGGTGCAATGCGCGGGCGGCATGCGCATGTATGACCCCATATATCTCAAACTACTGCGCGATGCCTGCGACAAATACCGGGTCCATCTGATCGCCGATGAGATCGCGGTGGGCTTCGGCCGCACCGGCACAATGTTCGCCTGCGAGCAGGCCGGCATCCGCCCGGACTATCTGTGTCTGTCGAAGGGGCTGACCGGCGGTTATCTGCCGTTGTCCGCGGTGTTGACCACCGACGCGATCTACGACGCTTTCTACGGCGAATACACCAGGCTCAATGCCTTCCTGCACTCGCACAGCTACACGGGCAATCCGCTGGCCTGCGCGGCGGCCAACGCTACGCTTGCAATCTTTCGCGACGAACCGGTGCTCGAGCGCAATCGCGACACCTCGAAGGCGCTGCTGCGCAGTGTCGAACACCTGCGCGATCATCCGCACGTCGCTGAAATCCGCCAGCGCGGCATGATCCTCGCCATCGAGTTGATGCAGGATCCCAAGGCGCGTACGCCGTTCCCCTGGCAGGAAAGGCGCGGCCTGCGCATCTACCGGCACGCCCTGTCGCGTGGCGCGCTGCTCCGCCCGCTCGACACGACGATCTACTTCATGCCGCCGTACGTGATCGAGCCTGCGGAGATCGACTTGCTGGCCAGGATCGCCACCGAAGGCGTGGAACTCGCATGCGCCTGACGCGCATCTTCGTTCCCGGCGCGTTGGCGGCAGGCCTGCAGATCGAACTGCCGCCCCAGGCCGGCGCGCACCTGACGCGCGTGCTGCGCCTCGAACCCGGCGCTCCGCTCACCCTCTTCAATGGCGCGGGCGGGGAATACGCGGCGACACTCCTGCCCGCCAACGGCAAGCATGTGCGCGCGCGCATCACCCGACACGATTCCATCGAACGCGAGTCGCCGCTCGAGGTCACGCTGCTGCAGGGCATCGCACGCGGCGAGCGCATGGATCTGATAGTGCAGAAGGCGACCGAACTCGGCGTGGCGCGGGTCGTGCCGGTGCTGGCGGAACGCTCGGTGGTCAAGCTGGACGCGAAGCAACGCGAACGCAAGCGCGTGCACTGGCAGGCGATTGCCAACTCCGCCTGCGAGCAATGCGGGCGCAATCGCGTGCCGGTGGTCAGCGCACCGCTGCCGTTTGCGGATTCGCTCGACGGTCTGGCGGGCGATTCGCTGCGTTGCCTGCTGGCCGCGGATGGCGCCGAATCTCTCGCGAAAGTCGCCGCGCAAGGCGCACGCCAGCCGCTGGTGCTGCTGATCGGCCCCGAAGGCGGGCTCGCGGACAACGAGCAGGAGTTCGCGCGCGCGCACGGCTTTGTCGCCTGCCGCCTGGGGCCGCGCGTCATGCGCACTGAAACCGCGGGTCTCGCCGCGCTCGCGGTACTACAGGCCTTTGCCGGAGATTTCGGATCATGAGTGCCACCTCGCAATGGTTCACCTGGGCCATTTTGTCGGCAGTGTTCGCCGCGCTCACCACCGTCTTTGCCAAGCTCGGGCTGGCCGGTGTCGACTCCGACTTCGCCACGCTGATCCGCACCGCGGTCATTTTGATCTTGCTCGCCATCCTGGTGATGGCCACCGGCAAGTGGAGCAATCCACTGGCGCTGCCGCCGCGGACGCTGGGATTCCTGTTCCTGTCGGCGCTGGCCACGGGCGCGTCGTGGGTGTGCTATTTCCGCGCACTGCAGTTGGGCGATGCGGCGCTGGTTGCGTCCGTCGACAAGGCGAGTCTGTTGTTGGTTGCATTGTTCGCCGTCACGTTCCTGGGCGAGCGGCCCAGTGCGCGCGAGTGGACGGGAATCGCCCTGGTTGGCAGCGGCATCCTGATTCTCGGATTGCGGCGCTGAGGAGAACACGCGTGTACGAATCAAAGACTCAGAAGCCGCTGGCACGCCCGCGCTTCGCGCGCCGGATGCTGATCCACTTGTGCATCGCCGTCGGACTGATGGCTTTTTCGGTCGGCGTCGGCATGGCCGGCTACTGCTGCTTCGAGAACCTGCGGCCGCTCGACGGCTTTCTCAACACCGCCATGTTGTTAGGCGGCATGGGCCCGGTGAATGCGCCGGTCACGGATGCGGGCAAGCTGTTCGCGGGATTCTTCGCGCTGTACGCAGGCCTGGTGTTCATCGTCACCGCGGCGCTGCTGTTCACGCCGCTGCTGCACCGGCTCATGCATCACTTTCACTGGGACGACAAGTGATCGACAATCGCGGCCGATGAATCTGCGCACCGTTTGCGCCACCCGTTACGTCACGCCGCTGCGTGAGGGCGGCTCGTTGCCCGCGATCGTCGAAGCAGATGACGCCGGGATGTACGTGCTCAAGTTCCGCGGCGCCGGCCAGGGGCCGAAAGTCCTGATCGCAGAGATCATCGTCGGGGAACTGGCACGCGCTGCCGCTTTGCCGATGCCGGAAATCGTGCTCATCGAGCTCGATCCGGACCTCGCGCGCACCGAGCCCGACCCCGAGATTCAGCAGCTGATCCGCGCCAGCGCCGGCCTCAATCTCGCGGTCGACTACCTGCCGGGCTCGGTCACCTTCGATCCCATTGCTGATGAACCCGACGCCCTGCTGGCGTCGTCCATCGTCTGGCTCGATGCCTACGCCAGCAATGTCGATCGCACGGCGCGCAATGCGAATCTGCTCATGTGGCATCGCCGCCTGTGGTTGATAGATCACGGCGCCGCGCTGTACTTCCATCACGGCTGGAGCGACGGCTCCGACGCGTCCGCGAACCCGTTCGTGGCCATCAAGGACCACGTATTGTTGAAATATGCGAGCGCTCTGGTCGAGGCCGATGCCGCGATGACCGCGCGTCTCACGCCCGGGATCATCCGCGATATCGTGGCGCAGGTTCCGGATGCGTGGCTCGCGACCGATCGCGCCTTCGCAACGCCCGCCGCGGCGCGCGCGGCCTACGTACAGCATCTTTCGCGCCGCCTGCAGGCGCCGCGCGCATTTCTCGGGGAGGCACAACGTGCACGCGCAGCGCTCGTATGACCATGCAGTGATCCGCGTCGTGCCGCGCGTCGAGCGCCAGGAGTTCATCAACGTCGGCGTGATCGTCTGGTGCCAGGAGCAGGATTTCCTCGAGGCGCGCATCGAGCTCGACGAGGCGCGCGTGCGCATGCTCGACGCATCCATCGACCTCGACGCGGTGCGGCGGCACCTCCGCAGCATCTCCATCATCTGCGCGGGCGGCGGCGAAGCCGGACCGATTGGCAAACTACCCAAGCGCGAGCGCTTCGACTGGCTGGTCGCGCCGCGCAGCACGATCATCCAGACGTCGTCGGTTCATACCGGCCGTTGCGACGATCTGAAGGCTACGCTCGAGCATCTGCTCGACGTCATGGTGCGCCCGGTGGGCTGAGGAGTGGTGCCGCTACTCGACGAGGACGGAGGTCTCCTCGGAAATCATCTGTTCGATGCGTTCGAGATCGGGAATCCACGGTGCTTCATTGATCATGCGCACCTGTGAAATGATCGGCGTACGTTCGGGGAAGGTCTTGGTCGGATCGGGCCGCAGGATGTCGGCGCTGACGCGCACGAGCTGCGGGAATCCCTGCGAGACCATTCCGTAGTAGCCACCTTCCACCTGGCTCCCCAGCGCAAACAACACCACCACGCGGGTGCGACCCGTGAGCGGCGGGATAGTCTGGCCACAGGTTCCTTCGAAAGACACCAGCGGAATCTGCCGGCTTCCCCAGGCGAACATGCCGAGATACCAGGGCGGAGCGCCTGGCATTTCCGACGGCGGCTGGAAGCCAACGACTTCCGCCACGCAGGAGCGCGGCACGATCAGGCGTCCGTCCAGCAATGGGATCAGCAGGCTGTAGATTTCGGAGATGCGTTCAGCCATACGGGCCTCTAGTTAGCTTCACGCAGATGCTGCTCGCGGCGACGCGCGATCAGCGGCTCGATGGCCTCGAGCAGCTGTGCTTCCTGGTACGGCTTGCCGAGGTAGTCGTCGACGCCGATCTCGATGGCGCGCGCGCGGTGTTTTTCGCCCACGCGCGACGTGATCATGATGATGGGGATCGCGGCGAGGCGCGGATCGGCGCGCACCTGCGTCGCAACCTCGTATCCGTCCATGCGCGGCATTTCGATGTCGAGCAGGATGATGTCGGGCGTGTGCTCCTGGAGCATCTCCATCGCATCCACGCCGTCGCGCGCGGTGAGCACGCGCATGCCATTGCGTTCGAGCAGGCGCTGCGTCACGCGGCGCACGGTGATCGAGTCATCGACGACCAGTGCGATGGACCGGGTATCCGTCTTCTCGCGCGGCATCACCGGCTCGGTGCGCGCACGGAAGTCGGTGCGCACCAGCGCGCCGATGTCGAGAATGATGACGATGCGGCCGTCGCCGAGAATCGTGGCACCCGAAATGCCGCGGATCGCCGCGATCTGCGGGCCCACGCTCTTCACGACGATTTCGCGGCTGCCGACCAGTTCGTCGGTGACCAACCCCGTGGAATGTTCGCCGGCGCGCACGAGGATCACCGGCACCGTCACATCGCCTTCCGGCAGCGGACCCGGCTCGCGCCCGACGTAGAACGCCAGGTGCTGGAACTTGTACTTCTGACCGCCGTATTCGAATGGCGGCGCGTCCGAACCCAGGTGCGCTTCGACCTCGGTGCGCGACAGGCGCACCACACCTTCGACGGTCGGCAGCGGCAGTGCATACAACTCGTCGTTGGCACGCAGGATCAGCGCATGGCTGATGGCCAGCGTGAGCGGCAGGCGGATCGTGAAGCGCGAACCCTCGCCGGGCTTCGTCTCCATGTGCAGCGCGCCACCTAACTTCTTGATCTCGCTCGCGACCACGTCCATGCCCACGCCGCGGCCGGAGAGCGTGCTGACCGCGCCCGCCGTAGAGAAGCCGGGCTCGAGCACCAGCTGCATGATGTCCTCGTCGGAGAGCTGCTGGTCCGCGCGCACCAGCCCCACCGAGATGCCCTTGTCGCGGATCGCCTTGAGATTCATGCCGGCGCCGTCGTCGGATACTTCGACGACCACCTCCGAACCCTCGCGATGCAGGGCAATCGTGATCGTGCCCGACTCGTTCTTGCCGCGTTTCTTGCGTTCTTCGGGCGTTTCGATGCCGTGCGCGACCGCGTTACGCAACATGTGTTCGAACGGCGGCATCATGCGCTCGAGCACCTGGCGGTCGAGTTCGCCGGAGGCGCCCTCGATCTGCAATTCGGCCTTCTTGTGGGTGTCGGTCGCGGCCTGGCGCACGATGCGCGCGAGCCGCTGCACGTGCCGCTGGAACGGCACCATGCGCGTGCGCATGAGGCCGTTCTGCAATTCGGTGATGGTGCGCGCCTGCTGGGTCAGCAGGTTCTGCGTGTCCTTGGTCAGGTTCTCGAGCAGCTGCTGAATGCTGCCCACGTCGTTGGCGGTTTCCGCCAGGCCGCGCGAGAACTGCTGGATCGAGGAGTAGCGATCGAGCTCGAGCGGATCGAACTCACCGCGCTGGCCGCCTTCTTCCTCGTAGCGATGCAGGATCTGCGCTTCGGTTTCGAGCTCGAGCTTGCGCAGCTGTTCCTTGAGGCGCGTCACGGTGCGCGACAGCTCGCCGACGTTGAAGTCGATGGAGCCGATCTGCTGTTCGAGACGCGCGCGCGCGATGCTCGCTTCGCCGGAATTGTTGAGCAGCTGGTCGAGCAACTCGGCGTCGACACGCGCGAGCTCGCCGCGGTCGGCAGGCGCGGCCGGTTCACGTCCCGGCGGCACGGCGCCCGGCGGCAGCAGCGGGCCGTCGCCGGCATCGCCATCCTTGCCGTCTTTCGCGAAACCGGCGGACACCGGATCCTTCGCCGCGGCGCGCATCACTACGGACGGCGGTTCGAGCGGGGCTCGGGTCGGAGCCGGCGCCCATACCGGCGCGAGGACCGGCGGTTCGGCAATGGCTTCGACGCGCGGCGGCGGCGGCGACATCGGCATCGGTGTCGGCACGGCGGACAGGGTCGGAGCAGGCGGCGCAGGTTTCGGCAGCGGCGCAACGAAAGTGGGAGCGGGTTCGGCCGCCATCACGGGCGCAGGGGCCAGCGCAGGCGCCTGCACCTCGGGTGCGGCGGCGCTACCGGGATGCCCGAGCGCTTGGATCTTCGCGATGAGTCCGCGCGCGGTAGCCACACCCTTGCCGGTGCTTACCGCTTCGCGCATGCGCGCGAGCTCGTCGAGAGCAGTCTGCGCGAGTCCGAAGGCACGATCGTCGGCCGGAACTACGCCGCTGTCGATCTGCATGAAAAGCGTTTCCAGCTCATGACTCAGATCGCCCATGGGCATGAGGCCGGCCATGCGCGCACCGCCCTTCAGCGTGTGCAACGGCCGCTTGAGCGCGGCCAGGCCGTCGACGCTGCTGCGATTTTCGTTCCATTGCGCGAGCGCGCCCTGTGCCTGATCGATGAGCTCGACGGCTTCGTCGGTGAAGATGCTCGCGATGTCCTGATCGAAATCGGTGACGATGTCTTCGACGACATCGGCCACGGGCGTCGCTTCGGCTACCTGCGGAAAGGAAGCGGGAGGCGCCGCGACCGCCGGCGCGACAGGAGCCTGGGCAGCCGGCACCGGCTGCTGCGGTGGCACAGTGAGTTCCGCCGCGCGCGCGGCAGCGACGATGCGCTGCTCGAGTTCTTCAGTAGCCTGCTCGATGCGCGCCAGCAATGCGCCATGTGACTGGAAGAATCCGGTCGACTCGTCCAGGTGCGAGGCGACGGACTGCATCGCGTTCATGCAATCGGCCAGCAGATCGAGATCGCTCGTTTCGAGGCCGACGCCGCTATCGAAGGATTTGCGCACCAGGTGTTCGAGCGGTGCGGTCAGGCGAATGCCATGACGCGCTTCGGCCATGCGCGAGCTGCCCGACAGCGTGTGGCAGGCGCGATAGGCCTCTTCGCTCAAGGAGTGCGGCGCGCTGCGGGCTCGCTCGACTTCGACAAAGCGCAGCACCGCGCCGATATTCACCTGCGTCTCGCGACTGTAGATCTCGCGCAGTTGCAGATCGACGCTGGAGTCTTCGTCGGACCCGGACAGGACGATCACTTCGCCGCCCTGATTGTCGGAAGCGTCGGCGGCATCGAACGACCAATCCTCGACGACTTCGATCGAGCTTTCGGCCGGCGTGGCATCGCTCAGCTGCACGGGCAGCTCGACGTCGGGCGGCTGCGCGGATCCTGGCGGCTGCAGCGTGGGCACACGATTGGTCGCGGCGACGACGTCATCGCGGCGCGTATCCATCGTGCGCTCGAGAATTTCCATGGTCGCGGTCTGGGCGCTCGCAGGACCCTTGTTGGCGGCCAGCGCATGGGCGCGATCGATGATGTCCTGCGCCTTCGAAGGCGCGGCCTGGTTGGCCTCGAGCGCCGTCACCAATTCGCCGGCGATGGCCGAAGCGTCGCGCACCGTGGCGAGAATGGCGGGCGAGCGCTGCAGGGTGTTTTCGATCACCCGGTTGAGCAGGTTCTCGATGGCCCAGGCGAATTCGGCGATGTCGGTTGCGCCGACCATGCGGCCTGAACCCTTGAGCGTGTGGAACGCGCGGCGCATGCCGGCCAGCGCTTCCGTTTCGAGCGGGTTTTGCTCCCAGGATGGGAACAGCTTGGCAATACGGGCGACCTCTTCGCGCGCCTCCTCTATATATAGAGTGAGCAGCTCGGGATCGATGTTGATTGGCTTGGCCACACCAACGCGCTGTTGGGCCGACTGGTGCAACGTGGGCGCGCCATGCGGGGTGGGCGGCGCGACACCGGCCTGCAGCGCATGTGCGCGCGCAGTGGCGCCCGCATCGGCCAGCAGCACGGTCGCGGCGTAGGACTCGGGCCCGAGTGGCGGCACGGTCGGTACCACGCGCTTGGGCATCTGCGTCAGCGCGGACAGGCAGGTCTGCGCGTTGTCGAGCATGTACCAGGGATCGGCGCGGCCAGCCTGCAGCGTCTCCATGTAGTACTCGAGGCTGACCACCGCATCCGCCAGACGGTCGAGGTAGTTAGGCGGAACCGCGGTGCCGCCGGGCTGCAGCAGCTCCTTGAGATTGCGCGCGATGCCGTCGACGATCTCCGCGGCGCGCGTCTTGCCCAGCATGAGCAGGCCGGCCTTCATGCCGGCGATCAGGCCCGGCCACGCGTCGAGCGCGCCGACATCGAGCGTACCCGCGACGTTCGAAGCGATCGCTTCCTTCACGCGCACCAGGTTGACGGTGCACTCGCGCAGCACGGCCGATTGCACCTGCTGGAAATCGGGATCGACGGGATCGGTGTCTTCCTGCGGCTGCGCCTGCTTGGGCACGATGAGACCGATGAGATCGCGGTCGAGGCGATCTTCGACATTGATGAGCGTGGCGGCGATGTGCACCAGCGCGGCGTGATCCGCGGCGGTCTTGCCGGCCGCCATCGCTTCGAGGTGGGAGGTTTCTTCGAGCACCAGCTGGCGCAGTTCACCGAGACCCAATACGCCGAGCGTATCGCCGATCTTGCGCAACATGCCGACCTGCGATTCGAGCTCGGCGGGCTGACCGCCGCGCCGGACATAGATGTCGAGCACGTCTTTGACCTTGCCCAAGTCCTCGCGGATCGCCGCCGACACGGTGCGCATGAGCTTCACCGACGGCGCGGACAGATTTTCGCGTTCCTGCTCGACCGAATCGTCGACGTTCAGCAGTTCGTTCAACCGGAACGAGGCGCGCACGGCCGTGATCTTGGGGCCGTTGCTGCTGGCGCGCGCGATGTAATAGAGCAGGTTGTTGAGCAATTCGACCGGCGGATTCTGCGAGTAGCGTCCCTCGCCCTGCGTATACAACTGCAGGATTTCGCGATCGGCCAGGCCTAACAATCTCTTGACCGACACGCCGGTCTCGAGCCCGCCTTCGCGCAGCGCTTCGATGACGGCGCCGACCACCCACCACAGCTGGAACACCGACTGGCGAGTGGCTACCTGTTCGAGCTGGTGCGCGACGGTTTCGAGGATTTCGAGATTCTGTTCGGGACGCTCGCCGCGAATCCAGCCGACGAGGCCGAGCTGAAATCGCGTGCGCAGGCGGCGCGCCCATTGCGCGACGGTGAGCGCCGGATCGCCGGCCACGGGGGCGACGGGCGAGGCCTGCTGGTCGGACTTGAGATTGAGCAGCAGCAGCGTGCCTTCGGACAGCAGCGGGCTGCCGCGCACGGCGCGCAGATCGTTGAGCAGCGGCAGCAGCACCAGCGCTAAGTCGCGGCCGCCGGCCAGCACGCGCTCCACGTAGCTCGGCAGCTGCACCATGGCGCGCATGAGCGCGTCGAGCGTTTCGGCCTGGTTCTTCTGCGCGGCAGGCGTAAGTAGATAGTGGGTGACCTGCTCCATCTCCTCGGCGAGCAGCGCGGCGCCGAAGATCTCCAGCAGGCGCAGCACGCCCTGCACCTGGTGCAGGTCGGAAACGCAGCGCTGCATCAGCACGACGTTTTCGGGTTGTTCGACGAAGGTCTCGAGCGCGGTACGCGCCTCGGCGAGCGTGTTGTTCAGCTCGCGGCCGACGAGATCGAGCGTCTGTGAGGCAACTTCAGGCATCAGGTCTTAAATCCGTACTTCCGTATTACGAAGCAAGCGATACCGTGCGCGTGCGCGTGGAAGCGCCGGTGACAGGTTGGGGACTGATTGCAGTAGTGGCCGCCGCGGCAGCAGCGATCGCCGCGCCCGCCGCCGCCACCTGGCGCGGTACGGGCGCGCCGGGCAGTCGGAAGCCGGATGCGGACTGGCGCATGGCAGCCGACAGCTGCGCGAGTTTCGAAATGCTCTGCGAGGTTGCGGTGGTCGACTCGGCGGTCTGCGTCGAGATCTCCTTGAGGACCTGCATATTCCGCGCAATCTTCTGCGCCTCGCTCACCTGCTGGCGCGAGCTCGAGAAGATGTTCTGCACCAGGCTCGCGATCTGATTGGACACCTGCTCGATCTCTTCGAGCGCGGCGCCGGCGTTCTCCGCCAGCAGCGCTCCGCCCACCACGTCGGTGGTGCTCCTCTCCATTGAGACAACAGCTTCGTTCGTATCGGCCTGAATGGCGCGCACCAGCGTTTCGATCTGGCGCGTCGCGGCGGCGGCGCGCTCGGCGAGACGCTGCACTTCGTCGGCGACCACCGCGAAGCCGCGCCCGGCGTCACCGGCCATCGAGGCCTGGATGGACGCGTTCAGCGCGAGAATGTTGGTCTGCTCGGCAATGTCATTGATGAGTTCGACGATATTGCCGATTTCCTGCGAGCTCTCGCCCAGCCGCTTGATGCGCTTGCTGGTCTCCTGGATCGTCTCGCGAATCGTGTTCATGCCGTCGATCGTGCGACGCACCGCGTCGCCACCCTTGTGGGCGACGTCGACCGAGTGGCGCGCGACATCCGAAGCGCGCTCGGAGTTGCCCGAGATCGCCTCCGTGCTGCTCGCCATGTTGCTGGCGGATTCGGTGGCGCCGACGATCTGTTTGGACTGCGCGCTCGATGCCTTGGCGAGATGCGCGGACAGCGCCTGCGTTTGCCGCGTGGCGCCGTCCAGCTGGATGGCCGACTGGTTGATGGTGGCCACCAGGTCGCGCAGCACACCGATGGCGTAGTTGATGGAATCGGCAATCGTGCCGGTTATGTCTTCCGTGACCGTCGCCTGCACGGTGAGATCGCCATCCGCGAGCGGCGCCAATTCGTCGAGCAGGCGCAGGATGGCCTGCTGGTTGCGCTCGGTTTCCTTGCGCTGCGCGAGCGACAGGGCTTCGCGATGCGTGAATTCACTCTCGACCACTTTGACGCGGCCGTACATGAGGAAGGGCGGCACCGCGGTCGCCAGCGTGAAAGCCCCGGCCACGGCGTACAGGATCTCGAGACCCAGGAGCCACGCCGCCATCCAGCACGCGGCACTGAGAACCAGCAGCACGAGCGTCACGGTGACCAGGCTGCCGAGCGACTTGAGCGTGCGTGAGCCGCCGGCTTCGGTGCTCATGCCGCGGCCTCCTGGAAGGACGGGCTCTCGACCAGCTGACGCAGGCTCAGCACCGGCCACTGTTCCGGGCCGCGTCGAAACGCGCCCGCCAGGTATCGCTCGCAACGCACCACCGTAGGCGGCGCGTCACCTGAAAATTCGGATTCGGAGAAGCGGCGAAAGCCGAGCACTTCGTCGACCACCAGCCCCGCGGGCACTTCCCGGTGATTGACGACAATGACGCGTACGTTGCGCGAATTGGGCGTGAGGCCCGATCCCAGGTACTGACGCAGATCGAGGATCGGCAGCAGCTGACCACGCACATTGGCGATGCCCTTGACCCAGGGCTTGGCGCCGGGAACGCGCGTGAGCCCGGGCGGCACGGCGAGCACTTCGCGCGTTTCTTCGCGCGCGGCGAGATACAACTCGCCGGCCATGCGGAACGCGACCCCGACCCACTCGCGCGCTCCGGGATTCTCGGACGCAGCAGCGGCCGTAACCGCGCGGCCTCGACGCTCGAGCTCAGCCAGCAGCTCGAACGGCCGTTCGCGTAGGTGTTTGAGCGATGTGATCTCGTTCATGTCGAGGGCGTCACGTCAGGCCGCAAGGGTTGCCTGTGCCTTCGCCACGAGCTGATCTGGCGACACGGGTTTGACCATGTAGTCGACCGCGCCCTGGCGCAGTCCCCAGATCTTGTCGGTTTCCTGTCCCTTGGACGTGACCATGATGATCGGAATGGTCTTGGTCTTCGGATCGTTCGCGAGCGTGCGCGTGGCCTGGTAGCCGTTGATTCCCGGCATCACGACGTCCATGAATATGAGATCGGGAGTCATCTCGCGCGCCATGCGCACGCCTTCCGCGCCGTCCGCGGCGGTAGCCGTCTGGTAGCCAGACTTCTCCAACGCCTTTTTCATCACGTGCACTTCGGTCGGGGAGTCATCCACGATCAAAATGAGAGCCATACTCACCTCGCAGCGACGTGCGTCTCGATCGCAGACAGCAGTTCGTCCTTCGTGAAGGGCTTCGTGAGGTAGTACTCCGATCCCACGATGCGCCCGCGCGCTCGATCGAACAGGCCGTCCTTCGACGACAGCATGATCACCGGAATCGATTTGAAGACTTTGTTGTGCTTGATGAGCGAGCAGGTTTGGTAGCCATCGAGGCGCGGCATCATGATGTCGACGAACACGATGTCGGGCGTGTAGTCGGCGACTTTCGCGAGCGCGTCAAAGCCATCCACCGCCGTGTAGACCTCGCAGCCTTCTTTGGCGAGCAGAGTCTCCGCGGTCTTGCGAATGGTCTTGCTGTCGTCGATGACGAGAACCTTCAGACCCTTGAGGTGGGAGCTGGTGTCGTTCACACGCAAACCTCTCCTGGAACAAACAAAAAACGCCGGCAGAAATCGCTTGAGGGCCGCTATTAATAAGAGGCCACCCTTGGCAAGCTGTGGGGCGTTTTAACATATAGGCATACCCCCGGCTATGCCGGTCACGTCACGTTTTTGAGGTCGGAGTTGTCGATGCCGAAAACACCTAGTCTTGCAGTGGTGATGGACCCGATCGCGAAGCTCAAATTTGCGAAGGATTCCACACTTGCGATGTTGCTTAGCGCAGCCGCTCGTGGCTGGAAGCTCACGTATTTCGAGCAGTCCGATCTCTCCTTGCGCGACGGTGTGGCGCTCGGGCGCGGGCGGCCTCTGCAGGTATTCAACGATCCGGCCCGCTGGTTCGAACTCGGTGCACAGAGCGTGATGAAACTCGG
>DATHJZ010000056.1:0-46899 GCA_035286365.1 Steroidobacteraceae bacterium | reverse complement strand
GGCCTCGCCGCTGCCGCGCAGTTGAACAAAGCCGGCCACCTGGTGACCGTGCTCGAACGCGCGGATCGTCCGGGCGGCCTGCTCACCTACGGCATTCCGAACATGAAGCTCGACAAGCGCGCGGTGGTCGCGCGCCGCGTGGCGCTGCTGGAAAAGGAAGGCATCAAGTTCCTGTGCAACGCGACGGTCGGCGAAAACGTCGAGGCCGAGTTGTTAGTCAAGGATTTCGATGCCACGGTGATCTGCACCGGCGCCACGCTGCCGCGCGATCTGCCGGTCGAAGGCCGCGCGCTCAAGGGAGTGCACTTCGCGATGGATTTTCTGACCGTGAGCACGCAAGCGCTGCTCAAGGGTGCTCCGGATGCGACCTCCATTACCGCCAAGGGCAAGGACGTGGTCGTGTTGGGCGGTGGTGATACCGGCACCGATTGCGTCGGCACTTCCATGCGCCAGGGTTGCAAGAGCCTTACGCAGATCGAGATCATGGCGATGCCGCCGATGGATCGCGCCGCGGATAATCCGTGGCCCGAATGGCCGAAGGTCTACAAGATGGACTACGGCCAGGAAGAGGCCGCCGCCAGGTTTGGCGGCGACCCGCGCGTGTATCTGACTACCGTGAAGAAGCTGAAGGACGATGGCGCGGGCAGTCTCGCGGCAGTCGTCACCGTGAAGATCCGCTGGGAGAAGAATGACAAGGGTCAGTTCACGCCCGTCGAGGAGCCCGGCAGCGAGCAGGAACATCCCGCGCAGCTGGTGCTGTTGGCCATGGGGTTCCTGGGCCCCGAACAGGCGCTGCTCAACGATCTGAAGGTCGAGATCGACGCGCGCAGCAACGTGAAAGCCGAGTACGGCAAGTACGGCACGAGCGTGCCGGGCGTATTTGCCGCCGGTGACGCGCGGCGCGGACAGTCGCTGGTGGTGTGGGCCATCAATGAAGGCCGCGGGGCCGCGCGCGAGTGCGACCGCTGGCTGATGGGCGCCACCGAACTACCGTGAAGGTGCATCCATCCCCGTACGCCCGCCGTAACTTCTGATCAGTTACGGTTTGCCGCCTCTTGCCCGGCGGCGGGGCCGGCGCCGTATTAACGGTCCGGTGCCGGCTCTATTTTCGCCGGCTGCATTTCCTGCAGCTTGCTTTCGATCGCCGCGCCGAAATGCGCCTGCGGATCCGACGCCTCGATCTCTTCGGCCTTTTCCCGCTGCACGATGCTCGCCTTCGCAGCGTCGAAGGCCGCGCGCAGCGAGGCAGTCTTCGACAGCGCATCGCGATAGAAAGCCTCGCCGAAATAGGTGAGGTCACGATCGTCGGCGCAGCCGAACGAGGTGCGATCGGCCGCGGCCGCGGTGAGTACGATCGTGTGATCGTCGGCCAGCGACTCGATGAAGCTGCCGGCATGGCAGGCGGAGACGACGATGACCTTCCAGCGAATGCCCGATTCGCGCAGCGCATCCGCGACCTGCTGAGCGTTGAGCTCGCCCGGCATCATGCCGGCGTTGGAGACCGACAAGGTCGCGTCCTCATCGCCATGCGATGACAGCGCCAGGAACAGCACGTCCTCGGCGTCCATCACTTTGCCGAGCGACACGAGCGCGTGGCGCAGGGCGCGCACGGTCGCGAGCGGATACTTCTCGAGATCGCGCCGGTCGTTGACCAGCAGGATTTCGCGCGCGCCCGCAGCGTAGCGTTCGGCGACCCGCCGTCCCGCGAGCTCGATCTCGCGGGCGAACACGCGCTGCTCGCCGTAGCCTGCGAAACCGACGAAGTACATCTGCGCGCCCGGTGCCGACTGCGTGGCGATCTGCGCGACTTCGGCATCGATGCGCGCGCGCTGGTCGAATTGAAGCTCCTCGATGCGGCGCCAGGCATCCTGGTAGTTGGCTCCGCCATCGAGTTCGGCGTCTTCGTCGCCGGTATACGCCCACAGGGTCGGGTTGATGTACAGCCGGTCCATTGTCACGATGAAGAAGAAAGTCGCGCCGGCGCCGATCAGCAACGCGCGCGTCTGGACGAACCCGCTGATCGTGCGCAGCACCAGCTTGAAGTACTGCATCGTGTAGGCGGTCACGGCGAGCAGCACCAGCGTGCCCGGGATCCAGCGCTCCGCGAGTAGATTGAACAGCGTCGAGCCCGCGATGGCGATGAATGTCGCTGCCACGACGATGAGCAGCACGCGCCGATACTCGATCTGCGGCACGCTCAGGCGCGCCACGATCCACGCCAATGCCGGCAGGCCCGCGGCCACGAAGCTCAAGCCCCCGATCTGCTCGGGCGCGAATTCAATCGGGCCCGGGTAGATGAACCAGTCGAGCGGCAGCCAGATGGCGAGAGCGATGAGCCCCAACAAGGCGATCGCGCGGTCGCTGCCGTTCAGCCGCGAGGCGTCTGCGCGCAGCAACAGCAGCTGCTTGCCCACCGCGCCGAGCTCCTGCGCGATGGTCGCGTGCGGCGGCGCCGGCAGGGATGCAGGTGTTGGTGGCGGCACCGAGAAATCCGGACTGACCACGATGCCACCGGCCGCCACCGCCCGGGATTCAGCCAGGCACGCGCGCAGGCGCGCGGCGAGGCTGGCGGTCGTGAGTCCAGCGGACAGGTCCCGGCCGGGTACCGGATACGCCGAGGTCTGTGTCAGCCAGATGAACACGTGTGTTGGCGTGCTTTCGACGCCCAGCACCTTGTGCCAATTGACGCGACTTTCGGAATCGCCGCGCTCGACTTCGATGCCGTCCGCGCTGAACAGATAGCGCGTCGGCCCGAAGAACAATCCGCCTGGCTGCGGTGCCGCCAGGCGCTGCGCGACCTGCGCCTGGATCGCAGCTAACAAGAATGTACCGAGGATGCCGACGACGAACGCCAGCATCTCGCGATCGGTGCGCAGCCAGATCATTCCCGTCAGCACCAGCACGATGATGAGGATGAACGGCGCGCGGATCAGGATGCGCATCTTCGTGCTCGCGGGCGACCACAGTTTCAGGCGTGACTCGCGGTTCAGTGCGCGCCAGTCATCCGCGTCGAGGACCGTCGAAACCGAAATGTTTTCCATGGGCGTTCGGGAGGTTCGGGCGGCTAGTGTGGCAGAAACGGCCGATCGGTCCCTGTTCGTCCGCTGCGCGCGGATTCGGCGGCGGTTGTTCGGTGCGGCGTTCCGCTGCAGAATGCGCGGCGTCCGACAACGAGAACCCCGGGGAGAACGTGATGACCGAACTATCCGCGTTGTGGCTGCCGATCCTGCTGAGCGCCGTATTCGTGCATGTAGCCAGTGCGATCATTCACATGGGGCCGTTCTGGCACAAGAACGACTACCCTGGAGTACCGGACGAAGCGAAGGCTCGGTCCGCGATCGGCGCACTCAACGTACCACCGGGCGAGTACATGCTGCCGCGCTGCAATGAAATGAAGGAAATGCGTTCGCCGGAATTCGTCCAGAAAATGACCGAAGGGCCCGTGTGGCTGATCACCGTGCGGCCCAACGGCATGCCGGGCATGGCGCCGATGATGATCCAGTGGATCGTCTATCTACTCATCGTGGCCCTGTTCTCGGGATATGTCGCCTCGCACGCGCTGGCACCGGGTGCGCATTACCTCGACGTGTTCCGCTTCGTCGGCACCACGACTTTCATGGCGATGTCGCTGGGGCTCGTGGTGAATTCGATCTGGTACTCGCGGCAGTGGAGCACCACGTTCAAGCTGATGTTCGACGGCCTGATCTACAGCCTGTTGATGGCCGGAACGTTTGGCTGGCTGTGGCCCAAAGCCGTCGGAATCTGAATTAGAGGGGACATTCCTGGTTTTCAGCCCTTTTCGTCGCGTCGTCGCAACGCTTTTGACGAAAACCAGGAATGTCCCCTCTACTTCTTCACCGCGCGCGCGCAGATCAGCACGCAGCAGAACACCAGCACGCCCGATATCAGATAGGGCGCGCCGGGAAACAGCACTGGCGCATCCGGCGACGAGAAGTAGCTGAACATCTGCGTCATGAACACGGGTGAGATCACGGCCGCCACGCTCGCGATGCTCGCATTCGCGCCCTGCAATTCACCCTGCGACGTCGGCCCGGCCTGTTTCGACATCACGCTCTGTACCGCGGGATTCGCGATGCCGCCGAGCGAACCGATCGCGAGCGCGGGATACAGCATCCAGCCCTGCGGCACGAACGCGTAGCCCAGGAATCCCACCGTCATCAATCCGAATCCGAGCAGGATCGAGCGCCGCTCGCCGAGGCGCGGCACGACCACGCCCGTCAAACCACCCATGACGATCACCGTCATGATGCCGACGAAGGTCAGCGACAATCCCATCTGCGCCGGATTCCAGCCGAACTTCTCCTGCGTATAGAACATCCATACGGCCGGCAGCGAATCGTGCGCGATCTGGTACAGGAACATCGCGAACAGCAATCCCGCGACCATGGGTAGATGGGTGAGGCTCTTGAACGCGCCGAACGGATTCGCACGCTTCCATTCGAAAGCGCGTCTTCTTTCTACCGGCAACGACTCCGGCAACGCAAACAGTCCAAACGCCACGTTCGCGAACGCGAGTCCGGCCGCCACGAAAAACGGCGCGCGCGGGTCGATGTGTTCCGCGACGAACCCGCCGATCACCGGCCCCAGAGTGAACCCGCAGCCCCAGGCCGCGCCGATGAAGCCGAAATTCTTGGCGCGGTTGGTGTCGTCGCTGATGTCGCCGATGTACGCGCCCGCGGCCGAAAACGACGCGCCGAACACGCCCGCGAACGCGCGGCCCACGAACAGCCACAACATCGAAGTCGCCAAACCGGTCACCAGAAAGTCCACGCCGAACGCGAACAAGGAACCGAGCAGCATCGGCCGGCGGCCAAAGCGATCACTCAAATTGCCGAACACCGGCGCCATGAAAAACTGCAGCAGCGCGTACACCGCCATGAGGTAACCGCCCCAGTCGGCGGCGGTCGCCAGGGGCTCACCGGTCAACTGCATGATCACGGACGGCAGCGACGGAATGATGATTCCGAACCCCAGACTGTCGATGAACACGGACAGCAGGACGAAGGTGAGCGCAGCGCGGGAGGAGGTCATGGGGCCGGGCATTCTCCGGTATATGTCCCATGCCGTGCTAGCCTTGCATCCGGTTTAGTCCGCGGCGCGTAGCACTGACCATGAACCGGATAGATACCCTGCCCCCGGAGATCGAGCTCGCCCAGCTCCTTCAGCGGTGCGCCGCGCGGGATTCGACGGCGTTCAAGGCGCTGTACGACAAGACCTCGCCGATCTTGTTCGCACGCCTGTTGCGCATGCTGCGCCGGCGCAGCGTGGCCGAAGAGGCCCTGCAGGATGTCTACGTGCGCATCTGGGAGCGCGCTGTGCAATTCGAGGCGCACCGCGGCCGCGCGCTCGCCTGGATGGTCACCATTGCGCGTTATTGCGCCATCGATCTGATGCGCCGCGAGCGCATGACGCTGGTCGGCGACGACGCGCTCGACGAGATTGCGGATGAATCCGCCGGGGACAGCACGGAAAAGCCTAACAACTTCGATTTCTGCATCGGTCAGCTCAACGACAACACGCGCAAATGCCTGACGCTGGCATTCGTGGAGGGGCGCTCGCACGATGAGATTGCGCGTCTCACCACGAACCCGCTTGGCAGCGTGAAGAGCTGGATCCGCCGCGGGCTGCTCAGTCTCAAGGAATGCCTCTCCTCGGAGCGGCAGCCCACGTGAAGACCAGCAACCGCGAACTGCTGGACCGCCTCGCGGCGGAATACGTACTCGGCACTCTGCGATTCCGGGCACGCCGGCGCTTCGAGCACTGGCTGCTGTCGCCGCAGGTGGGGGCATTAGTGAAGGCTTGGGAAGAAAGGCTCGCGGGCCTGGAACCGCGGCTGGAACCGATCGCGCCTCCGGCCGCCGTGTGGCGCGGCATCGAGACACGCCTGAAGCTGCGCAAGCTCGGCCGCGGCCCGGCCACGCGCTACCTCGCCATCGCCGCATCGCTGCTGTTCGTCGCGATGCTCGGCGTGTTCGCGGTCCGCAACTGGGACGGCACCACGGTGACGCCGCCGCCCGTGCAACTGGCCGCCACCCAGAAGGCGTTCATCGAAGAGAATCCCGAGACTATCTACTGGCGCGTCGAGCTGCTGGGCGACAACCGGGAACTCAAGGTTCACGTGCAGAAGGCGCACGACCTGCCGCCGGGCAAGGCATTCGAGCTGTGGGCACTCACGGCAAGCGGCACGCCCGTGTCGCTCGGCCTTCTGCCGACGACGGGCGAGCACCAGCGCGCGCTGACCGACGCGCAGCGGGCAGCGCTCAGCGGGGCCAGGCAATTGGCGGTCAGCCTGGAGCCCGCCGGGGGCTCTCCGACCGGTCTTCCGACCGGCCCGGTGCTGCACGTCGCGCCGCTTTCGCCGGCCTGAATTGGCGCCCGATTTATGGTGTGAACTCGTTCTCAATCGGGCACTTACGGGCGCCCGCATTATGAGAGGCAGGACCGGTCGCGTTGCAGCGCGACCGCTAGAGTCCACCTCATGAGAGAGCCGTCGGTCAGCGGCATCCGCGGACTCAAGAACCGCGGATGCCTCTTTGCGTTGCTGGTGCTCGCGCTGTTCGGCGCGAACACCGCGTCCGCGCAGGCCATTTCCCTCTACAAGCGCGACACCGGCAACATCAATTTCGTGACCACCGGCGGCAGCCTGCGCAACTCGCCGAACACCGGCAACGCGTGCACGGTCAATACCACGAGCACGCAGACTCTCTCCGGAATTCCCGCGCTGCGCACCGTGCGCAATGCCTACCTTTACTGGGGCGGCTCCGGCAACAGCGCCGACACCACCGTCACGCTTAACGGCACGACGGTCACCGCGTCGCGCACTTTCGCGCGCACGTTCAACAACGGCACGGTGTTCAACTTCTTCGGCGCCTTCGCCGACGTCACCAGCCTGGTCAGCGGCAACGGTAGTTTCACCTTCGGCGGCCTTACGTTCAGCACGGGAACGCCCTGGTGCAACTCCGAGGCAGTAGTCGGTGGCTGGTCGCTGGTGGTGGTGTACGAGGGCGCGGCCGAACGACTGCGCGCGATCAACATCTACGACGGCCTCGACTATTTCTACGGCAGCCAGGTGACGCAGACGCCGAGCGGCTTCCGCGTGCCGGCGGCCAACATCGACGGCCGCATCGCGGTGTTCACGCTCGAAGGCGATCCGCAGAACTCCGGCACATCCGGCGGCTTCAGCGAGGCGCTGCGCTTCAATGGCACATTGCTCGATGACGGCCTGGTTGCTGCCGGCAGCGTTCCGACCGTCCAGCAGTTCGACGGCACGATCAACACGCAGGGCGTGCTCACGAGCTACGGTATCGACGTCGACCAGTACGACGTGAGCGCGCTGCTTTTGCCCGGGCAGACCAGCGCGACGACCGTCTACTCGGCGGGCGCCGACCTGGTGCTGCTGATGGCGCAGGTGGTCAGCGCGACCTCCGATCCGGCGGTGGATCTCAGCGTCACCAAGACACATAGCGGCAGTTTCGTCGCGGGCGGTACGGGTCAGTACACGATCACGGTGTCGAATGGTTCCGGCCCGAACATCGAGCGCGAAGACAACACCGTCACGGTCACCGACACGCTGCCCGCGGGCCTCACCTACAACTCCGCGACGGGCACTGGCTGGACCTGCGCCGCCGTCGCGCAGGTGGTCACCTGCACACATCCTCCGCTCCTCAACGAAGGCGCGTCGCATCCGCCGATCACGCTGACGGTGAACGTGCTGGAATCCGCGGCCGCGTCGGTGACCAACAGCGTCACGGTCAGCACGCCGAGTTTCGATTCGAATGCGACCAACAACACGGCCACGGATGCGACGGCGACCATCGATCCGACCGTCTCGACCTCGACCAAGACCGTGGTCGATCTCAACGGCGGCGAAGTATCGCCCGGCGACACGTTGCGCTACACCGTGACGCTGAACGAAACCGCGGGCGGCCAGGCGATCAACGTTTCCGTTGTCGACGCCATTCCCGACAACACCTCGTTCGGAAGCTTCGTCTCTGTGCCGGCCGGTGCGACCACCGTGTTTGCGCCCGCGCCCGCCGGCGCCAACAGCAATGGGCAGATCACAGTCTCTGGAATCACCGTGCCCGCCAACGGCTCGGCCAGCGTGGTGTTCAATGTGACGGTCACCGCGGGCACCGCGCCTGGCGAAACGATCGACAACACGGCGGTCATCAACAACCCGAACGGTCCGGAGAACAACCCGGCTGCGCCACAGCTGATTGTGAATCCTTCGCTGATTCCCGTCGCGGGTATCAAGTTCCTGTATCTGCGCCGCGATGCGGCCGCGGTTCGTTCGTTATCGCGCGTTCGCCCGAGCGCCGCCGACACGAATGAATCCGTCGCCGCTGCGGGCAACGACACGTGGGTGATCGCGCCCGCATTGCAGAAGGCGCTGGTCGTGCCGACGGGCAACATCCCGGTCCGCCTGTGGCTGTCACGGAACGGTGGCACCGGCGCGCGCAACATCACCGTGACCCTGACCTCGAGCTCAGGCGGCCTGAGCGTCACGCAGACGCAGTCGATCAACCCCAACGACAGCACCACGACGCCTACGCTCGTGAGTTTCACGCTCACCAACGGCACGCTGCGCACGGTGCCCGCGGGCGCAACGTTGACTTTGACCGTGGCCAACGCCGGCAGCAACGCCTTCACCATCTGGCCCAACGGCAATGCCGGTACGACCGGCGGCGTGCCTAACAACTCGCGCGTCGAGCTCAACACGACCACCGTCATCAACGTCGACAGCGTGCAGACCTGGAGCCTGGCCTTCAATAGTGGCGCGCTGCAGGCCACGTTCTATCCGGGCGCCACCGTGTTCGTGCGCGGCACGATCAGCGATCCGTTCGGCAGCTTCGACATCTCGAGCGCGCGCATCACGATGACCGATGCGGCCAACGTCGTGCAGGTGAACAACCAGTTGATGACTGCACAGGGCGCGGCCGGCGGCTGCGGCCTCACGACGTCGGCGACCTGCGTTTTCCAGTATCAGTACACGCTGCCCGCGTCGCCGTCGCTCGGCGCCTGGTCCATTCGCGTGACGGGCAACGAAGGCGTGGAAGGCACGGTGACCGACTTCAATCTCGGCAATTTCACGGTCGCGATTCCGCAGCCCTCGATCACCATGCTCAAGACATCGACGGTGTTGTCGGATCCGGTGAACACCAGCAATCCGAAACGCATTCCGCTCGCGGTGGTGCAGTACGAAATCTCGGTAACGAACAGCGGACCGGGCACGGTCGATTCCAACACGCTGGTCATCACCGATCCATTGCCCACTGCCACGGCCATGTATGTCGCCACGGCATTGGGCGATCCTTTGGTGTTCGTGAACGGTTCGACGCCGAGCGGCCTCACATTCAACTATGCGAGCAACGTAACGTATTCGTCGGTGGGTGCGGGTGGGCCGTGGACGTACACACCGGTGCCCGATGCAAATGGCTTTGACGCGTTGGTGAAAGCGGTACGCATCTCGCCCAGCGGAATCATGAGTGCGGCCGGCAGCGGCAATCCCTCCTTCGTGGTGCGCTTCCGCGTGCGGATCAACTAAGTCCGTCGACCAGGATTTGCCCCCGTCATTGCACCGGATCGAAGCGATTTCGGCGCGCGTGCACTCATCCTGGGACGTCACTTTCCAGACGGGCTGTCAAAAAGCGGTTTTGCGCCGGTTCCGGCGGATTTTCGGGATTTTCGAGTTGGCACGGCGATTGCTTTATCAAGATCGTCTGCGGAATGTTCTCCTCCCCCCTCGTGAGACTTTTTGCTGGACAGAACGCGTACAGGAACGGAAGGGCCTGTACGCGTTTTTTTTGCTTGACCCTCACGTTGCGGTAATCCCTACCTTGCGGGCTCCAAACAAAAGGAGCCTGCGATGTCTCACTCTCGACGCAATTTTCTGGGCGCGGTCACGACCGCGGTGACAATCGGCGCGGCAATGCTGCCGTCCATCGCCGCAGCCGCGAGCAGCACCAACACCGCGCGCGCCGCGGGGCGCGTGAAGCTCAAGGACGGCACCGAACTCTTCGTGAAGGACTGGGGTAGTGGACGCCCGGTGGTGCTCACGCATGCGTGGCCGTTGTCCGCGGATTGCTGGGACAGCCAGGCGGTTGCGCTGGTGGACGCCGGCTATCGCGTCATCAGTTACGACCGTCGCGGCTTTGGCCGCTCCACGCAGCCGGCAGGCGGCTATCACTACGACCAGTTCGCCGACGACCTGGCGGAAGTCATTGCGGCTACCGGTGCGAAGGATGCAACGCTGGTGGGCTTCTCCATGGGCGGCGGGGAAATCGTGCGTTACTTCTCGCGTCATGGCGCGAAGAACGTGATCAAGGCTGGCCTGGTTGCGTCCGTGGTGCCGGGCCTCGCCAAGGGCCCTAACAACCCGAACGGTGTCGGCCCGGAATTTTTCGACGGGCTCAAGGACAACCTGCGCAAGGATCGCCTCACGTTCCTGAGCGGCCTGCTGCGCGACGTGTTCTACGACGTGGCGGCCAGCGCGCGCAGCACCACGCCTGTCTCTCAGGCGGTCGTGGACTGGTCGTTGCAGATGGCCTTGCAGGCCGGGCTGCATTCGCTGATCCGGAGCGTGGATGCTTTCGGCAAGGAGGACTTCTGGCCGGACCTTGCGGCGGTGCGGGTACCGACGCTGATCCTGCACGGCAATGCGGACAAGCCCGTGCCCTTCGATCTGACCGCCCGGCGGGCCGCCAAGGGCATCGCCAACGCGACACTCATCGAGTACGCGGGCGCGACGCATGGGCTGCTGGTGAGCGAACGGGCTCGTATTACGAAGGATCTGCTCGATTTCCTGAAAGCGTAATTACCGGTAAGGCGTTTGGGCGCGAGCGATAGGACTTTGCGATGCACGGGCCGTAATGCCGTCTGACGCGCCGCGCCCCGACCCCGGTCTACAGTCCAGTCCATGCGTACCTTATTGCTGTCTTTCCTGGTGCTGATCGCGGGCGTCGCCGCGGCATCCAACTATCGCGACGTCAAGAAAGCGGTCGAAGACGACGCGCTGCTGCGGTCGGCCGGCGTGACGCCAGCAGAGGCGCGCCTGCGCGAGCAGTGTTCCGCGGCGGTGGTCGAGACGGACGATCCGCCGGAGTTCTTCGACTGCGTGTACGTGCAGACCGAGAAGGATCTGAACCTCTTCAGCCTCGAAGACGGCTACCTCATCTCCGAATTGCAGCTCACGCTCAACAACATGGACGGCGTCGCGCTGCAGCACATGGGCAAGTACAGCCAGGTACAGATCTTCAGCGGCAATCGCGTGGCCGCGTTCTACATACACGGCGACCGCTGGATCGATCCGGCGCGCACCGAAGCGGTGTATCGCTGGCTCACCGATCACGGTGTGCGGGAGCGCCAGCCGCGCAAGTGGATCGGTCCTTAGAATTTTTCCCGCGAGTACTTCGCGCCGACACTTGACAGGCGCACGAACGCGCCTGGATTGCGCGCCCCGTGAATCCTAGCTACTCCAATCTGCATTTCACGCCTGCGCTCGCGCGTGTGCCTGACGCAACGTAGAGGGGACATTCCTGGTTTTTTGGAAATGAAACGACAACATTTCCGAAAACCAGGAATGTCCCCTCTACTTCAGGTGCAGGCGATAGAAAACGATGTACTCGCCTTCGCCCGGATCGACCTCGAGACACCAGCCGTTGTCTTTCTTGCTGCGATAGAGATTCTCGGCGATCCAGCCCACCACCGGAGTGCGGCGCAATTCCGGCGTGAGGATGCGCGCGCGCATGTCGCTGTTCTTGGGCCAGGTGAGCGGTGTGAGGCCCGGGGTCAAGTCGAGAAACTGGTAGTTCTCAACGTTGCCGGGCTTGCGATTGCGCTTGCGCGCCTGATACGCGAGCTCGATATCCTGGGCGTGCGGAATCTGCATGGGAGCCACGGCCGCGAGCGGACGTTCATTGCGGTCGTCGCCGGCCGACGCCATGGACGACATTGCGATCAGAACAAACGTTGCTCCAAACAACCGCCGATCGAACTTGCGATCCATGGGGATCATCGAACGACCTCGTGCAGATACATCGATGGCATCAGGTTAGGAGGCGTCGCGACGCGCTCGCAATAGGTGAACGCGGAAATCTGTATAAAGCGTCGGAGCGCGCGGGGCTTTCGCCAAACAAGTCGCGATTTTTGTCAGATTGACAGATTCCAATGAACCATAATCCGCCACATATGAATCTCGACGAGACCATAAATGCGTGGTTGGCTCCGGTGTCCGACTGGTTCGGCAAGGTGGTGTTCTTCGCGGTGCCAGTACACGGCGCGCAGCTGCCGCTGATCCTCGTATGGCTGATCATGGGCGGCATCGTCTGCACCCTGGCATTCCGCTTCGTGAACCTGCGCGGCTTCCGACATTCGCTGCAGGTGATTCGCGGCGACTACTCGAGCAAATCGTACGCCGGCGAAGCGACGCCATTTCAGGCTTTGAGTACCGCGGTGTCGGGCACGGTAGGCCTGGGATCGATCGGCGGCGTTGCGGTGGCGGTGTCACTCGGAGGTCCAGGCGCGGCGTTCTGGATGGTCGTCGCGGGTTTCCTCGGCATGAGCACGAAATTCGCCGAGGTGACGCTGGCGGTGAAGTACCGCAAGGTGCGCGCCGACGGCACGGTGACCGGCGGCGCGATGTATTACGTGCAGGAAGCGTTGTCGCGCCGGGGCCTGCCCCGGGTCGGCAAGTTCCTCGCGGCGTTCTTCTGCGTCGCCGCCGTCGGTGGCTCGCTCACCATCTTCCAGGTCAACCAGGCGTACGCGCAGTTCCACGAAGTCACCGGCTTCGACAGCGGCTTCATCTTCGGGCTGATCGTCGCGGTGTGGGTCGGCATCGTGTTGTTCGGCGGCGTGAAGCGCATCGTCCAGTGGACCGACAAACTATCGCCGTTCATGTGCCTGCTGTACGTGCTCGCGTGCCTCGTGGTGTTGGGCGCGAATTTCACCAGCATTCCCGGCGCGCTGGGCGCCATCATGCGCGGTGCATTCGATGGCGACGCGGTGACGGGCGGTATCGTTGGTGCGTTGATCCAGGGATTCCGCCGTGCATTCTTCGCGAACGAAGCGGGGCTCGGCTCCGCGCCCATGGCGCACGCGACGGTGCGCACCAATGAACCCATGTCGCAGGGATTCGCCGCGTTGATGGAGCCGTTCCTCGACACGGTCATCATCTGCCTGCTGACGGCGCTGGTCGTGGTGGTCACGGGCGTCAACCACACCAGCACCAGCGAAGGCATCGCGCTCACGTCCGCTGCATTCGCGACCGTGGTGCCGTGGTTCCCGGTGGTGCTCGCGGTGGTCGCAATCCTGTTTGCGCTGTCGACCGTGCTGTCGTGGGGCTACTACGGCGAGCAGGCGTGGACTTGGCTCTTCGGCGAGCGGTATTCGAGCCGCGTGGCATACCGCCTGTTCCTGTGCTCGGTATTGTCGGTTGCGGGCACGCTCAAGCTCAGCCAGGTCGTCAACATCGTCGATTCACTCAATTTCAGCATGGCGATCCCGAACCTGATCGCCGTCTATCTATTGATACCCGAGCTGCGCGCGGAGCTCGCGGGTTACTGGCAGCGCGTCGTCGTAAGGGGAGAGGGAAAGCAACATGTCGCGTAAGGCGTACCTGTGGTTGTTAGGCATCGTGTACCTGGTCTGGTGGGCGGTCATGGCCATCAAGCCGTTCGACTTCCACGACTGGCTGCTGGAGAACGTGCTCGTGGTGCTCGGCGTCGGTCTGCTCGTGTGGACCTACAAGTCGTTCCCGCTGTCGCGCGCGTCGTACACCTGCATCTTCGTTTTCATGATGCTGCACGCGCTCGGCGCGCATTACACCTACGCGCTGGTGCCGTACCAGGAGTGGTTCCCGTCGCTCGCCGGGGGCCGCAATCATTTCGACCGGCTGGTGCATTTTGCGTATGGATTGCTGCTGGCGTACCCGATCCGCGAGATGTTCCTGCGCATCGGTAACGTGCGCGGGTTCTGGGGTTACTTCCTGCCGCTCGACCTCACGATGTCGACCTCGATGCTGTACGAGCTGATCGAGTGGGGCGCCGCGGAATATTTCGGCGGCGATCTCGGCGTCGCCTACCTTGGCACGCAGGGCGACATCTGGGATGCGCACAAGGACATGGCGCTGGCGTCGCTCGGCGCGCTGATCGCGATGGTCGTCACCGCGCTGATCAATCGCCACATGCAGCGCGACTTTGCGCGTGAGTGGGCGGAGAGCATTCGCGTGAAACGCCGTCAGCCACTGGGCGAAGAAGCGCTGCGATAGTGGTGCCGGGTAACCCCTTCCCGCCACCACTACTTTCTCAGTGCCGTAAGCCGCGCCTGCGACAACGCGTACAGGCTGCTCGCCGTTATCACGCCTTTCTTCGGCTTCTGTACGTGCGAATAGTAGTCACGCGCGGAATCCGCATCACCATACGCCTCGGCCACCAACCCGAATCCGTACCACGCCGAATCGTCCGGCTTGTCGATGCTGAGCTGTTCCATGCCCTTCAACAGCAGATCGCGCGCCTCGCGCGGCTTGCCGCTCGCGGCATACACGCAAGCCAGCGTGTGCGAGATCGCGATACTCCTGCCCTGCGTCTCGTCATACGCCATGCGTGCGGCGTCGACCGCCGAATCCGGCACCGGCTGCGTGAGCAAGGCGGCCCACGCGTACTGGTTGTAGTCGGCCGCGGTCGCGCGGCCGCTATCTATCAGCGGCTGCATGATCGCGGGGATCTCGCGGAATGTGCCGCGCGCCTCGGCGCGATGCACCAGCATCTCGCGCGCGATGGAATCGTCCGGCAGTCGCGCCAGGCGTTCGCGCGCTGCGGCTTCCACCGCGTCCCATTGCTTCAATTGAATCGACGCCCATTGCTGATACCGGAACGCCAACGCGGAGGTTGGCACCGCCTTCACCAGCCGCGTCGCCACTTCCTGCAACTGCGGCCACTGGCTGAGCTCGAGATGCGCCTTGGCCAGCGCGAGATCGAGGCTCAATCTATCGGTCGCGTTGACCGCACCGGCGCGCGCCGCCAGCAACAAGGGCAACGCAGGTTCGGCGAGTGCGCAATCGGCTAACAACATGGCCGCGGCGGAGCGGGCGCCCGCCAGGTCCACCTCTGCACCGACGGTCCAGCTGCGCGCGAACGCCGGGCCTTCGAGTGGATCCTCGGAATTCGTGGCGCGCAGATCCATCCGCGCCCAGTCCAGCCAGCGGCGCGCGCCAGCGAAGTCGTTCGCATCGATGCGCTCCAGCGCCATCAAACCCAGCGGACCCGCTATCGGCGCCACCGTGAGAATGCGATAGGCCCCATCCTCGCGGACCACGTAGAAATTCTGCGTCGTACCCGCGGCGCGCAGTTGCACGCGATATCCCTGCGCGTCATCGCCCTCGACATTCACGCGCACGTTGCTGAACAGCAGATCCGCGCCCACTTCGAATGGCAACTCCTGCCGCGACAGACCGTTGATGATGCCGCGCTGTGCCCGCGCGAAATCGTCGGTATTGGCCAGGAGCTGCGCGCGCCTGCTCAGCAGCTTGCGGAAGCCGGCGTCGCCCTTATCCGCCGCCATCAGCTCGACGAACGATCGCAACACCACTCCGCGCGGATCGGTGGGCTGAATCGACGCGCCGTCGTTGCGCTGCGTCTTGCGCAGCATCGCGATACGTTGCGTATTCGCGGCGGTGGTGGTCTGGCCGCGCGTGCTGGCCTCGATCAGATCGGCCGCGCTCGAATATTCGCGCAGGCGCATCAGGATGTTTCCCGCGCTGGCGAGCGCCGTGCGCCGGTCGGTCTCGCCGCTCACCAATTCGCGCGCGAGCTCAATGGCCTTGAGGCCACCCTGTTCCGCCGCTATCGATGTGATCAGCAACGCGCGCTGTGCGATACCCGTGGGCTGCTTGCGCAGCGCGTCGCGCAACTCTTCGTAACGCTTCGCATACAGCAGTGCATAGAAGAGATTGTTGGCGAACTCGTCCGACTTCGCGTCGTCTTCACTCAGCATCTTGCGGCGCGCCTGGTATTCGGCGATGGCCTCGTTCATGTTGGCCTTGGCCGAATAGCGCACGCCGTTGGCGTCATGCTCGAGAAGCACCGCCAGATCCGCGGCGATGTCGGCATTGAGCGGCTCGAGTTCGCGCGCCTTGCGATAGGCGGCGATCGCGCCGGCGCGGTCGAAGCCTGCGCCAAAGCGGCGGCCAACCGCGTCGTGCTGCAGCGCCCAGCCCAACTGCTTCCACGCGAGTGCGGACTTGGGTTCCAACCTGGTCGCGGCGAGCGCCTCGCGCTGCGCGCGCGCGCCGAGTCCCGCGTCGAGCAGCGCCGACGCGCTGCGCAGCCGATGCACGGCCTTGCGCGGATACTTCGCCACCAGCGCGTTGTTCGCCTGCAAGGCACCCTTGAAATCGCCGTCGCCGCGCAAGGCGACGCCGATCTGGTCGAACGCGATCAGCAGGGTTTCTGCGGACGTGAGCTCACGCAGCGCCTTGAGCAAGCCTTGGGATTCGGCCGGGGTATAGCGGCCCTTGATCGTGTCGAAGCGCCACGACGCGTGCACCGCGCCATCCGCGGTCAGGTTGAATTCGGAGATCAGCTCGGCCGGCCCGAGCTTGACGATGTTGTTGGCCGGCAGCCGCCGCGCCAGGAAACCGGCCGGCGGCTGGATGCGATAGCGCCACTCGGTGACGAATGGCTCGAAGACCACGTCCGCGGTGCGCGCACGATCCTCGTCGTCGTCTTCTGCCTTGGCCAGGCGCGAGTCGAAATACTCCGGCAATCGCGCGGCGATGTTCGCGACATTGATGCCCACCGCTGCGGTTTCCAGGTCGGTGAATCCGATCGGCGCGTCCTTCATTTCGATGCTCATCTCGTAAGGCTTCGAGAAATCCGTGCTCGAGGTGTGCTCGTAGTTGAGCAGGGCCTTGGCGCGATAGGCGTCGTGTGCGTAGGTTTTCAGGTCGTCGAGCCGCGCCTTGGTGTCGGGCCCGGCGTACCAGCCGCGGTATTCGCCTTCGATCGTGCCGTGCGTTTCCGTGGTTTCAATGATTCGTGACGGGCCGTACTCCGCCAGGAAAAATTCACGCGTTTCGATTTGGCGATTGTCGAGCGAGCGCATCGCCGGCGTGCGGATCAGCGATTTAGTGCCCGCACGGATGACGAGCGCGAGCCGGTCCGCATCCGGTGGCGGCAACGTGCCCACGCGCGAATACTCGGCCGTGGCGTCTATCCACAGATCCGGCGTGCCCGGCACGTAAACGATGGCGTGATCGAACAGGCCCATGCCCGGCAGGTCCGGCGACACGTCCTGGTCGTCGCCCGCAGCCAGCAGCGCCAGGTAGGCCTCGATGCCCGACGCGCGCAGCGCCGCGACCAGCAGCGCGGACTTGTCTTTGCAGTCGCCAAAGCGGCGCCGCAGCGTTTCGGCGGGGTATTCGGGGATCAGCCGGGCGGCGCCGAATTCCACGCCGGTGTAGCGCACTTCGCGATGCAGCCGTTCGACCACCTTGCCGATGTACTCGCGCGTTGGCGAATGCGGCAACGAATCCGCGAAGTTCACACCGATCGTCGCGCCTGCATTGGCTCCGCCGGTCGTGCCGAGTCGTGGCGGCGCGCGCAGGCCGGCGAGCAGCGGCTTCGCGTCCTCGCTGCGGATGCGCGACTCGGTCATCTCGCGGTAGTTAGTGGCCACGGCTTCCCACGAGGCGCCGGAGGAGAACTCGACGCTCGGCCAGGACGGCGTATCGGAAGGCAGGTTCGAATCCGCCTCGGTCATCTCGTCGAGCGAGCCTTGCTCGAGAACCCAGCGCACGCGTCCCGCGGCGCGCGTTTCTTTCACTTGCGCGTTGGGCAGCAGGCGGGTGATGCGCTTCAGCGGCAGCGATTCCGGCGCGTCGATGATCACGCGCGTGCGCAGTACCGGCACCGGCCGCCCGACGAACTCTCGATACGCGGAGCCCGCCGCGAAGAACGGCTGCTCGTCGCGCACCGTGATTTCTTCTTCGACCACCGCGCCGATTTCGATGGCCGGCAGCGGTCCTTCGAGCACGTGATCGTCGTCGTAGACCTGGGTGGTCGCCGCGGAGCGCGTACCTGCGTCCGTCAGCAGCTTCTGATCGAGCTTGTGCTCGCCGCCATTGAGCGTGATGACGCGCGCGCGGATCGTCGGACGCGCCTGGTGCCAGGGCTGCCAATGCGCGCTGCTCGCTGCCCAGCGTTCGACGCCGTCGGGCGAATCCACGCGGTAGATCATGTGATCGGTGCGCGTGAGGCGATGTTGTTCGTCGAGCACGAACGTGCGTTCGTCGAGCAGCACGACGATGTCCACGACGCGTTCGCGCTTGACGCCGGCCGCGCTCTGCTGCAGCTCGCGGGCAGGGGCGGTGAACGGGGGCGCGTCCCAGATGTCCGCGGCGCTGGCAGCGGAACACAAGAGCAGGGCGGCGAGGCCTGAAAACAGGCGGTTGAACGGCTTGGGCATGAGGGCGCGAATCCTCCGACTTGACGGAAGAATAGCCCGGCTCCTCGCGGCCAAAACGCGATCAGGTCACGGCTTTTTGTAGGCGAGTGGTATTGTGCCGGCCCATGTCCGCACCGAGTTCACACGGCCTGACGCAGCTGCGCGATGCCCTGCGGGAATTTGCCGCCGAGCGGGACTGGGACAAGTTTCACAGCCCCAAGAACCTGGCGTCCGCGCTGTCCGTGGAGGCCGCCGAGCTGCTCGAACGGTTTCAATGGCTGACGGAGGATGAGAGCCGCTCGCTGCCACCCGCCGAGCTCGCACGCGTACGCGAGGAAATGGCCGACGTGCTGAATTACCTGGTGCGCCTGGCGGACAAGCTCGAGGTGAATCTGCTGGATGCGGCGCGGGAGAAGATCAAGCTGAACGCGCAGAAGTATCCGGTGGAGAAATCGCGCGGCAGCGCGAAAAAGTATTCGGAGTTGGGGGCTGCCCCGGGGACTCCCCCCTCTGACTCTTCTCACTCAGGGAGCCGCCGATGACCACTAACTACGTACTCGTCGATTTCGAGAACGTCCAGCCCGATACCCTCGCCGCGCTCGCCGAAGGGCAGTTCAAGGTGAAGGTATTCGTCGGGGCCGCGCAGGCCAAGGGACGCATCTCGTTCGAGTTGTCGCACTCCATGCAGATGCTGGGTGCCAGCGCCGAGTACGTGAAGATCGCACGCAGCGGTCCGAATGCGGTCGACATGCACATTGCGTATTTCGTCGGCCGGCTGCTCGAACGCGAGCGCGACGCGGTGATTCACATCATTTCGAAGGACACCGATTTCGATCCGTTGCTCGAGTACCTGCGCGCCAACGGCGTGACGTGCAAGCGATCGAAGTCGATTGCCGAGGTGGCCAAGATCGCGCAGGCAGAGACGCGCGCACGGCCGGCGCTGCAAAAACCACAGCGCGCGGCGACCACGCAGCACGTGCCCGCGCCGCGCAAGGCGCATTCGGAGAAGCTCGCGCCGATCATCAAGCAGCTGCATTCGCTGAGCGGCAAGCCCGGCACGCGCAAGAAGCTCGCGCAGACGATCGGCAACTACTTCAAGCAGCACGGCGGCGAGCTGGCGGAGAAGACCATCGAACATCTGATCGATGAGCTGATCAGGCTCAAGTACGTGACGCAAACCGGGCCGAACGTGAGTTATCACCTGGTCTGATCCGTCCTCGCGTGAATCGGCGATATTTCTCTATTCGTCCGGGAACCCCGTAGGACCTTTCCGAATCTATGTTGTCGAGCTGATGGCGGCGCTCATTCGCCGCTAGACTCGCTGCCTAACAACATAGACCCGAAAGGATCGCTAGTGCCGTCACTCAGATACGCGTTGATCGTTCTCGCATTCATTGCGGCGCCTGCCGCGCAGGCGCAATGGACCGGCAAGGCCGAACTCGGCTTCCTGTCGTCGAGTGGCAACACCGAAGCGACCTCCGCCAACACGAAGTTCGACCTCTCCCACGAGGGCGCGAAGTGGCTGAACAAGTTCTACGCCGGTGCGCTGTACGGCGAGAACGCGGAGTTCGCGACGGCCGAGCGTTACGAGGCGAGTTACCAGGCAGACTGGAAAATCACCGCTCACGCGAGCTGGTTTGGTGGCATCCGCGGCGAGCAGGACCGGTTCAGCGGCTTCGCCTACCAGACTACGCTCTCGACCGGCGCGAGCCACAGATTCATCGACAGCCCGACGACGCAGCTGTCCGCATCGCTCGGTGCCGGTGTCCGGCGTTCGAAGTCGGAAACGCTGGTGAAGACGGATGCCGGCGAGGTGATCGATCGCATCGAAGGCGAAGTCGCGGACGAACCCGTTGCGACGTTCAGCTCCAGCTACGAGCACTCGTTCACCGATTCCACCAAGATCACCAACAAACTACTGGCCGAGTCCGGCTCGGACAACACCGCCGTGCAGAACGACCTCGCGCTGCAGGTGTCGATGACGGATTCGCTCGCGCTCGCCGTGGGTTACGGCGTGCGTTACAACTCGGATCCGCCGCCGCTGGCGGAGGGCACGGACACGCTGGTCACCGTGAATCTCGTGTACAACATCAAATGAACAGACGCCCCGCGGCAGCATTGTTAGGCGGACTGGTGCTGGCGCTGTCAGGCGCCGCCGCATTTCCGCAGGCCGGCAGTACCGCCAGCGTCACCGTGAAGACCGGGCCGGAGGCGGGCAAGTACGACGCGTCGCCGTCCGATGCCTGCGTGCTGGTCGCGTTCGGCAAGAAGCCGCTGGGACTATCGGTGGTGTTCAGCGGCGTGGATTCTTCGCTGTCGGTCGACATGCCCAACATCGATGAGAAGCACGCGAACGAGATCCAGATCGTGCTGGTCATCTCGCACCTCAAGGCGGCGGGCGGCACGAAGAACGGCGTCGCGAGCATCACCTACGAGATCGATACGCGTCCCGACGCGGCGCTCGATGCCTCGAAGCGCGCGGAGCGGGCCAACAAGGGAATGACCGGCAAGGCGAGCACCGTGCTGATGGAGCGCGGCAACAACGTGTTGCTGACGTTCAGCGCCGAAACTGCAGGTGGCGTGAAGCTCGAAGGCGAAGTGAATTGCCGGAAGGTGGAGGGTACCGGGTAGGGGCTGGTGCCGGGATGGCGACCGGCATTTCTTCACAAAACCGGAAATTTCCAAAGCCGCGCGCGGATTTTGTCGTGCCGCACGGGCCTAGTCTCGTCGCAGGGAGGAATCGCCCATGCGAGTGGTCCGTTCACTGGATGAATTGCTGACGCTGCCGCGCGATCGGCACGTAAATGGATTTCGCGAGCGCGAGCCGCTGATGCTGGAGATACCGGAATTATCGCGGCCCATGCTGATGCGCGCCCAGGATGCGCTGAACCGGCTCCAGGAACGCGGCGGCAGACTCGCCGGCGCCGGTTTCATGTTCATCGCGTTGCTCGCCGGTGTGAGCAAGGTGCTGCACGACAACGGCGCGCTGCTCAGTTGGCGTGCGTTCGGCGAGCTCGCGGCGGTGCTCGTCGTCTCGTTTGCGCTCGGCTTCGCGGCGAAATGGGCCGCGCTCGTGATCACGCGCTGGCAGTTCGCATATCGCTGCCGCGCGCAGCACTACTTGCTGTCGCTACTCCTGCCGAGATGACGAGGGGACATTCCTGATTATTGACGCAGGCGCGCAACAAATTTTCCGAAAACCCGGAATGTCCCCTATTCGAAGGGCTCAAGCCTTCTTGATCTTGAGTTTCTCGATTACTTCCGCGCCCATTCCCTGGACGGTCTTCGCCTTGCTCGCTGCTTCGATTTCGTTGCCCGCGTTGTAATCCTTCGTGGCCTCGGCCCACGTGGACTTCATCGATTCGAGCACCGACTTCGATCCTTCGAATTCATCCTTGCTCACGCCGAACGGCAGACGCTTCGACTTCGACAGCGTGTCGACGCGCGCCTGGATCGTATCCACCATCTTCGGCACTTCGTCCTTCAGGCTCGCCCACTCGGTCTTCGCCATTTCGGTCGCGGCCTTGGCCTGGGCTTTGCCCGCGGCAACGGCGTCCTTCAGCGAATCGACCGCCTTCTGGAGCTGCGGAGTGCCGGCGAGCACGTTGTCGTACTCTTTCTTGTCGAGACTTTCCTTGAGTCTCGCGAGCTGGGACTCGACTCCTTTCAATCCATCGGGTGCGTACTGCTCCGCGTCACTCCTCACATCTTTGAGTGAGGTTTCGATCTGGTCCAGCGCCTTCGTCGCGGGAGCCTTCTGTTGGGCACAGCCGGTCGCGAGCAGCGTGACCGCCGCGATTGCCAGCATGAAGTTAGTTATACGCATGAGTCACTCCTACAGTTCTTGTTCTACTTTGCTAGGTTAGGCGTGCAGGTCCTAACAGCTGCGTAGGACAGGAGGAGAGGTTGCCGCCAGCGCTTGCCATCAAACTGGGAAATCACGCGGGCCCGTTGGCGGCTCCAAGTTACTGATTAGACGGCAGAATCATCCTTGTTAGCCCGCCGGATCATCAGGAGGCCCGCCCACACCATCCAGGACGACTGAATCAGCACCAGCAGCAGGAGCACGTGGACACTTATATATGCAGGTCCACCGAATGTAGTGCCGACGGCGGCCAGCGCCACCAGCGCGCCGAGCACCGGCAGCCCGCGGCTTCCGGCCCTGGTGCGGATCACCCACGACCACATCGCGATCGCCACCGCGCCTAACAAAAGGTAGATGCGCGTGAGCGAGCTCGCGGCAAGCACACAGAGTCCGATGAGCCAGTGCAGCGTACTGCGCGTGGCGTCATCCGCATCCAGCGCCTGCAACGCGAGCTGCGGGACCACGAAGCCATCGAGCGCCGCCGCTACGGTAATACCCGCCGCCGGCAGCGCGTAGGCGATCAGCGCCCCCACCACCAACGGCCGCTCAAATCCCAAGAATCGCGACAATCCAGCAAGTCCCCAAAGCGCGAGCCACACTCCCAGAATCGCCAGGCTGTGCGCGATCGCCGCGACCAGGCCAACCTGCTCCAGCGCCTCGCGTGTGGGCGGTAGATGGCTTGGGTGCGTGACGCTCATTACCAGCAACACCAGCGAGCTCCCGATGAGCGCGAGGCCGTAGGTTTTCTCCTGCCGCATTCCCGTCTCCCGTTGTGAGCGCCGCAAGCCTATGCGAGGCTCGGCCGCGGGACGCAAGGGCGCGCGAGATTCGAGACACACGAGGACCGTTTGTGCGGGAACTCAAACCATGACGGGGTCCATGCACATTCCCGGCGACTCCGACGACGCACGCTCCGTGCGCACGCGCGACGCGCTCGCAACGGCGCTCATCGCCCTGATGGACGGGCGCGACTACAACGAGATCAGCGTGCAGCATCTCTGCGACCGCGCCCAGGTCGGCCGCTCGACGTTCTACGCGCACTTTGCCGACAAGGACGAAATGTTCATCCGCCACACGGTCGTGTTCGGCCGGACGATGGGCGAGAAGTTAGGCTGGGATCCGGCGCGCGGGTCGTACCGGTTCCCGGTCGCCGTGATGTTCGATCACCTGCGCCAGATGCGCCCGATGATCGAGTCGCTGAAGAAGGCCAACAAGGCCGAATTCGTGATGAAGGTGTGGCAGAACAACCTCGCGGAGGTGTTCGAGCAGCGCGTGGTGGCGGCGCGCGGCGGCGTGCCCGCGGATGTGCCGGCGGGGATCATGGCGCAGCAGCTGGCCGGCACGTTCATGACGCTGCTGGTGTGGTGGCTGGATCATCACTACCCGCATGAGGCGAGCGAGATGGAGGACCAGTGGGGGAGGTTGGTCAAGGGGCTGCGATGATCCGGATCGCGCTGCCGTCCAGCTAGGTCTGCGGCTTCCTCGCCCCCGCGCTCACTTTGGCCACGTCCAGCGCGCTGCGCAGTTCCTGCGCCCATCTTTCGTAGATCTTCATCACGGCGAAATTGGTAGACACGCGGTCGGCGCGCTCGAGGATCTGCTTCACCGGATCCTCGTCGAAATCCTTGGCGCGTGCGACGAGGGCGCCACTCGGCGCATCGAACCCCAGCACGCGTAATGTCATCTGGCCGTTCGAGTGCACGAAGGTGCGCTTGTCGCTGGCGGCTTCGGGTGCCGCGAGGTCCACTTCCACGATGCTCGGGCGCAGGCGCAGGACGTCCTTGTCGGGTGCTTCCGCGAGCGCGTAGCCGCCACGCGCCAGTTCGGCCAGCAGCTTTTCCCGCAACATGTCGGCGAGTCGCGTCTTCAGAAGCTCCACATCCCTGTCCTCGAGATCCGGATGCTGCTTGCGCCACTCCTTTTTGAAGCTGACTTCAATGGGATCGAGCATTACGCGCCGGTAGTTGGCGAGCGACACGCCCGGAGCGACATACAGCTCATCGATGAGCGATGTCGGGACGAGTTGCAGGCCATCGTCGGATAGTTCGCCGGGCGGTGGCGGGCCGACGGCGCAACCGCAAAGTGCCGCGCCGGCGCTCAAGATCAGGCTCGTGGTTCTAACGATGTCGCCAATGCGTTTTCGCATGTTCCCCCCGGTGCGGATGATAGACACTACGCTTCCGCATCGGCCTAATCCACGGGTTGGCCGATACGCACCACATGATGTCGATCCGGTGTGCGCTCGTTCGACTATTGGGTACAGTCCCAACACAGAGGAAGCTCCCGATGGCCGCCGATCCCATAGCCGCGTATGCCAAGTCCCTGAATCCCAAGCAGTCCGCAATCTGCGCGAGTTTTCGCAAATCCATCGACGCCGCACTGCCCCAAGCCACGTCCAAGGTCTGGCACGCGATCCCGGTGTGGTTCATCGGCGAGAACCCGGTGGTCGGGTACACGAAGAAGCCGCAGGGGGTGGCGCTGATGTTCTGGAACGGCCAGTCGTTCAACGAGCCCACGCTCACGAAGGTCGGCAGCTTCAAGGCTGCACACGTCATCTATACGGATGTGTCGCAGATCAGCTCTAAAGACATGACCCGCTGGCTCAGGAAAGCGGCGACCGACGTGTGGGACATCGCGGGCTTGCGCAGGCAAGCGGCCGCGAAGAAAAAGCGCGCGGCCTAGTAAACACGCGAGGAAGCGCGGCATGCCCAAGATCGATATTGCAGCCATAGTCGCGCGCCAGGGCTCGGGCTATCCACCGCCGTTCGATGCGCCTTGCGCTGCGCGAACCCGGCGGCGCCTGGGCGACGCTGGCGGATTGAGCGACTTCGGCGTGAACCTGATGACCTTGCCGCCGGGTGGTTGGTCGAGCCAGCGCCACTGGCACAGCCACGAAGATGAGTTCGTGTACGTGCTGCAAGGCGAACTGACGCTCGTCGAAGACCGCGGCGAAACGCCATTGCGCGCCGGCGACTGTGCGGCATTTCCCAAGGCCAGCGGCAATGGCCATCACCTGATCAACAATTCCTCCGCGCCGGCTGTCTATCTCGAGGTCGGCTCACGGCAGCCGCAAGACCTCACCACCTGCTCCGATGTCGACATGATGAGTTCGAACGCCGACGGCCGGTTCGTGCACAAGGACGGCTCGCCCATCTAAACGTGGTGACGGCGGGCGCGGCGCCGCGGTTTCACCCGACCGGGCTTGGTTTCAGGTTCCAGATCTCATCCGCGTATTGCCGCACGGTTCGATCGCTCGAGAATTTGCCCGACGAACCCACGTTGATGATGGCCTTGGTCCACCAGGTCTTGGGGTCGAGATAACACGCGGCCAGTTCGCGGTGCGCGCGCGCGTAGTCGGTGAGATCGGCGAGATGCCGGTACGTATCGCCATTCAGCAGCGCAGCGCAGATCGGCGCAAACAACCCTGGATCTGCTGCGTTGAAGTGGTTCGACGCGATCAGGTCGAGTGCATCTCGCGTGTGCGATTCATTGTCGTAGTGCCAGCGCGGGTTGTACCAGCCGGTACTCGCCGCCACCTGCTCGGCGGTCAAGCCAAACAAGAAGAAATTCTCCTCCCCGGCTTCGGCCGCCATCTCGATGGTTGCGCCATCGCGTGTGCCAATAGTCAGGGCGCCATTCAGCATGAACTTCATGTTGCCGGTGCCGCTGGCCTCGAAACCGGCGGTGGAGATCTGCTCCGATACATCGCTGGCGGGAATGAGCCGCTCGGCCAGGCTGACGTTGTACTCGGGCAGAAACAGAACTTTCAGTCGCCCGCGCATGGCGGCATCGCCGTTGATGGTCACCGCCACATGGTTGATCAGCCGGATCACCAGCTTCGCGAAGCGATAGGCCGGCGCAGCCTTGCCAGCGAAAAACACCGTGCGCGGCGGCATCTGTATGCCTGGGTCGCGCCGCAGCCGTTGGTACAGCACGACGACGTGCAGCAGATTCAGCAGCTGACGTTTGTACTCGTGAATGCGTTTGATCTGGCTGTCGAAGATGGAATCCGGATCCACGATCTCGCCACTGCTCGCCGCAAGCCAGCTGGCAAACGCGACCTTCGCCTCACGCCGCGCGGCGCGGAATTGATCGCGAAAGCCCGCGTCCTGCGCGAGCGGCAGCAGCCGTTGCAGATCGGAAAGATCCGTCACCCAACTGTCGCCGATGGCCGCGGTGATCAGGCGCGAAAGCGCGGGGTTCGCCTGGTGCAGCCAGCGCCGCGGGGTCACGCCGTTGGTCTTGTTGTTGAAGCGCTCCGGGAACAGGTCCGAAAGATCGCGCAGCACTCGCGTGCGCAGCAGGTCGGAGTGAATCTGCGCCACGCCATTGGTGCTGTGTGACCCCACCACCGCGAGATGGGCCATGCGCACACGTTTTTGTGAACCTTCTTCGATGATACTGACGCGTTTGACGAGTTCCTCGTCGGCGGGATGTCGTCGGCGCACGTCATCGAGAAATCGACGATTGATCTCGTAAACGATTTCGAGCTGGCGCGGGATCAACATCGCGAACAGGTCCACCGGCCATTTCTCGAGCGCCTCCGGCAGCAGCGTGTGATTGGTGTACGCCAGCGTTGCTCGAGTGATCTCCCAGGCTTCGTCCCAGGAAAGATGTGCCTGGTCCAGCAAAATGCGCATCAGCTCGGCCACACACAACGACGGATGCGTGTCGTTCATCTGCACCGCGGCGTGCTGCGGCATTTCCGACCAGTGCAGGTGACCGCGCGCAAAGCGGGCGCAGATATCCTGCAATGAACAGCTCACCATGAAGTACTGCTGCAGGAAGCGCAGCGCGCGACCGGCCTCTGTCGAGTCGTCGGGATACAACACGCGAGTCACCGATTCGGCAGCGACACCCTCGATCACCGCACCGGCGAAGTCGCCGGTCGAGAACTCCGCGAGGTTGAACGAGTGCGGCGCAACCGCCGACCAGAGCCGCAAGGTATTGACGCACTCGGCGCCGTATCCGACGACCGGCCGGTCATAGGCGATGCCTAACAACGTGCTGGGCCGATCGCGGATGAACTTCAACGTGGATCCGCGCAGTTCGAGGCTCGCGTTCAGGGGCACGGCATATGCGCGGTTCGGGCGGGCGATTTCCCACGGGTCGGGCCTGTGCAGCCAGTTGTCCGGTTGCTCGACCTGCACCCCGCCGCGAATTTCCTGGCGAAAAATGCCGTACTGATACCGCAGTCCGTAACCGATCGCGGCGTACTGCAAAGTCGCCAGCGAGTCGATGAAACAGGCCGCGAGCCGTCCGAGTCCGCCGTTGCCGAGACCGGCGTCCGACTCCTCTTCCATGAGCGCATCGAGGTTCCAGCCCTGTTGCTCGAGCGCATGCCGGACGATCGCATCGGCGGCGAGATTCATCATGTTGTTGCGCAGCGTTCGCCCGAGCAGGAACTCCATCGACAGATAGTGAATGCGCTTGGGGCCGGCGTACTCGCGCGCGCGGCGGGTTTTCACCCAGCGGTGGGCGATGAGGTCGCGGATGAACCGGCAGGTGGCCGAGAACTCTTCAGAGGGCGTGGCAATCGTCGGGTCGACCAACTGCTCGTTCAGTAGATAGCGCTCGATCCACCGGTCCTGCTCCGTCGCAAGACCCAGGCGTTCCAGGCGTCGCTGCAGGGAAGGTTCGAGTTCACCTGGCGCAAGTTTCGCGTTCATTGGCCATCCCCGTTTCTCACAGAGAATGAAAATGCTCGGCTGCCAAGGTTTCATTGCCGTGTCAGCAACCAACAATCGCCGCGGGTGGAAGCAAGTTGCGCGGCAGCCGGTTCCTATTGTGGCCGTTCGATCGCCGTGACGCGCAACGCCACTTTGCGCGCGTGTCGCAACAGCACGACTTCGATCGAGCGGCCGATGCGGTGCATGTTCAATGCCTGCTGCAGCCTGTCGATGCCGGTGATGATTTCACCATCAAGGCTCACGATCAAATCGCCCGCTTCGATACCGGCGGTCGCCGCCGGACTGCCGGGCTCCACGCTGCGCACGCGCACGCCTGCGGCATTCTCGATGTCGTGATGGCGTGCGATGCGGCGCGCCAGCGGCGCGTTCATTCCCGCGACGCCCAGCCAGCCGCGCCGCACGCGCCCGTGGGCTAACAACTGCTGGAGCACCCACTGCGCGCTGTCACTGGCGGTCGCGAAGCAGATGCCCTGCGCACCGGGGATGATGGCGGTGTTCACGCCGATCACTTCGCCGCGCGCATTGACCAATGGCCCGCCGGAGTTGCCGGGATTCAGCGCGGCGTCGGTCTGGATCACATCGTCGATGAGCCGCCCGGTACTCGCGCGCAACGATCGGCCGAGCGCGCTCACGACGCCCGTGGTCACGGTGTGTTCAAACCCCAGAGGATTCCCGATGGCGATCGCGATCTGGCCCATCTTGAGCCTGGCGGACTGCCCGAAGCGCACGTGCGGCGCGCCGCGCGTGCTGACGCGAATGACAGCGAGGTCCGAATCGGGATCGTCGCCCACGATGTCGGCCGCGAAAATCTCGCCGTCTTGCGTGGCCACGCGAATGTCGCGCGCACCGTGGACGACGTGGCTGTTAGTCAGGAGCAGCCCATCGGGCGTGAAGAAAAAGCCGGATCCGGTGCCGCGCCGCTGCTTTCCCTCGCGCGAACCATTGACTTCGATGTGCACGACAGTCGGCGCGACCGCCGCCGCGGCCGCGGTTACCGCCTGCGAATACGCATCGAGCAGTTCGCCATCGTCGGCGGGATTGGGGGAGACGGGGGAGTCCACCTGTGCTTTGTCTGGGCGCGGCTGAAAGTTGCAAGGCCGGGCGTTCCCTCGACGAACCGAATCCGGTCCGCGCCACGTCGCCTGTCTTTGCAGTGAAACGGCCGCGGCAAGTGTCTATCCTTGCGGGCAACAAACTCCTGGGAGATCTCCGTGCATCGCAAGCTCATTCCTGGCGGTCTGATCGCCGTTTTCTGTGTCACCGCTGGCGCGCAGGTTCCGGTGGCGCAACTCGCCAAGCCGCCAGCGACCGCCACGCACTACATCATCCAGTCCACGGGCAGCAAGCACGGGGACTCGTGGATCTGGACCGCTGCCGACGGCACGCGCATGAATCGCGAAAGCTGGATCCTGCGCGGACAGGTGTTCGAATTCGATTCGAGCACGAAGGCGGGCAAAGACGGAATGCCGGCCAGCGTCACGATCCGCGGCTCGAGCCCGGCGGGCGATGCCGCTGAAACTTTCTCGGAGGCGAACGGCAAGGCGAACTGGAAGAGCCAGGTCGACGCCGGAAGCGCGGCGTACACCGCGCCCGCGTTCTACACCACGCAGGGCGGTCCGATCGACAACACGGCCTGGTTCATCGAGGCGCTGCTGGCGAGTCCGAATCATACGATGGCACTGCTGCCGGGTGGCAAGGCGCGCGCCGAAAAGCTAACTACTCTCGAGGTGGGGAAGGGTCCGACGAAGCAGACGGTGACGGCCTGGGCCGTATACGGCGTCAGCAATCAGCCGATCCCGATCTGGGCCGATGCGAAGAACAAGTTCTTCGGGTCGGTGTTCTTCCTGAGCTGGTTGCCGGAAACCTATGCGGACGAGCACGTCCGTCTGAATGCGGCGCAGTCGACGGCGATGGGGAGCCAGGCACCGGGACTGCTGAAGTCCCTGCTCAAGACGCCGGCCGGCGCGGTCGCGTTCACGAATGTGCAGGTCTTCGACGCGGATGCCGGGAAATTCCTGGCCGATCGTACGGTGATCGTCGCGAACGGCAAAATCGTGCAGGAAGGCGCGGCGAGCACCGTGAAGGTTCCTGCCGGCGCCAAGGTATTCGACGGCCGCGGCAAGACGCTGGTGCCTGGAATGTGGGATTGCCACATGCACGTGGCGAGCGACTTCACGGGCCTGCAAGAACTGTCGATGGGCGTCACGTCGATCCGCGATCCGGGCAACGATGATTCGTTGACCATTGACCGGCGCACGCGCGTGAACAAAGGCGAGTTGCTGATGCCGCATGTGTATCCCTCGTCGTTGATCGACGGCAAGGGCCCGAACACGGCGCAGGTCGCCAACGTCGCGACGAGTGAGAAAGAGGCGATCGCGCTGGTCGACAAGGCCAAGGCGAATGGGTTCATCGGTGTGAAGTTCTACGGCACGCTGAACCCGGCCTGGCTGCCGGCGGCCGCGGCCGAAGCACACAAGCTGGGCCTGCACGTGCACGGACACATTCCGCAGGGCATCCGTCCGATGGATGCAATCAACGCGGGCTACGATGAAATCACGCACATCAACTGGATCATCATGCAGGCGATGCCCGACAGCGTGATCAAGGTGTCGAACGGCATCGCGCGTTTCGAAGGACCCGGGCGCTACGCGAAGGATATCGATCTCGACGGACCCGCGATGAAGCAGATCATCTCGACGATGGCTGCGAAGAAGATCTACAACGATCCGACGATGGTGGCCTTCGAAGGGCTGTATGTCCCCGAGAACGGCGATCTTTCGCCTTCCTACGCGGCGTTCGTCGGCACGTTGCCGCCGACGACGGAACGCGGCTTCCGCCAGGGCGGCTTCGCGGTGCCCAAGGACCTGACGCGCGCCGACTGGCGCAAGAGCTGGGCAAAGATGGTCGAGTTGTTAGGCCGCATGCACAAGGCGGGCGTGCCGATCGTGGCCGGTACCGATGGCGCCGGCATTGAGCTCATCCACGAGCTCGAGATCTACGTGCAGGCGGGCTTCACGCCTGCCGAGGCGCTGGCGGCGGCGACCATTGTTCCCGCGCGGCTCGTGGGTCAGGACAAACTCACGGGCTCGATCAAGGTGGGCAAGACCGCCGATCTGGCGCTGATCGAAGGCGATCCGTCGAAGCGAATCGGGGACTTGCGCCAGACCCGCGTGGTGATGCTCGATGGCAAACTACTCGATGCGGATGCGCTGCGTACCGCCGCAGGGTTTTCGGGTCGCCCCAAGTAATTTGAGAGGGGACATTCCTGATTGTTGACGCGGCGGCGCAACAGAAATGCCGGAAACCAGGAATGTCCCCTCTACTACGCTGCGTGTTCGAGGCGCGGCGCCGCGATCGCGGAGATCCGCGTCTTCGCCGCTCGCATCGCGGCCTCGCGCGCCTCGGGTCCATACCCGAGCTTTTCCGCGTGCACGAACGTGACATCCGTCAGGCCGACGAAGCCCAGCAGGTGTCGCAGGTATGGCTCCTGGAAGTCGATTGCCTGTGCGGGACCTTCGCTGTACGACCCGCCGCGCGCCGCCACCACGATCACGCGCTTGCCGCCTAACAAACCCTGCGGTCCGGCCTCGGAGTAGCTGAACGTCTCGCCAGCGCGCAGCACGTAGTCGAACCACGCGCGCAGCAGCGTCGAGGTGCTGAAGTTGTACATCGGCGCGCCGATCACGATGGTGTCCGCCGCGCGCAGTTCGGCGATCAGCTCGTCGGAAAGTTTGCGCGCCACCCATTCGGCTGCGGTTTTCGGCGTGCCACGTACGCCAGCGAGTGTCGCGCTGGAAAGATTCGGAACGGGCGCGGCATCGAGATCGCGATGCGTCACCTGCGCGTCCGGCTCGGCCGCCAGCAGCTTGGAAACGGCGTCCGCCACCAGCACGCGCGACACGGAATCCGTGCCGGCGGCGCTGCTGTTGATGACCAGTAAATTCTTCATGACTTGCTCCTTTTCTCCTTGAGGTGCAGTCTGGCGTCCTGATTGCCGGCACGCTAGCCGTGTAAACAGGGTATCTATGTTGCTGAAAGTGGAACGCCAATGCCAAATCTCGAGGATTTAGAGACCTTTGTGGCTGTCGCCGACACCGGCGGCGTGTCGCCTGCGGCACGGCGGCTGGGTCTGCCGAAGTCGATCGTGAGCCGCCGCCTTACGCGTCTCGAGGCTGAGCTCGGCGCTCAACTGCTGACGCGCAACACACGCGGTGCGGCGCTGACGGAAGCGGGCGCCACGTTTCGCGAACACGCCGCGCGAGCGGTCGCGGAAATCGACGCCGCGCGCGAAAGCGTCTCGCCGACTGGCGAACTGCGCGGATTGCTGCGCATCGCGGTGCCGATGTCGTTGGGTCTCACGCACCTTGCGCCAATGCTGGCGCAATTCGCCGCGCGTCACCCGCTGCTGCAGCTGCACGTGGCCTACGGCGACCGGTTCGTCGACCTGATCGGCGAAGGCTTCGACCTGGCGGTCCGCATCGGCTATCTACAGGATTCCGCGCTGGTTGCGCGGCGCGTGGGCGGCGTGCGCGCCACGCTGGTCGCGAGTCCGGAATACGTGCGGGCGCACGGCGCACCGAAGTCGCTCGAAGATCTGCAGGGCCATCCGGCGATCATGCAGGGGACGGAATCCTGGCGCTTCCGCGCTGGCGAAAAGATCGTGGTCATTCATCCGCAGGGCCGCTTCAAGGCGGATGCCGGCTTCGCGCTGGTTGCAGCCGTGCTCGCGGGCCTGGGCGTGATCGTGCTGCCGGAATTTCTCGCAGGCAATCACCTCGCTTCCGGCAAACTTGTGCAGCTGCTGCCGGAGCATCCGATTCCGGAGGCGGGTTTGTATATCGTGCGGCCGCCGGGCGATCACCCGGCGCGCAAGGTGCGCGCGCTGACGGATTTCCTGATCGAGCAATTCGGACCGCTGTGCACTGCACATGAACGCGATTAGGTAATAAGTCGCACTTTTCAAACGGAAGCTGTTGGCGATCGCGCCGCGTCAGGTCGCGCGAGGGGTATGTTCACCGCGTTCGGAACGCTCCGGTGTTATCCCAGGGACGAGAAAGACATGAGCGACGAGAAGGTAAAGACCAGGTCCAGGTTTGGCCCGTTTCGGCGGGCGCTTTTTCAGGACGTTCCCTACGGCCTGGATAGTTTGTGGCGCTGGACGGAGTTTCGCTCCAACCGCATCGGACGCGTCGATTTCGAGAGCCCGAACGCATTCAAGCTGCGCCCGGCGTGGAAATGCGGCGCCCTCATCCTGTTCGCGCTGGTGGCGTGGTTCGCGGTGCTGGGTCCGACTCCCGATGCGTTCTGCTCGCTGGCGGGATTCGCGTTCGCAAACCAGGTTCGCGTCGTGGCCGCGGTGCTGCTGGCCATCGTCGGTTTGAAGGTCGCGCTGCGTGTGGCCGATTGGGCCAGCGTTCACCTGGCGCGCCAGGCGGAAGAGAAGGCGTACGCGAATCGCGCCAATGTGATCAACCCTGCGGCCAAAAAACCCGCGGCGGCGTCTGCCGGGACGGCATCGCAAGCCAACTTCACCGGCAAGTTCGCCGCAGCGGTCAAGCGCGGCATGCGCGGCAGGGAGGAAGCGCGCCTCGACAATCTCGGGATCTTCTTCAAGGCGTTGCCGTCGATACCCGGGAACGACCGGCCGCCGCTCGTCATCACATTCATCATCCTGTCGTTCGGAGCGCTGCTGGCGGCGGCGCCGTTCTGGGCTGCCGCGGTGGGCGCGCTGACCACGGAACCGGACCCGATGGCCTGCGCGAGAATGGAACACGCCCTGCCGGCGGTCGCGCAATTCGTCGTGCTGGCGCTGGTGCTGCTGGGTGGATTCTTCACCTGGAAGAAGCTCGGCGTTGCGCGCTCGTACGGGACCTTCATCAGCTCGACACTGTTGTTAGGCGGCGGAATTCTCGTGTTGTGGTGGTTTTTCACGCCGCATGCGCCGCAGATGTACAGCGAAGCACAAGGCGGTTTCTATCCACACGTCTACCTGATATTCGTGGGCTCGCTCTTGGGCGTCGCGCTGCTTGCCAGGCCGCTCGCGAAGCGGCTGTTCGTGAAGTACGAAGGCGCCGCCGCGTTCCGCGAAGCCCTGAAGTCCCAGGACTTGCTGGAACTGCGCCGCGATCTGCCCGACGTGGCGGGCATCCGGCTCCTCTCCGCCCTCGTCAACGGCATCACCAGCCATCTGCTGCATTTCCTGCTGTTGCCGGCGTTCGTGGTGTTCATATCCCCCGCGACGCTGGTCTGGCCGCTGTTTCCGGTGTTCCTGGTGGTGAGCGCGATCCTGCTCATGTACGGCTCGCTCTCGAGCCGCTGGGCGCAGATGCTGGTGTACATCCAGCGCTGGTTCCTGGTCGGCACGCCGCTGGTGTTGTCCATCGCGGTCATCCTGCTCGCGGCGCTGCGCCTGAAGGACGTTCAGTACGTCTCGACCGTGCTGGACGCCACGCCCATGGGCGTGCTGTTCATCATCGTGGTGATGATGTACGTCGCGTTCTGGCTGTTCGAGTTCTGGATCAACCGCTGGATAGGCGAGCGGTTGTTAGGCGTGCTGAGCGATGACGTCACCTTGCGTGAAGGTTTCGTGCGCTGCCCGTACGCGCCATCGCAGGACGTGCAGCGCGAGCCGTCAGACCCGCAGAACGTGTTCAAGGCCGAAGTGCCCGGGCGCTACATCGCGCTGCACGGCACGGGCCGCTTCGTGGCGCAGGGCTGGTTCGTGCGCGACCGGGTGGGACCCGAGGAATCCAAAAAGGACGATGCGTTCGCCACCTTCGGCCTGGTCGAGCTGTTCGACACGCTCGGTGCCAATCAGAAAGGCGGCGCGGATCTGGCGCATGAAGTTCATCGCCGCGTGCACCTGTATTTCACATTCATCAACCTCGCGCTGATCGTTGCCGCCGTGCTGCTGTTCATGTGGCATCGAAACTGGACGCGTCCGCTTTCGGTCCATCCGATGGTGGACGCGGTCACGATCAAGCCCGAAGAGGTGTCGGATGAGGCGCTGCGGGCGAAGGCGATTCGCGAAGGCGATGGCCTGGCGAAACGCCTGCTGGCGCAGGCGGGCGCGGCGCGACCGTCGATCGTGGTGGCGGCGTCCGGCGGCGGTACGCGTGCCGCCGTCTACACCGCGGTGGCGCTCGAAGGCATGGCGCAGATCGATCGCGCGCGCGATGTCGTGATGCTGAGCGGCGTCTCGGGCGGCGGCGTCTCCGCGGCGGTGTTCGCCAGCCGCTTCAAATCCCTGCGCGACTCCGACCCGAGCAAGGAGCCGCGGGATCATTCGGGTCCCTGGGCGCAATACGTGAACGCGGTGTCGCAGCCGTACATCCAGGATGTGCTCGAGGGAATCGGCGAGCTGCGCATCGCGGGTAGTTGGTCGCTCGGATCGCTGCTGCAGGAAAGCCTCGAGCGGCGTGCGTTCGCGCCGCGCATGACGGGCATCGATACCTTCGGGAAACTTGGCGATCCGGCGCTGATCCTGAACAGCGCGATCAGCGGCCACCCGTACGAGGACTCCGAGATTCTGAAGGGCCGCGTCGCGGCGCCTCCGGACGGCGCCGGCTGCATCGAACAGGCCCGGCCGTACGCGAATCTCGCCGGCGGGCGACTCGTCTTCACCAATCTCGGCAATCTCACCGGCTTCCCCGAGCGCTCGACGGACGTGCCTGACCTGTGGCTGCCGTATCGCATCGTCACCGACGGCAACGTGAAACTCTCCGCCGCCTCCGCGCTGACCGCCAATTTTCCGCCCGTATTCTCCAATGCGCGCGTGCGCCTCAAAAGCACCGAGAAGGCGGTCTGCCCGCAGTCGTACTTCGTCACCGATGGCGGCGCGACGGAAAATCTCGGCCTGGTCTCCGCGTTGTATGCGTTGCGCGGAACGCTGAAGCAGCTGGAAGCCGACACGAAGCTCGGCGACATTCACGTGCTCGCGCTGGAAGCGTCCGCGATCGACTACGACTACCACGACGATCGCGGCATCGGCGCCGCCACGGGCGGATCGAAGGAGCGCATCAACTCCGGCCTGACGCAGTCGCTGCTGCGCGAGGTGGAGGGGATGATGGCCACGCATAAGGCCAAGTTGCGCGTGCACTATCTGCCGCTGCCGGTCGCGTTCCGCTCGCGCGGCGGCTTCGGTACGCACTGGATGTTCGCGCGCAATATCAACGTGGTGAATCCGCTGCTGGCGGAGGCGCCTGGCACCCTGGCTTTCCTGCTGCCGGAAGGCGGCAAGGATAAAGTCACCTTGAACCGGGAAGAGGTGATGGTGACGCTGCGCGCGTTGTTCGATCCCACCGACCCGATCTGCACGCGCGCGGAGCGCTTCTCCGGCGATCCGAAGTCGGCGCCGCCGGCGTGGACACCGGACGTGCAGCGGGTGACTCGCTGGATCTGCGGGCATGACGATCGCAGGAACACACCGCCGCTGGTGCCTGACTACCAGGTCGAAGCGTGGGCGCGCGTCGTGCAGGATCTCGGCACGCCGCAGGATATCCCTGCGTTCAAGCAGTACTCACGGTAATGCGGTAATGGGGAGTGTCCCCATTCAATGCGCGGCGGCGGTTTCCGTTTCGCGCGTGGGCAGCGCGCCATCGAGCGCGGGCACCAGCACTTCGGTGTAGTAGAGCTTGAGCTGATCTTTCTCGCAGCAGAGGCGGCAGCGGCGCAGCCGCCACTCGCCTACGCCGTGACGCGTATCACGCTGACTGCCGCAGCGCTGGCCACGCACCTATCGTGCGCCCCACGTTCAACGGAGGACGCGAGATGCCGCAGATCCAGCAGTTCGAGCCCGAGCGGGTCAACGACTCCGTGCATGTCGACCCCGTTGGCGGTCACGGCGAGATTCCGGTGGAGGATCCGCCGCCGGCGGAGCATCCCGAGGAAACTCCGTCCGAAAGCGAGGACGAGGTGCAGGCGCGCGAGTCCGAAATGGCGTTCGAACGCGCCATCGCGAGTCTTCCGGCGGGGTGACAGGCGGGCCGGCCGCGCCGACCGGTGTTTATCTGCGTTCCCGCTGATTTAAAGTCTTGCGCCGCTGCCAAATCTCTCAACAATTGCGGCCCTATGAATGAAGTCATGAGCCGCGCCACCCAGGTGCTGCACGAGGTCTGGGGCTATTCGGAGTTTCGCGGCCCGCAGGCCGAGATCATCGGTCATGTGGCCAATGGTGGCGATGCGCTGGTCCTGATGCCGACGGGCGGCGGCAAGTCGCTCTGCTTCCAGGTGCCGGCGCTCGTGCGCGCAGGCATCGGGGTCGTCGTATCGCCGCTCATCGCGCTCATGCAGGACCAGGTCGCCGCGCTGCGTGAAGCGGGGGTGCGCGCGGAATTCCTGAACTCCTCGTTGTCCTGGCCGGACCAGCAGCGGGTGGAGAAAGCGGTCCGAATGCGGGAGGTGGACGTGCTGTATGTCGCACCGGAGCGGCTCGTGACGGACGGCTGTCTCCAGTTGCTGGATGAGGCTCACATCGCGCTGTTCGCCATCGACGAAGCCCACTGCGTTTCCCAGTGGGGTCACGATTTCCGCCCGGAGTACCTGCGGCTGTCGGTACTGGCCGATCGGTATCCGGATATCCCGCGCATCGCGCTCACGGCGACGGCAGACGCCGCCACGCGCAAGGAGATGATCGCGCGTCTGAAGCTTTCCAACGCGCGCGTGTTCATCTCGAGCTTCGATCGCCCGAATATCCGCTACCGGATTGCCGAGCGCGACAACGCCCGCAAGCAGCTGCTGCAGTTCATCCGCGAGGAGCACGCCGGTCATTCGGGCATCGTCTACTGCTTCACGCGCAAATCCGTGGACGAGACGGCCGCGTTCCTGGTGGACTCCGGCATCAACGCGTTGCCGTACCACGCGGACAAGGAACACGAGACTCGCGGCGAACATCTCAGCCGGTTCATTCGTGAGGATGGCATCGTGATGGTGGCGACCATCGCGTTCGGCATGGGCATCGACAAGCCGGACGTGCGCTTCGTCGCGCATCTCGATATGCCGAAGAGCATCGAGGCGTATTACCAGGAAACGGGCCGCGCCGGTCGCGATGGCCTGCCGGCAAATGCGTGGATGGTCTACGGCTTGGCGGATGTCGTTCAGCAGCGTCGACTCATCGACCAGTCACCGTCGGGCGAAGAGCACAAGCGTGTGACCGGCGCGAAGCTCGACGCGCTGCTGGGCTTATGCGAAACCGTGGATTGCCGCCGCGTTCGTCTGCTCGACTACTTCGGTGAGGCGAGCCGCGCTTGCGGAAACTGCGACAATTGTTTGACGCCGCCGGAAGAATGGGACGCGACCGACGCCGCCCGGAAGCTCATGTCCTGCATTTACCGCTGCGAGCAGGCGAGTGGCTTCGGCTTCGGCGCGATGCAGATCATCGATGTAATCACCGGCCAGCGCACCGCGAAAGTGGAGCAGTACGGTCACGACCGCGTGAGCACCTTCGGGATCGGAAAGGATCTCTCCGCGATGCAGTGGCGCGCGGTCATTCGCCAGCTGGTGGCACTTCGTCTGCTGCGAGTGGACTACGACCGGTTCAACATCCTGCAGCTCACCCAGGCGAGTCGGGATGTATTGAGTGGCAGGCGCATCCTCAAACTGCGTAAGCCGTCGGAAAAGCTCGCGAGGCAACGCAAGGCGAAGCGGGCAGACCTATCCACCAAGCCGGCACGCGAAGCATTCGCGGGCGGGTCTGGCAACGTCTTCCAGGCGCTACGCGAGTGGCGGAAGGGCGTGGCGAAGGAGCATGGGGTTCCGGCGTACACCGTGTTCCACGACGCGACGCTCCAGGAGATCGCGCGGGTGCTTCCCGGCTCGTTGAACGACCTGCGCGGAATTTCGGGCATCGGTGCGACCAAGCTCGAGCGCTATGGTGGGCCGCTCCTGGAGATCGTCCGCGAAAGCGCCCCGGACGCCAATTGACGCTAACATCGCGCGCATGATTTTCCTGCTTGGCCGCGCGGTCAGGGACCGGGTCCTCAGAATTGGCTGTTCAGCCGCCGAGGCTGCGCTCAGAGGAGTGGGGGTCGCCCCGCCCCAAGTGCTGATGTTGCTAGGTCACATGCGCAGCGGTTCGACGCTGCTATTGCACTTGCCGATCAATCACCCGAGGAGGTCGAACGCGCCACGCGCGCGCACGCGGCGTGCCTCGAAGCGATGGCGCCATTCGCACTGATGCCGCAGGCAACCTCATGAACACCATCTTCAACCGTGACGCCCCTCACAATTCCGCGGCAGTTTCCATTTAACACGGCGATTATTGTGGCCTGGCACTAGGTGTTTACCTGAGTACGAATACGATCGCTCCCATGTCCGGACTCACCATCAAGGAAACGCGCAGGCTGGTTCTGCCGCTCGACACGGTGCTCGAGGCGCTGCTCGATCTCGACCGGCGCTCGAACGGGCCGCTGTCGCGCGCGGACATTCTCGAGGCGAAGTGGGTAATGCACGGCGAGGAAGGCGGCATCGAAGTCGCGGTGCGTGCTGAAGGCGACGACGCCATCGAATGGCAGCGTTTCGATTTTCCGCGCATTGGCGCGGCGATCATCGCGTACTGCCGCGCGAAGCACATCCCGCTGCCGTATTCGGGTGTGAAATCGCTCGAGCTCACGGGTGACGGGATCGCGTTCCACATCGAGAACACGGTAAGCCTGGTCGAGGCGCCCAAGCGGCAGGATCTGTCGGGGCAGCCGCAGACGTTTGCGAAGGGCTACGAACCGCACGCGAATGTGATGACGACGCGGCGGCTGTTCTACGCCTGATCCGCGAACACCGGCTGCTGCGGGTCGATGAACAGCCAGCAGAGCGCGCCCACCAGGAACAGCGCGCCCAACAACCAGAACGGCATGTTCCAGTCGCCGAACCACTTGACCGAGTAGCCGACGATCGGCGAGCTCAACATGGCTGCGATCTGTCCGGCGGTATTCATGGTCGCGCCGACGGTGGCCGAATGTTCGCGGCCGATGTCCACACAGGTGCTCCAGGCGGGCGCGGTCGTCAACATGCAGCTCGCGGCGGCGAGACCTATCAACACCGCGGCGGTGACGGGCGCGCTGGAGGAGGCGGCAGCAAAGACGAACGCCGCGGCGACCAGGTAGCCGAGCGCACCGGGAGTACGCCGGCCGGCCTTGATGCCGAATCTCTTCGTGACGAGGTCCGAGATGTATCCACCGAGAAACTGCGTGACCACGCTCAAGCCCAGCGGCAACGCGGACAACGCCCCGAGCTCGGCGTTCTCGAAGCCATGCTGCTTGATGAGATAGGTAGGCAGCCACGTGATGCAGAAATAGAACGTCACGCAGTTCGGCATGTAGGCAATGCAAAGCAGCAGGACGTTGCGGTGGCGGAGCAGGCGTTTCCAGAAGCGCCACCCCGAAGGCTGCGGCGCTGCGGGTGGGCGATCCGCAAGAATCAGCGCGCGCTCCGCGTCGTTCGTTGCGGGATGATCGGCCGGCTCGTCGCGAAACCAGCGTTGCCACGCGATCACCCACACGATGCCGATACCGCCGAACGCCACGAGGAGAGAGCGCCAGCTGAAGTGATTGAGTAGCGGCGTCACTAGCAGCACGGTCAGGGTGGCCGACAAGTACGCGCCCGCGAAGAAAATACCCTTGGCGGTGCCACGCGAACGCGCCGGGATCCAGCGCGACATCACGCGCGCGACGCAGGGCCAGGCACCGGCTTCGCCCGCGCCAAACAGGAAGCGCGCCGCGATCAGCGAGGCATAGTTGAACGCTCCGGCGGTGATGATGGTGAAAGCGGACCACCAGGTCACAATGCGTATCAGCACGGATTTCGCGCCGCGGGTGTCGGCCCAGCGCGCCGTAGGGATTTCAAAGATTGCGTACGCGAGGGCGAAGCTTGAAAACACCCACCCCAGTTGGACCGAGTCGAGACCGAACTCCACGGCGATCCTCGGCGCCATGACGCCGATGCAGGCGCGATCGAGGTAGGTGATCATGGCCAGCGTGACCATGAAGAAGACGACCACGTGGCGAGTGCCCGTGGGATGAGTGGCTTGGTTCAAAAAGGGTCCCCCGAACCCTTCATACCAGAAAACTCGTCGTTACTGCGCCAGGAACTGGTCAAGAACCTGGTTGAACTCCCGCGGCTTGTCGAGCTGTATCCAGTGGCCGGTGCCTTTCATCACCGTGTGCTGAAATCCCGGCACGGCGTTGTGCAGGCTCAGCGGCGCGTCATTGGCGGGAGTGACGATCGCGAACTTTGGTCCCGTAAAACTCCGCAAGGACACGGTCGCGTCGTACTCGAGACCACTCTCGGTGAGTTCGATCGTCGCCTTGCGCGGCAGCCGATGCAGCGACGTCAGCAGCTTCATCGGAGTTTCCGGTTGTGAACCCACGAACGGTCCCTGCCGCCAGTACCGCTCGATGGTGCCGTACGGGTCGCTCTCGAGCGCGACGCGCAGCTGCTGAATCTGTTCCCTTGGGATCGCGCCGGGCGCGGGCGGCGGATCGACGAGGCCCAACGACTTCACGCGCTGCGGCTGCAAGCCTGCGTACTCGGCGGCAATCAGTGCGCCGGTGCTGTGGCCGATGAGCACGAACTGTTCGAGACCCTGCGAATGGGTGACCGCCGCGATGTCCTTCGCCAGTTCCTGGATGGAGTAGCGACCCACCGCGCCTGGCGAGGCGCCATGTCCGGATAGATCGAACGCGACGCTGCGGCGTCGCGACTTGAGGTGCTCCTGTGTCGCGCTCCAATGCGAAAGATCGCCGGCAAACGAATGCACGAACAACAAGGGCGTGCCGCCCGTACCGCGGCTGTCGGTATTCAGGGTGAGGGCCATGGCCGCGCAAGTTGCCGCGCGGTGCCGACTCGTTCTGTCGGTGTGCGCCGCAACGTGATGTGCGGCGATCCGGCGTGAACCCCCTTCCGGGCGGTTCGGCATGTGTGGGAGTTCGCCGAAGGTCGACGTCCGGTTCGCCGCTATACCTGCGTCGCGAGAACTGACATCAAGCAACATGGACGCGCCGCAGGACCACGATCAGCAGTTGATCGATGACGGAGGAACGCCCGCCGCCGTCGTTCGCAACAAGGAAAGGATCCTCGCGCTGTTCTGCGAGCGCGTGCAGTGCAGCCTGCCCGGCGCGCGCGACGTCGCGCATCCGGTGATCGTCGATACGCTGCCGGCGTTCATCACGCGGCTGGCGTTGTCCCTGGTGCAGGGCAGCGACAAGGAATTCGCGACGCAGTATTCCAACATCGCGCTCCAGCACGGCACTGAACGCGCGCGCTATACCGGCTACTCCTTGACCGAAGTCGTCAGGGAATACCAGTTCATCCGCGAGATCCTCACCGAGGTGTTGGTCGCCGAAGCGGAACCGAGCGGTGCCGAATGGAATTTGATCCACCGGTCGGTGGACGAGGGAATCGCCGAGGCAGTCACCTCATTCGTCCAGGTGCACGACGGGATCCGTGAGTTGTTCGCCGCGACGCTCACGCACGATTTTCGCGGCCCGCTTTCGAATGCCTGGAACTACCTGGAACTCATGCGACGCACGCGCGATGAGACCCAGCGCGAGCAATTCGCCGAGCGCGCCGTCTGCAATCTCAAACGCATCGATCAGATGATCGTCGGGCTGTTGGATGTCAGCCGCAGCAACGCGGGTGAAAGGATGTCGCTGGAAGTGGAGGAGAGCGAAGCGGGCAGCGTGGTGCGTGCGGTGCTCGATGAACATGCGATCACCGCCGGTGCACGCCTGGTGCTGTCGATCGATGCACCGGTGACTGTCTACTGGGGTGTGCGGCGCATGAGCCAGGCGGTGCACAATCTGGTGGAGAACGCGATCAAATACGGTCGCCCGGACACGCCGATCACGGTGCGAGTGCTCGAGACGCATGATCGCGTCCACGTGTCCGTGCACAACCGCGGCGATCCGATTTCGCGGGAAGACCAGGCGACACTGTTTCAGCCGTACCGGCGCGCACCCTCGGCGGCACGCAGCGGGAAGGATGGCTGGGGCCTGGGGCTGACACTGGTCGAGGCGATCGCCGAGGCGCACGGCGGGGCGGTGGAGGTTGAAAGCACGGCGGAAGATGGCACGACGTTCACGCTGGATGTATTGCGTGACGTGCGGAAGACCGCTGGATAGATCGCACCCGGACGCTACTTCACCTTCGCTATCAACTGCACCTCGACGATGCCGCCGTCGCTCAGCAATCCCGTCGTCCCCACGGCGGTCCAGGCGGGATACGGCGCCTGCATGAACTCGCCGATCACGTCCTCGAAGGCGCCGAATTGCTCGTCGCGAGAGCCTGCGAAATTGGGCCCGTTCCACACGTGGAAGCTGTTGATCATCACCACGTGCTGAAAATCCGAGCCGGCCGCCGCGAGATTGTTGCGCAGGCGTTCGAGCGCGCGCCGCGCCTGCAGCTTGAACGCGGCGACGTCGTTGCCCTCACCGGGCCGGCGATTCACGATCACGCCCGATAGATAGAGGGTGTCGCCGACGCGGCGCACGGCCGCATAGCGCATCGCATCGTGCGACTTTTTCGCGCCTTCATCGGGCAGGACCACCTCGCCGCCGGGCGCGGGCAGTTTGAGAGGATAGGTGTCGGCCGCACCCGCGACGTTGGCCGCGAGAACGATGCCGAGAATCACAGAACGAATGGACATGGTGGTCTCCTTACTACCTGCGTTTCCTCACCCCGCACCCTGCGCATCGAGCACCGGTGCAAGTGCTTCCAGATAGAGCGTGGCCGGCGCGGCCGTGCACGCCTTTTCTGCGTCGCCCAACGCCTGCGGCCATTTCGCCAGATACTTCGGCTCCGCGTCCGGGGTGATCTTCTTGTCGGCCAGGTACAGGCGCAGTGACACCCACGGCATGATCTCGCGGCTCACATCGGTGCTCGCGCCTTCGCCACGCAGCCGGTCGACTTCCCAGAGGAAATCCTTGCAGGTCATCTTGCGCACGCGCGTGACTTCGTTGTGCGAATTGGGCGGTTTCATGTTGGCCTTGAGCACCTTGTGCCGCGATTTGCTCTTGACCTCGACGTTGCCCAGCGCCGTGGCCTCGATCCGGTGTCCAATCTCGTCGATCGCTGGCAGGAATCGCTTCTCCCTCATGAACTTGATGGCCGTCTCATCGGCCGTCGCGTTGCCGCTCGATGGGCTAACAACCACGTCCTGCACGGATCCATCGGCCGCGACCGTGACTTCGACTGGCACGACGAAGTCTTCACTCATGTTCGGAATCTCAGCGAGCGTCTTGCCCGGCTTGCTGCTGGCGATGATGATGGGTTCGATCGGACCGACCTGGGCGGAAGTCTGCGTCGTGAGAATGACGCCGAGACAGGCAGCGGCGACGGAACAGTGGATGGACTTCAATCCGGATCTCCCATGGACGTCTGCAGAGCGGGCCCGATCCTAGCGTGACGGCACTTGAAAGCGAATCGCGAATGCAGTTCCGAGGGCTTGAGCTGCTCCGCGAGCGCGATGCGCCTAGTATCCGCCGGTGAATGCTTCAGTCTCCGTCGCAACCCCGAGTGATATTCGCGCGCTCGTCGCACTGCGTACGGCCGTCGCGCTCGGCATGATGCAGGACTTTGGCGAGGGTCCCTGGTCTGTCTGCCCTCGCGATGAGGATGTCGCGTATCAGCTGCGCGCTTCGCAGGTGCTGGTCGCGCGCCGCGACGAGGAGATCATCGGTACCGTTCGCCTGGCAACGGCGACTCAGTCGGCGATCGATACGAGTTCATTCACGCCGGTCGCATCGGCGCTCTATGTACTTGGCCTCGCGGTTGCGCGGCACTGCCGTGGCATGGGAGTGGGGCGCCGTCTCATGGACGCGGCGAAGGACGCCGCCCGTTCGCGGTTGGCGAACGCCTTGTGGCTGGATGCTTATGAACACGCCGCCGGCGCGGGGCCCTTCTACATAAAGTGCGGATTTCGCGGGCGTGCTCGCACCGTTCATGCGGGAATGCCGCTTTGCTTTTACGAGTGGCTTGAAACCGGCGAAGGCAGCCGTCTCATCAGGTAAATTGCTGCAACCATGGGCGAGATCACCGAGCTCCTCGATCAGGCGCGGCGCGGCGAGGCTCCGGCACGCGAGCAGTTCTTCACGCGTATCTATGCGGAGCTCGATCGCCTCGCAAAGCGCCACCTCGCGCGCCAGGCGCAGATGACGATGCTGGACGCTCCCGGGCTGGTGCACGAGGTCTACCTGCGCCTCGCCCAGCAGGAGGCGCTTCCCGGCAGCGACCGCAGCGCATTTCTGGCCTACGCCTCGCGCGTGATGCGCAGCGTGATCATCGACTACGTGCGCGCGCGCAGCGCCGAGCGGCGCGGCGGCGGCCAGAAGCTGCTGACGCTCAATACCGGCGTGGCGGATCAGTCGTTCTCGGAGCCACAGCTCGAGTCGTTGGGCGACGCGCTCGAATCCCTCGAACGCGTCGACGAACGCGCGCACCGCGTCGTCGAGATGCGCTACTTCGCCGGCATGGAGATCGAGGAGATCGCGGGGTTCCTCGAGATTTCGCCGGCCACCGTGAAGCGCGACTGGACCAAGGCGCGCGCCTATCTACTTCACACCATGAAGGAATCTGCCGGAATCATTCGATGAGCAAGCCAGGCGACACGGCGACCGATCCGCGGCTTGCGCAGATGCGCTCCCGGCACCATTTTCACTTTCCATGAGCTTCGCCGACCCGGGATTCCGTCTTCAGGAATACCCGGGTTGCGGCCGAGAACCGCGCCCGTCCCATCAACGGAGCGCTTATGTGGAATCGATGCCTCGTCAATCTGCTGGCCGCCGGCGTCATGACTCTTGGCCTCGTGGCCTGCAAGAACGGTGACGACGATCCCCTGCCGGTCGTCCCCAACCTGCCGCTCCCGGCGACTTACTCCGTAGGCGGAACCGCGACGGGCCTGACCGGCCCCATGACCCTGCAGAACGCCAACGGCAACCAGGTGAGCGTGCCCGCCAGCGGCAACTTCGCTTTTCCGACGCTGATGGCGAGCGGCGCAAGCTACAACGTGACGGTCGCCGTGTCGCCGCCCTCGCAGACATGCGCCGTCACCAATGGCACCGGCACCATCGTCCTGGGCAACGTCACCAACGTCGACGTCACCTGCACGACCAACGACTACACGATCGGCGGCACGGTCTCGGGTCTGGGCGCGGGCAAGAATGTGGTGCTGTACGCCGCCTCTGATTTCATCTCCGGCAATCACGCGGTCTTCGCGAATGGCGCATTCACCTTTCCGCTGAACTTCGCCGCCAACTCGGAGTACCTGGTCGCGGTATTCACGCAGCCTGCCGACCAGACGTGCAGCGTCGCGAATGCACAGGGCGACATCACTACCGCGAGCGTCACCAACGTGGCCGTGACCTGCGTCAACAACTCCGCCTCTGCGCGCGATTGGACTCCAGCACAGCCGATCGCAACCGACGACGACCTGGAAGATGCAGACACGATGGGCCATCCACAGGTGGGCTACGACGCGGCCGGCAATGCCATCGCGGTGTGGGAGAGCAGCCGGCCCACGGACCTGGGCAACGATCTGTCCTTCAGCCACCGCGCGCCGGGTGGCGCGTGGAGTGCGCCCGTCATCCTGCCGCGGTTCCTCGAGCCGATGCTTGGTTACCCGCAGCTCGAAACTCGCCGCGATCCGCGCCTTGCCGTGGCGGCCAATGGCAATGCCGTGGTCGTCTGGCGGGCGCTCGTCTCATCGATCGGCTGGGACCTCGGCGCAAGCTTCTACGACGCGGCTAACAACACCTGGAGCGCCCCGGAGTACGTGTTTACCAGTACGCTGGATAACGTCCAGGGCGCCGGTCTGCACAAGGTTTCCATGGACGCATCCGGAAACGTGCTGGTGGTGTTCGAAGACTTCGGTGTGATTCGTTACAACCGCTATTCACC
>DATHJZ010000055.1:0-9856 GCA_035286365.1 Steroidobacteraceae bacterium | reverse complement strand
CCGCGGCGCTTCACCGACACGGACATGCGGTCTTCGATGAGTTTGAGATTTTCGTCGAGCGGGCCGCACAGGTTCGAGAGCCGCGCGTTGTCGGGCGGCACGAGATCGAATTCACGGGCGGGTTCTACTGGGGCCGGTGTCGACATTTATTGATTCGCGGCCAGGCGTCGTTCGCCCGGCATGCTGACAAACCGGCCGCGCAGCGACTGCGGGCGAGCTTCGACGATGACCACGTCGACGAACTGACCGATGAGGTTCGCAGGACCTGCGAAATTCACCCAGCGGCCGTTTTCGGTACGTCCGGCCAGTTCACGCGCATCTTTCTTCGACGGCCGCGAGACCAGGACGCGCTGCGTGGAGCCGACCATCGAATCGCTGACGGCGCGCGCCTGTTCATTGAGCTGCGCCTGCAGGCGCGCGAGGCGTTCCTGCTTCACTTCGAAAGTCACGTCGTCGGGCAGCGCCGCCGCTGGCGTGCCCGGGCGCTGGCTGTAGATGAAGGAGAAAGACTGGTCGAAATTCGCATCACGCACGAGTTTGAGTGTGGCCTCGAAGTCGCGCTCAGTCTCCCCGGGAAACCCGACAATAATGTCAGTGGAAACCGATATGTCGGGGCGGACAGCGCGCAGGCGGCGCAGTTTTTCCTTGAATTCGAGCGTCGTGTAACCGCGCTTCATGGCGGCAAGGATGCGGTCCGAGCCTGACTGCACCGCCAGGTGCAGGTGATTGGCAAGCATGGGGATGTTCGCGTAAGCCTCGATCAGCGAGGCGCCGAATTCCACCGGGTGCGACGTCGTGAAGCGGATGCGCTGCACACCGTCGACTTCCGCCACGTAGTGCATGAGCGTCGCGAGGTCGACCACCGTGCCATCGGACATCGCTCCCGCGTAGGCATTGACGTTCTGGCCTAACAAGTGGATTTCGCCGACGCCCTGCGACGCCAGCGAGCGCACTTCGTCGAGCACGGATTCGAAACCGCGGCTCACTTCATCGCCGCGCGTATACGGCACGACGCAGAAGGTGCAGTACTTGCTGCAGCCTTCCATGATGGAAACGTAGGCGCTCGAACCTTCCGCGCGTGGCGCGGGCAAGTGATCGAACTTTTCGATCTCGGGGAACGACACGTCGACCACCGCGCGGCCGGAGCGCTGGCGCTGGTCGATCATGTCGGGCAGGCGATGCAGCGTCTGGGGACCGAACACCAGGTCAACGTACGGAGCGCGTTTGGTGATGCCCTCGCCTTCCTGGCTCGCCACGCAGCCGCCGACGGCGATCAGCACGTGCGGCTTGAGCTTCTTCAGCTGACGCCATTCACCCAGCAGCGAATACACCTTGTCCTCGGCCTTCTCTCGCACCGAGCAGGTGTTCATGAGCAGGACGTCGGCTTCGGCCGGATCGTCGGTGGGAGTCAGGTTCGCGCCAGCCGCGAGGACATCGCCCATGCGGGTCGAGTCGTACTCGTTCATCTGGCAGCCGAATGTCTTGATGTAGTAGCGGCCGGGCATCGAGGGAGGTACGGGGAAAGCGGGCGCTAGGGTATCGCACTTACCCGGTCCGGCATATTTCTATTATTAAACAGAGAGTTATGGGGCGCTGGACTGCCCTCCCGCCCGTACTCCGCGCGCACACTGCAACCGACATCGGCGCAGAATCGGGCGCCCGAATTCGAGACGAGAAGAACGATGAATTCGAACCGACGCTGGCTCGCCGCGATCGCCTGTAGTGCCATGCTGGTCTCCACGCTGACCGGCGCGGCGCCGCGGCTCGCGCGCGTGTCGATTCCACCGGCCGGGGTTCAGGACGTAGCCGCCGACGTGCACGGTCGCTCGGCCGGCGATCGCTACCAATGGCCGGGGCTCTACTTCGAAGCAAAGTTCAACGGACGCGGTGTGTACTTCAAGACGGGAACCGGCGACGTCATCCTGAAGGTGCTCGTCGATGGAAAAGTGCTGGACACCCTGACGAAACCGTCGGCCGCTAGCTGGCTGATCGACGGTTTGAAATCGGGCACCCACACCGTCCGCATCGAAACGCTCACCGAGAGCCAGGCCGGCGCGTACGAGTTCCACGGCTTCGCCTTGCGCAAGTCGGACCGGGCGCTCCCGATGACGGCGCGCCCGCGGCAGATCGAGTTCATCGGCGATTCGCACACGGTCGGATACGGCAACACGTCGAAGACCCGCGAGTGCACCGAGGATCAGGTCTGGGCGACGACAGACACGACACAGAGTTTCGGCGCGAAAGTGGCGGACCATTACGGCGCCGACTATCAGATCAACGCGATCTCCGGCCGCGGCATCGTCCGCAATTACGACGGCACGCCGGACGATCCCTTGCCGGTCGCCTATCCATTCGCGCTGCTCGATCACTCGGTGACCTATGAGGACTCACGTTGGCACCCCCAGATTATTGTCATTGCGCTCGGCACGAACGACTTTTCGACCCAGCTGCACGCCGGCGAACCGTGGGCCACGCGCGACGCGCTGCACGCCGACTACGAAGCCAACTACCTGAAGTTCCTCGAGGGGCTGCGCGCGCGCAATCCCAATGCGTTCATCATCGTCTGGGCGACCGACCTGGCCGAACGCGAGATCCAGCAGGAGGCCGGCAAGGTGGTCGCACAACTGCAGAACAGCGGGCAGGACCGAATCGCATTCATCCCGGTCGATGCGCTGACGATGGAAGGATGCAACTGGCATCCCTCGCTGGCCGACCACGCGACGATCGCCGACAAGCTGATTCAATTCATCGACGAGCGCAATATGGCGTGGAATTGAGCCTGGAAGGCGTCACCGCGATTTGAGAGTGGCGCGGATCCACGGCGCGAACGAGGACACGCGCGGATACAACTCCAGCACGCCATAGTGTCCCAGCTTCTTGTCCACGGGCTTGGCGTCCTGCGCTGAACCCACACCGACGACGTAGATAGTTCCATCGCGCTCGAGATAGGCCGGGCCGCCGCTGTCTCCGTCGCCGGAAACGCCTTCGAGCTCCGTGACGTCGGGATCGCCCGGCGCGTCGAAGCGAAACACGATTTCAGTGCCATCGACTTTGAACACGCGATTGGTCGCCGCGCGCATGATGGTGTCGTCGCTCACGGGACCGGTGAGGCCGGTGCCGTGGCGGCCCATTCCGACGATGGTCAGCGCCATGCCCGCTTCGTCAGTGCCTGTATAAAGCCGTGCGGGCTTTATTCCTTTGACCGCCGTGCGTAGCCGCACCAGTGCGATGTCTCTCTTCACGTCCTCCCAGCTCGTCACGCCCTTCCAGTTCGGATACTGGATCAGCGCTTCCACTTCGTAAGTCTTGCCGCCGAGCTCGACCTTGTCGCCCGGAGTGAGTACGTCCGCGATGTGCCCGGCGGTCAGCACCCAGCGCGGTGCGATGAGGGTGCCCATCCCATCCATCGCAAAATCGCTCTTGGCAATGTGAAAGACGACGGTGGCTGGAAATTTCTTCGCGAGATCGATGTACGCCTGCTCTTCGCGATCGTGGCGCATGACGATGGCGCCGGCGGGCGTCCAAAACGCGATGAGCGACAATGCCGCGAGGAACATTCTGCGCATCAAGCCTCCCCTCTGGCCTCAACCCTGGCCGTCGTAAACCCACTCTTCGAAGAGCGGCGACAGGTTACGCCGTGAGGTTGCCTCAAATACCCGCTGCAAGTCACGACTGGTCACTGTCTTGCCGATATTCGCCCGCGTGTATGTCCTGAAGGCGCGCCAGAAGATTTCATCCCCGAGCTCCTGACGAAGACGATCCATGAACAGCGCGCCCTTGGAATACTGGATCGCCCGGCGCAGCGGCAACGACGGATAGGCGTCGCGGGAAGTGAGTTTGCGATCGACCCCAGCCGCTTTCGCCGCTGCCACGCGCTGCCGTTGCACTTGCAGCTCGCGGTCGTACGCCTGGCGGCCCCAGCGATCTTCTTTCCATGCGGCCACCATGAATACGGTGATGCCCTCGTTGAGCCAGAACTGCGAGAGGTCGGTGCAGGTGATGGCGTTGCCCCACCATTGATGCGCGAGCTCGTGTGCAATGGCCCAATCTTCCTGCGGATCGGCGGCCATGTCGGTCAGGAAGTCCGAGCCGATCATCGAAAAGCTTAACGTCTCCTGCGCGGCATCGCCGGGCAGGCGTAGCTGCGCATACTGGAGTTGCGGGAGATCGACGTCACTCTTGCGCTCGAAAAATCTCACCATACCCGCGGTGGGCGCGAAAGACTGGAGCAGTTCGTTCTGGGTTGCGCCGGATGCCAGGTACAGCAATTCCTTGTTTCGATAGCGCTCACGCGCGACGGTGAAATCCCCGGCCACGAAACCGAATAGATAGGCGGAATACGGGCGGCTCTCGCTCCAGACATCACTCGTGCGACCGTCCGCCAATGTTGTGCGCGAAACATGCCGCCCTGGCCCGAAGCTCGACATCCCCTGCGGGAATGTGAGCGTGAGACGCACCGACGCCTTGTCGCCGAAATCGTCCTGCGCGCAAACCATCCAGTCGCAAGTGAAATAGTCGGTGTACGCGAGACGGCCGTCGAAGACGAAACCGCGCCGGGGTGAACCGTGAGACTCGACCGTGATGTTGGCGCGCTCCCCGCGTGCCAACGCGCGCGGCAAGTGGATGGTCAATCGCGATTCATCGTTGTCGAAAGAGAGAGCGCGACCCGCCATGGAAGCCTTGTCCAAGGTCAGCGCGGTGCCGGAGAAAACGATCTCGGAGGTGCTGGCGCGGGCGCGAAAATAGATTTTCGTGGTTGAAGTGAGGGTTTTGCGGTCGAAGTCGAGGCTCACCGCGACGTCGTATTGGAGAACGTCGGCCGCATTGGTTTCAGCAGTTTCCCGCGCGAATGCCGGCGCAAGAACCGCGAGCAGCCATATACCGGTGACGAATCGTATCGAGCCTGCGGCCCGCATCGACGCCTAGAACGGAATGTCGTCGTCGAATTCGCCGCTGCCCTTGTCGCTGCCGCCGCCGGCCGGCGGGCCGCCCTGATCGAAGTCGTCCGGTGGAGGTGAAGACTGACCGCCGCTACGGCGACCACCACCGCCTCCTCCGCCGCCTCCGCCAGAATCACCACCACCGCCGCCGCCGCCGCCCATGCCGCCGCCACCGCGGCTATCGAGCATCTGCATTTCGTTGGCGATGATTTCCGTCGTGTAGCGGTCGTTGCCGGATTTGTCCTGCCACTTGCGCGTGCGCAGCGAGCCTTCGATGTAGACCTTGGAGCCCTTCTTCAGGTACTCGCCAGCGATTTCTCCGAGGCGACCGAACATGGCGACGTTGTGCCACTCGGTGCGTTCCTTGTTTTCGCCCGACTGTTTGTCCTTCCAGCTTTCGCTCGTGGCCACGCGGATGTTCGCGACCGTCATGCCGGATGGCATGGCGCGGGTTTCCGGATCTGCGCCCAGATTGCCGATCAGGATGACTTTGTTGATTCCCCGCGCCATGGCGAACGCCCTTCATCGAAAGTAATTGTGGGGCGAGATTGTACGGGCACAGGGCGCGCAGCAGTAGCCGCAAATCTCCCTCAAAACGCCGCGCAAAAACACTCGCATCGGTGCTGTACGAATCTTGACCAGTTCAACCAACGCTCGCGCGGTCTTCCTGTATCGCAGCTTGTACGCGTAACCTGTGGAAATCATGCGGAACGCTATGGAGTAGCCCGGGATGAATGGAGCGAAGGTGCGGGTTCTCGTCCTCGGCGCGTACGGCTTTTTTGGCGACCGCATCAGTACGGCGTTGGCGCGCAATCCGCGCATCGAGTTGATACTCGCCGGCCGCAATCTCAACAAGGCGACGGCGCTCGCGTATCAACTCGGGCTGAAGGCCGACCGGGCGAAGGTGCTGGACGCGACTGATCCGCGGTTTGGCGCGCAGCTCAAGAAACTCAGAGTCCAGCTGCTGATCCACACCGCCGGCCCTTTTCAAAAGCAGAGATACGACGTGGCCCAGGCCGCCATCCAGGCTGGCTGTCACTACCTCGATCTCGCCGACGGCCGCGCTTTCGTGCAAGGTATTACGCGCCTCGATGTCGCGGCGCGCGCCGCCAATGTGTCGGTGATCAGCGGTGCGAGTTCGCTGCCGGCGCTTTCGTCCGCCGTGGTCGATGAATACCGCGGCGATTTTTCGCGGCTCGAAGCGATTCACATCGGACTGACTTCGGGCGCGCTGGTGCCGGGAATTGCGACCATCCGCGCCGTGTTCGGCTACTGCGGTCAACCTTTTCGCGTGCTCGAAGGCGGCCGGCAAATCGAGGTACGCGGTTGGTCCGATACCGAAATACACGAATTCCCCAAGCCGATCGGCGAGCGCCGTCTCAGCCGCTGCGATGTTCCCGATCTCGACCTGCTGGTGTCGCGCTATCCCGGCGTGAAATCGGTGAGCTTTCGCGCCGGTTTCGCCAGCGACACCGGCCACAAGACGATCGAACTACTGGCGCGTCTGGTCGAGCGCGGCACGCTCACGAGCGCGGCGCCGTTTGCGCGACCGCTATTCACAGTGGGCCGCTGGGTGCAGTCGCTGCTGAGTGACAGCGGTGCGATGTACATAAAAATGGAAGGCCTGGGCACCGACGGCCAGCCGCACGAGCTCACCTGGACCATTGTGGCCGGCGACAATCACGGCCCGCACATTCCCTGTGGGCCTTCGATCGCATTGGCTAACAAGTTTGCCGCGGGTGCCACGTTGCCGGTGGGCGCGATGCCTTGCATGGGATTGCTCAAGGTCGACGACATTCTCGAGACGTTGAAAAACCTGCGGATCCGCGAGATCGCGCCCATGACTCTCGCGCAGAATTCTCTCTAGAGACGGGATGCCCGCTCAGATCTCCGACCACATCCGCAGCAGGTTGTGATAGTGCCCCGCCAGCGCCACGGTTTCGTCGGTCTCGCCATGCTTGCCGCGGATCTTCTGGATAGTCTGATCCAGCTGGTACAGCGTCTCGCGCTGCTGTGGATCAGCCACCATGCTCTGCGTCCAGAAGAACGAGCTCACGCGCGCGCCGCGCGTCACCGGATTCACACGGTGCGGGCTGCCAGACGTGTAGAGAATCAGGTCGCCGGCCGGTAGTTTGACCTGGTGCGCGCCGAAGGTATCGAACACCGTAAGCTCACCGCCGTCGTAATCGGCGGGATCGGTCAGGAACAGAGTTGACGACACATCCGTGCGGATGAAATGGGAACTGCCGGGCACCGCGCGCACGGCGCCATCGATGTGCGTGCCGTAGTGCTCGCCGCCTTCATAACGATTGAACAGCGGCGGTACGGTCTTCAACGGCAGCGCGGCGGAGAAAAACAGCGGATTGCGCGACAGCGCGGTCAGGATGGTCTCGCCCAACTGCCGGCCGACGGGAGATAGCTCCGGCAACTGCCGGTTCTTCTTCACGAGCGCGCCCTGCTCGCCCACGGTGACCTTGCCATCGGCCCAATCGGCGGCATCGAGCAGGCGGCGGCAGTCCGCCACCTGCTCAGGCGTCAGGACCTTCGGCACATGGATCATCATGAGCAGAATGCTCGCACAGTGGACTTCAGAACGTGAAGTTCACCGTGAGCAGCGCCGAGCGCGGCGCGCCGGGGTTATAGCGCGAGCCGCCATTGTTCAGCGCCGCGACATACAACTCGTCGGTCAGGTTGTAACCATTGAACTGCAACGAGACCTTGTCGTTGATCTGATAGGACGCCATCAGATCGACCACCCAGTAGTCGGGTGCCGATCGCATGTTGGACTGATTGGGTGGCGGCGGCGCGGCGTTCGTGCTCACCGGGCGGATCACGCTGTCGACGTAGCGGACACCACCGCCGAACGAAAGTCCGAACGGCGTGTGATAGGTGGTCCAGCTCGTGAATGTGAGATCCGGCGACCAGGTGATCTGCAGGCCGTTCTGATTCGCCAGGCCGCGCTTGATCTCGGTATCCATCTTGGCGATGCCGCCGCTGATCTCCCAGTTGTCGGTGAGCTTGCCGACGATGCCGAGCTCCACGCCTTTCACTTCGCGTTCGCCGATCTGGATGAACAACGTCGGATCGGTCGGATCCGGCGCCAGCTCGTTCTCGTTCTTGCTGTCGTAGACCGCAGCGGTGATGGCGAGCGCGCCACCGCGCAGGTCCCACTTCGTGCCGAGTTCGAGGTTGGTGCCTTTCTGCGGGTCGAGGTTTGGGTTGTTGACGTTATTGGCCGCGGTGCTCAGCGTGAAATTCGCGCCGCCCGGGGGCTGCTCGGAAATCGCGTGTGATAGATAGATGCTGCCGTTCTCGGCCGGCTTGAACACGACGCCGACCTTGTACGAGAGCAGCGTGTCATCGACCGCGAGTTGCACGGGCACCAGCGTGCCGACCGGCAGTGTCGGATTGGCCTCGACGGTCGAGAGAATGGCGCTGTTGAAATCCGTGTCGAAGGTGTCGACGCGGAATCCGGCCGTCGCCTGCCACTTCTCGGACAGCGTCACGGTATCGAACACATAGACGCCTTCGGTCTGCGTCTCGCCGCGCGTGAAGACGCCGTTACGCACGGGTGCATAGCCGGGCTGCACGTCGTTGCGGTTGGGGTGGTAGAGATTGGCAGGCGTTATCGGCAGGCCAAGACCCACGTACGCCGGGTTGTACTGCTCTTCGTTGATGAACTCGAAGCCACCCGTGATGTCGTGCTGCATGCTGCCGAGCAGGAGTTTGGCGGTGACGTTCGTCTGGTTGGTCAGCAACGTGTTTTCCTGGAACTTTGATTGCCGCGTGCGCGCCACGGTCCACAGGTCGGGATCCGGATCCGTGACGGTGAGCGCGTTGACGCCCGAGAGCACGTAGAACTGGCGCAGCTTGCCGTAGCGCGAGGTATTGCGGATCGAAACGTTGTCGCTGAAATCATGCTCGATGCGTGCCGTGAACATCGTGCCGCGGACCTCTTCGAAGTCGCTGGCAAGGCCGTACCAGTTGTCGCGATCGACTTGGGCAGGATTCACGCCGGCATTCGCGCCGCCGGTATCGAAGGCCGGGTTGAAAAAACCCTCGAGACCGATGGTCGGCACGCCGCCATCCGGCGTGTTGTCCTGCTCGCTGTGCAGTAGATAGAAATACGCGCGCGTGTCGCTTTCGAGGCCGAACGCCAGCGACGGCGCAAATGCCCAGCCCTTGCGCTCGATGAAGTCGCGGCCGTCGACGTCGCCGTCCTGGCCCATGACGTTGAGGCGCAGCGCCGAGCCCGTGCCTGCGAAGCGATGATTCACGTCGCCCGTGACGCGCCCGTTCGAACTCGTGCCGTAGCTCGCGCTGCCGGATGAGAAGCTCTCGGGCACCGGCACCTTGCTGGCGAGGTTCACGTAACCCGACGCGGCGCTGCGGCCGTAGTCCGGTCCAGCGGGGCCCTTCGCAATCTCCACCTGCTCGGTGTTGAAGGTGTCGCGCGTGACGGAACCGAGATCGCGGATGCCGTCGATGAAGATGGAACCTTGCGTGTCGAAGCCACGCATGAAAATGGAATCGCCGGTGGCGGTGTTGCCGTTCTCGCCTAACAAGAACGTGACGCCCGGTGTATTGCGCAAGGCCTGCGAGAGCGAGGTCGCTCCCTGCTGGCTGAGGATCTCCTTGCTGACCACCGAGATGGTCTGCGGAATGTCGATCAGCTCCTGCGTGAACTTCGGCGATGACACGCGATCGACCTTCGGAGTCGGCTCGGTCTCGGTGGCCTGCACCGAAACCTTCGGCAGGATCTTGGGTTCGTCGGCGTTCTGGGCGTGGGCCTGTGAGGCGGCGGCCGCGAGCGCGAGACTGACCGCAACGGCAATTCGGCGGCGCGGTGAACCCTCGCACCGGAGGGTGGAATCGATGATCGACACGGTTGGCTCCCAAACGAGTGTTGTTCCGAC
>DATHJZ010000054.1:0-5133 GCA_035286365.1 Steroidobacteraceae bacterium | reverse complement strand
CAGCAACTATCGCGATTCCATTGCGGGCACGGTGTCTGCCACGCTGCGCGATCAGCGCTGGTATCCGGCGCCGCGGATGACTTTCAGCTCGCCCGGAAGTCCGCGCGAGCCAGCCTACGGGATGACGCTCGAGCGCACCGTTGGGGGCAACGAACTCGCGGCAAACACAGAGCCGTTTCAAAACTACGCGGTCGCGTACTACGACAGGCGCGGCGCGCGCACCTATCGAAACACCTGGAAGAACGGGGTTCTGGGACGTGACGTTGCGGATCTGACGCAGATGCAAATGGCGACGGACAGTCTCGTGTTCAAACTTTTGTACGGCGCCGCGCGCCCGACGGACTTTCCGGTCGACATCCTGGCGGGATCTCTCGCGCTCGACATCCTGCCTAACAAGAATACGACTAAGGTGAAGGTACGGCTGCTGCAAGTGGACATTGCCGTGCGCGACGAGCGCGCCGGCGTCACCGGCTGGTACTTCGCCACCTACGCCTACGATCGCTCGGTCACCGGAAGTTCGCCGTGGCGCAAGATGGTGCCGGTGGGTCTCATGTGGGGCAACGATCCGGCGGGTGGAACGCTCACGCAGACATGGATCAACCCGCTGGCGCCCGCGTACGCTTTGGCGCACTTGGGCGTGGGCGGGCGACTCAATGGACCCGTCGACAACAAGGCTTCTGCCTGCATGGCCTGTCACAACACGGCCCAGGTCCCCTCCGTCGCACGCATCATTCCGCAAGGCGCCTGCGACGAATCGCCATTCAAGGAAGCCTGGTTTCGAAACCTTTCCGGTACGACTGCTTTCGGGCGCTTTACCCCGACCGGGGCAACCTGTATGACGACACCGGTGACGCCCGCACCGGTCGCGGCCAACTACTCGCTGCAGCTGGCGGCCACCGCGTCGCGCAACCTGCCGAGTGAAGACGCAACCTTCAATCCCTGCACCTGGGATTCAGCGACACCGCCCGCCGAGCTGTCCGCGACGCCGCTGGCGACTGGCGTGCCGGGAGAAGAGGTTCCCAACGTGATACCCACCCGCGATTAACCGACATGGAATGGGTCCGAGTACAGATCCTGATGCGGCCGGAACACCGCACGAAGGTGAGCGTCGAGTCGGCGGCAAAGGTGGCTGCCGCATTGGGATTGGCGCCATCGGGTCAGGGATCGTCGACGTTCAGCGCGCGTGTGAGCGCGCCTGACTACCTGCGGCTTTTCGGGCGGCGGTTTGGCAGCTCCCCGCCGACCAACCTGCCGATTCCGAAAGAGCTGGCCGAGTACGTCGAGAGCGTCACGGTGGCACCACAGCACGAATACTTCTGAGAGCATCGTATGAAACCCTTCAATCCTGCAGCGCCGATGACCACGGATGGCAGCGAACCCTCCGATCTCTTGAGAGTAGCCGTGACGTTTCCGCGCGCGGATGGCGAAGGTGGTCCGGTGAAATTCGGCGCCCGCATGTCGACGGCGAGTGCGACGCGCTTTGCGCCGGATCCACTCAATGTCGACGTCGCCATCGGCGAGTTGCAGAAGGCCGGCTTTGCGGTGAGCTCGCGCGGCAAGCTGGCTGTGTCGATGCGTTGCACGCGCGCGCAGTACGAGAAGGTGTTCGGCACCAGGCTCACGGTATTCGAATCGCCGAGCCCGGAATCGGCCCAGGTCAGGAAGTTCTTCTTTCCTGGCAAGGCAGCCGAGTGGAAGCCCGAGGCGCAGGTTTCGAAGCTGATCGACGATGCCTACATCCAGTGGCCACACATCTATATGGCTGCGGCCAAGAAAAAGGCCGCAGCCAAGATCCCGGGTGGCGTGGGCGGCGGCCCCAAGCTCGGCTATCACTATCTATCGGTGCCGAAAGGCGTGCAGAAGCTCATGAACGTCGCCGCGGTCCACAAGGCGAAGATCACCGGGAAAGGAGTCCGGGTGGTGATGGTCGATTCGGGCTTCGATCAACGACATGCCTGGTTCAAGAAGTTCCGTGCGCAATCGGGCGTCGTGCTCGCGCCGGGCGCTTCCGGCAAGCTCACCGACACCAGCGGCCATGGCACGGGCGAGTCAGCCAATATCTTCTCCGTGGCTCCCGGGGTCACGTTCATTGGAGTGAAGGTCGACAACGACGCCGCGCCTGGCGCCGGCGCGAGCATCCTCGAAGGGTTCCAGGAGGCGCTGCGCCATCATCCGCAAGTCATCTCCATCAGCATGGGGTATGACCTGCGCGCCGCGGGCACCAACAAACCCGATTCGAAATTGCCGAACAGTCTCGTGCCGCTCGAGGCGGAGATTCAGGCCGCCATTGCGGCCGGTATCGTCGTGGTGTTCTCGGCCGGCAATGGGCACTACGCCTTCCCCGGGCAGATGCCCAACGTGATTTCCGCGGGCGGCGTCTATGTCGATGCCAAGGGTGTAATGCAGGCGTCTAACTATGCGAGCGCCTTTCCGAGCGCTATCTATCTCGGGCGCTCGGTACCGGATGTCTGCGGGCTCGTGGGCATGATGCCGGACGCGACGTACATCCGATTTCCTGTCCCGAAGGGTTGTGACATCGATCGGGACATGGCGCCGGCCGATCGCACCAAGCCGAACGATGGCTGGGGAGTATTCAGCGGCACCTCGGCAGCCGCGCCGCAGATTGCGGGACTGTGCGCACTGTTGCTGCAGAAGAATCCTGGCCTTTCGCCGCAGGAGATCAAGGCAGTGCTGCGCCGTTCCGCGCGCGACGTGAGCACCGGGCGCGCGAGTGCGGCGAGCGATCCGAAACAGCAGGGCGGCGTGAAGGCGTCAGCCGGAGTCGATGGCGCGACGGGCGCGGGATTGGTGGACGCGGCCGCCGCGATACGGCAGGTGTAGCGGGCCCGCAGACTTTGTCAGTACAGCGCTCGTAAACCCGGGGCGAGCCACGCGGGAATGTTCTGCTGCGTGTCCACGCGATCGAGGAAGTCCGCATCGTTTGCAACCGTCAGCGCATCGAGGTCGAGTGGCACGACGATCTGCGACAGCGGCTTGGATCCGGTACCGGAGAGCGGCTGTGCGGCCACGTGCTGGTGACCAAACAAGAGATTCGGCCGGACACCGGCGCCGGTCGGTTCGATTTCATCGAGCGAAAGTTCCCACCGCGGCTCGCGCGGCGCCAGGCGCGACATGGGCACTGGTTTTTCCAGCTTCTTCGCGAGCTGCGGAAGCTTCTTGAATGCATCGACCAGTTGTTCGGTGGCATCGCTCAGGCTGATCTTTCCCACCTGCGGATCCTGGGTCTCTTGTTTCCAGAAAACGCGGCGCGAGGCTCCACCGACCTTGACGATTTCGGCGCCCGTGACGCCCAGCTTCGAGAACAGCGGGGCGGTGCCGAAACGCGGAACGCCATTGATGAGCACCAGTGCGATGTCGGTTTCCCGCGCCTCGATCAAATGATCGAACGGATCGCCACCTGCGCCGTCGACCACCAGGAGATCGGCTCGTTTGCCGGCCTCGAGCGTGCCCAGGACCGCATTCCACTTGAGCATGTTCGCCGCGGTGCTCGTTGCCATCGCGATGATGTCGCGCGAGCTGAAGAGGTCGCCGTGGTTCTGGCTGAATAGTTTGGCGACCTTGAGCTCGCCGAGGAGATTCTTGCTGCCCGACGGCGACCAGTCCGAGCCGATGCCGATGCGCACTCCATGGGCATGGGCGGCCGCTACATCTGCGGTGCCGCCATACAGCAGCAGATTCGACATCGGCGACCAGACCATCGCGCCGCCATGTTTGCCATGGATCTTCATATCCGTGGCGGTCAGGCCGGCTGCGTGGATGCCCGTCAATTGATTGGTGATCGCCCATTGATGGGAGGGCATTTGCAACGCCCGAAAGTGCTTGCGCGCCGTGGCGCCAATGCCCTCCGACAGATGCAGCAGGAAGCAGGACTGTTTCTTCAGCCGCTCGAAGAACTTGGTCGCCGTCATGTCGTTGTCGAGGTCGGGGATGCGGGCGAGTGCCTCGGGCAGCGCGGCTTCGTCGGTTTCCTCGACGTTACGGACGATGCCGCGATAAAAGCGGCGAATGCCGGCATTGCTGGATAGGGAGATGCCCTGGCTCGTCGTCACGCCTGCAAGGAGGCACTTGGCCTCGACATACCGGATCAACGCCGGCAGCAGCTCGGGAGTTCTCCCGACTACTTGCATCGGACCGGATATCAGTTTGCGGTACTCGGGGATGCCGGCCCACTGGTCGCGATTCGTGTATTTCTTCGGAACCTGCCACAGGCGCAGCGCGTTGTAGGCGAGGTGATTGTGCAGCTCGATCAACCCGGGGTAGATCGTGCCATGGGTCTGGGTGATGGTGGCGTTGCTGAATCCCGGCGGCCTTGGTGCTGCGGCATCCTGCACTGCGACAATGGTGCCTTCCTTGATATAGAGGCGTCCATCGGGAAATACCTTGTTAGCCGCGTTCATTGTGACAATGCGGCCGGCCAGGATGGAGGTGGGTCCTGTGGCCGGATCGATTGGAATCTTTTTCTTGGTCGCCATCGCTGGAGCAGCCTAGTGCATGCGTGTGTTCAGGAGCGCGGCGCAATGATTTGCCGTTTGGGAAGTGTGACATTTTCCCGAAGAAGAATCGTAGGGTCAGTTTGAGCGGCGGCGGTCCTAGGGGCGTCAGCGCACATTCACCTCCGCCCAATCCAGCCGCTCCTCGACGCGATGAAACGCGTCATCGCCGATCTCCGCCGTCGCGCGCATCCGCATCAGCGCCTGGCGCTGCGCGGCGACGATCTGGCAGCGCAGGCGATTTCGTGTGTCGCGCCCGCTCTGCGCCGTTCCGTTGCTGTCGCCGTTCTCGCCAGCCACCGGCGTCTCGAACTCATCGCGCAGGATCTCGGCGACCTCCGAACCCTCGCCATCGAGAACTTCGGCGGCAACCTTTGCCAGCCGTTCCTGCGCGATGCGCACTTCGTCATCTACCGTGCTGTCCGCAGTGAGGCGCATCGCCAGGATCAGCGGGCGCAAAGTGAGGCCCTGAAGGATCAGTGTGCCCACGACAACTCCGAACGCACACAGCAGCACCAGATCGCGAAACGGAAAGTCTGTCGGTAGCGCATACGCCGCCGCGAGGGTCACGATGCCGCGCATGCCACACCAGCTCACCACCATGCTGGCGCGCACCGTGGGC
>DATHJZ010000053.1:0-6960 GCA_035286365.1 Steroidobacteraceae bacterium | reverse complement strand
TCGATGCGGATCCCCGCAGGCTCACTCACTTCGCTGATCGGCCGCACTCATCAGAACTTCTTCGTGAAGGTCAGTCCCACCGTGCGCGGCGTGTTCACGACGATGTACGGCTGCAAACCGCACAGCGGTGTGCTGTTCGTCGGATCCGTCAGCGGTTGGAAGATGCCGCACTCGGTGAAGCGCGCGACCTCCGCGCGCCGGTCGAAGGCGTTCTTCACGAAGAGCTCGAGGCCCCAGCTGTCGTTCTCGACGCCGGCAGAGAAGTTCCAAAGGCTGTACGACGCCTGTTTGCCCAGGATCTCGCGTTCCGCGGTGCGCAGGTCGGTCCATGCGCTGTCTTGATAGACCACTGCCGCCTGCAGGTGAGCATCGAAGTCGCCGAGCTTGAATTCATTGCGCGCGACGATGTTCGCCTTGAGCTGCGGTTGCACCGGCAGTTCCTGGCCGCTCGGCGCCGCCACGACCGTACCTCTCGGCGCGAGCGGATCGGAGCAATCGGTGACCGGCTGGCCGAACAACGGATCGCCCGCAAGAACATAAGGATCCGACCCGTCGTTGTTGTCGCCGCCATACGTGGCGCCGCAGTAATCCGCGGTGGTCTTCGCGTCCAGCCACGACATCGAGGTCGACAGCGTGAAGCCGTCGGTAACGGCCCACAGGAGATCGGCTTCGAAGCCCTTGATGCGTGCCTGTCCGGCATTGCGGATTGAGGTCAGGCCGTTCGTATCCAGGAACGAGTACTGGAAGTCGTCCCAGTCCTCCTGGAACACCGCGCCGTTCAAGCGCAGCCGGTTCTCGGCCCACGTGGTCTTGAACCCGATTTCGTAATTGGTCAGGAAGTCCGAGAGGTACGGCGGAATCGTACCCTTGCGATTGATGCCGCCGGGGCGGAAGCCCTCGGACCAGGTGGCATACAACATCACATCGTCGTTGACGTGATAGGTGACGTTGAGACGCTTGGTATTGCCGTCTTCCTTGATTTCCTTGTCGAGGTTGATGCAAGGCGCGCGGCGGAAGGAGGTCGGATCGAAACACTGCGATTCGCCGGTCATTCCGCTGAAGCCGGCGCCGTAGCCGAAAAAGCCCATGAGCGAATTGTCGGATTCGAAAAATCGGACGCCTGCGGTGGCCGACAATTTCTCGGTGATGTCGAACGTGAACTCGCCGAACAGCGCGTCATCCCGGTCGGTGCGCTCCTGCTCCGTGAGCCACAATGTATCCGGATTGCCGGGGACTTCGAACATGTCCGTCAGGTTTGCGACCCGGTAATCCTGGGTGATCCCGTGCGTCTGCTTCTGGGTGAACGCGCCGAGCGTCACGCGCCAGCGGTTTTCCGCCGGCGAGTTGAAACGCAGCTCGTGACTTTGCTTGGTGTACTTGTCGTTGCCGATGATGAACTGCGACGGATCGACCAGCGTGCCGTCGTTGTCGTACATGTATGAGCCATACGCGCAGCAGGTGTCGTAGAAGAACGAATAGTCGGCGTAGTCGAGTTCCGTCTGGACCGTGCGATTCAGGTGCGCGCCGGCGTACGTAACGTCCCAGTTGCCGATCTTGCCCTGCACGGTGAGTGCGGCCTGCGTCCACTTGTCGTGGGCGTTCTCGGGCAACGCGTGCGCAACCTTGAGATCGCCCACGGTCGGGTCATAACCGAACGAGCCCGTCGAGCTCGACTTCTGCGCCATCACCGAAGGCGTGATGGTCCAGTTGTCGTTGAGGTTGATGCCGAGCGTCGCGCGCACGCCATGCTTGTCCCAGGAGTTGTAGTTGTCCTCGATGCGGTCAGAGTTGTCGATCGCGATCCCGGAGCTCGGAAACACTCGATCGCTGCGCACGTTGTCGATGTAGCCCGGCTCGTGCTTCTTCCAGCCGACGATGCGAATCGCCGCGTTTTCGCTGAGCGGGATGTTGAGGAAGCCCTGCGCCTGATAGCCGAGGTCGCCGGAGAGTTCACTGCCGGTGAGTTCATACCCCGCGTCGAAGGCATCGGGGTTGGGCTTGTTGGTGATGATTCGGATCGTGCCGGCCTGGGAGCTCGCGCCGTACAGCGTGCCCTGCGGGCCGGCGAGCACTTCGACGCGCGCGATGTCGTAGACCTGAACGTCGAGCGGGCCGTTGATCGTGGTGATCGGCTGCTCATCGAGATACACGCCCACGCTCGGCAGAGGGCCTGAGTGGTTGGCGTTTTCGCCGCTGGCCACGCCGCGGATGTACGGGCGCGAAAGACCGGGGCCCAGGGTCTGGTAGGACACGTTCGGCAGGAATTTCACGTAGTCGCCGAAATCGTCGACCTTGAGCTGGCCGAGTTCCTTCTCGCCGATCGCCTGGATCGACAGCGGCACGTCCTGCAGGCTTTCGTTGCGTTTCTGGGCCGAGACGACTACCTCTTCGAGACCCGAGGTTTCATCCGGCTGTTGTGCGTGAACGACGCCCGCCCCGGCCAGCATGGCGCCCGCGAAGGGCATGCCTTTCTTCAGTGCCTGCCGCAGCTTGAGGTTTTCACGCTGGATCTTGCGCAGTTTGCTGCGTGTCATTGTGTTATCCCCGATTCTTTTGAGGATGCCGGGCGAGAGACCATCCAGCACCTAGTGGCGGCGAGTGTATGCCAGCCGCCACGGAATCAAAACTGCGGCGTGTTTGGATAAATCTTGAGCACCGGCCCGAGGGCATTCTCGAGCGGCGCCAGGAATGGCTCGTAGTGCCGCCACTGATCCACGCCATCGCGAAAAATGGGCTGACGCACCTGTTCCGAGCTCGCCGTGCGCACGGCGCGCTGGTTTTCATGAAAACGCAGTACGGATTCCTCGAACGGCAGCCCGCAATACGCCAGCAGCCGGCGCACCTCGCCTTCGGTGTCATCGACCATGTTTTCGTAGAGCACGCGATGGACGCGGCCCGGCAGTACGGCATCGAAATGCGCCATCAATTCGACGTAGTTGCGGTAGTAGCGGCCGATCTCGCCGAGCTCATACGTGAAGTTCTGCCCGCGTGCGAAGTGCTGCTTGAAGCAGGAGAAGCAGCAACCCATCGGATGGCGGCGCGCATCGACGATCTTCGCGTTCGGCAGGATGAGATGGATCAACCCCACGTGAGCGAAGTTGTTGGGCATCTTGTCGATGAAGAACGGGGCCGCCGTCTTGCGCTGGATGCGCGTCTGCGCGATGTACTTCTCGCCGAGCGCGCGCACTTCGTCCGCAGAAAATTTCGCGAGTGCGCGCGGATACGCCGAGCCTTCCGTGCGCGTGGTGCGATTGCCGACCACGCGCGCAATCATGGTGATGTCCGGCAGCTCCTGCGTGCCTTCGACCTGCGAATGGCTGGCGAGAATCTGCTCGATCAGCGTCGAACCCGAGCGCGGCAACCCGACGACGAAGATGGGATCGGGCGCCTCGAACCCCCACCCGGCACGCTGCGCGAAAAACTCGCGCGTGAAGAGCCGCTTCGAACGCGAGACGTGCGCCTCGTTGTCGTCGGCGTCGTAGCGGATCAGCTTGCGGCGCAGCGCATTTCCCGCCGCGTAGTGACTGAAGGACTCCGCGTACTCACCGGCATCCTCCAGCGCCTTGCCGAGCGAGAAGTGGAAGTGAAAGCGGTCGTCGTTGGTGAGGTCGGTGCGCTCGAGCTGTGTGCGCATGATGGCAATTTCGTCCGCGCTGAAACGAAACGTCTTGAGATTCGCGAGGCTCCACCACGCCTCGCCGAACTCGGGCGCCAATTCGATGCAGCGGCGATAGGCCTCGATGCTCGGCGCCGTTTTTCCCGCCGTCTTCAATGCGTGCCCCAGGCTCATCCATACCTTGGGTTGGCGCGGGTAGTCGGCGAGCACCGCCTTGTACAGCGCGATGGAATCTTCGAAGTCGCCGGTGCGGCCGAGAATCGCGGCCTTCAGATTGCGCATGCCCGGATTGCCCGGCTCGTCGGCGAGCAGGCGATTCACTTCCGCCATTGCCTGCGCCGGCTTGTTCTGTCGGTGCAGCACCATGGCGTAGTTCTGACGCGCAGCAGTAAAACCCGGAGCGAGCTCGACACAGCGCGACAGCAGGATTTCCGCGTCGCCCATGCGACCGATGCGCGCCGCGACTTCCGCGAGCATGCGGATGGCGGCCACGTCGGTGGGATGACGCTTGAGGTGCTCGCGCAGCTCGTGCTCCGCTTCAGGAATGCGGTTCTCGGCCAGCGCCAGCGCGGCGTTCATGAGCTTCGGATCGCGCGTGCTGTAGCGGATGTGCTGCGCGAAGGCCGCATCCGCCGCATCGCGCATCTCGAGCGCGCTGTAGTGATCGCCCAGCGCGCGCCAGGCATCGGGAAGATCGGGCTTGAGCTGCACGGCGCGCCGCAGCGCTTCGATGGCGGCCTCGCCCTGCCCCACCTTGCCGAGCGCGAGTCCGGACAAGGCGAGCGCATGGGGTTGATCCGGAAATACCTTCAGGATCTCCGCGGCCTGCTCGGCCGCGGTTGCCGGATCCTTCTCCAGCAGCTGGGTGGCATGCGACAACGCGAACGCCAGTGTGCCCAGCGGTTCTCCGGTGGCGCTCACGGGATCTGATCCTTATTTGCGCTTGCCGCCGACGTCCTTCAGCAGGAAATACCAATGATCGAGCGCCTGGTAGAAAGCCGTCACCGGAATTCGTTCGTTGAGGCCGTGCGAGAAGTCGTCCTTGGGTCGCATGAAGATACCGTCGGCGCCATAGGTCGGAATGCCCGCGGCGCGAAACACCAGCCCATCGGTTGCGCCTGAGGCCTGGTTCGGCACGACGGCCACGCCCGGATGCAGTTTCTGCACGACGCGCGTGATGGCCGCGACGACGTCCGCGCGCAGCGGCGAGGCGTCGCTCGACATCGGCGTACCCACGACTTTGACCTCGACGTTGTCGCCGGCCACGCGCTGCAATGTGCTGCGCACTTCTTCGATCTTGACGCCGGGGAAGATGCGGCAGTTCACGTTGGCGCTGGCCGATTGCGGCAACGCGTTCTCGGCATGACCGCCCGTGAGCATCGTCGCGACGCAGGTGGTCCGCGTCCAGCCGATGTGCGTGGGGCTTTTCGCAATGACAGCCGCCGCCGCGGCATCGGCGGGATCGGCGCCGAACTTCGTCATCGCCGCGCCAAGCTCGCCCGGCGTTGTCTTGCCCGAGGCCTTGAAATTCGCCAGCGTGATTTCGTTGGACATCACCGGGAAACTGAACTTGCTCACCTTCTCGAGCGCGATGGCGAGCTCATAGATGGCGTTGTCGGGGCGCGGCTGCGAGCTGTGTCCGCCGGGGTTGTGGGTAGTTAGCGAGAAATCCGCGTAGGTCTTCTCGGCGGCCGTCAGACTGTAATACAGCGGCTTGCCGGTATCGTTGTCGAGCGCGCCGCCGCCCGCGTCGGAATTGAGCGCGTACTCGGCGTCGATCAGATCGCGGTGATCGCGGGCCATGGCGACGGTGGTGTCCATCGCCGTTTCTTCGTCACCGCTGAAGTAGATGATGAGATCGCGCTTCGGCTTGAAGCCTTCGCCCTTCAGGCGCAGGAAGGTCGCGGTGAGTTCGGTGACGCCCGACTTGATGTCCGCGGTGCCGCGGCCGTAGAAGAATCCGTCTGCTTCGATGAGCTGGTAGGGATCACGCACCCAGTCTTCGCGCTTCGCGGTCACGACATCCATGTGCGACATCAGCAGGATCGGTTTGCCGCCCGTGCCGTCGCCGCGATACCGCACGACCAGCGTCGCGGTCTGATCGCCGCTGACTTTCATCGGCAGAACCTTCACGTCGTCGGCGGGGAAGCCCGCCGCGCGGAATTCACCCGCGAGGTACTCCGCCATCTCGGGAACCTTGTTGTTGCCGATCTGGGTGGGAATCGAGATCACCTTGGCGAAGATCTCGCGCGCCTTGATGTCGGAGGGCCGGGTACCGACCGTGTCGGCCGGGAATGCGGCAAGGGAAAGCCCGACGCTCAAGCTGAGCGCGCAAAGTTGTTTGAGTTTCATGAACGTCCCCAGATGGAATGCCGGCAATCTTACGCTGTCACCGTCGCGCGATGCAGCCGCGCCTTCATGATGCCGTGCGCGGTGAAGACGGCTATGAAGGGCAGGAAGGACGAAATCAGCCGGTTGCCGACAAAGTACACGGACACCGCGGTAGCGACCAAGGTTACCGCCGCCAGCGACCACGAATACGCGCGCACGACGCGCGGCGCGGCATCGACGCCGATGTAGCCGCGCGCATTGAACAAGGTAAAGAAGACGCCGGTCGCGAGCACCCAGTACAGCATCGCCGTGCCCTCGAGGCGGCCGTATTCGGCATTGAGCCAGGGCCAGCGCGTGATCAGCGCCAGGGTGCCGCTCACGAAGTACAAGGCGATGCCGAGGTAGATGCGGTTGAAGACCGCGCCCGCGCGCCACAGGAGCACCGTTCCGGCGGCGGCCAGCGCCGTGGCGGCGTAATACGGCGCGCGCCATTCGACCTGCTCGCGCGGATCCGCCACCGCCATGTAAATGAGGAACACTGCGAGCGGCAGCGCCTCGATGACGCGCAATGCGAAGGCTTTCATGGAATATGATTGTGCAATGGAATCGATGGCGCCCGACTGGGTTTCTGAAACCCGTTTTGGCAAATGGTTTCTGAGCACGGAAACCTGGTATCGCGAAGTGCTCTCCAAGGCGGTGGCCGATCTGCACGAGCTCGCGGGCCCCGGTGTTCCGGCGTCGATCAGCCGCATGATGGACGTCGGCTGTGGACAGGGCCTTGCCTTCGCGCTCTTGCAGCAGCACTTCGCGGCGCGCGAGATCGTTGCCGTCGATGTCGATCCGCGCATGCTGGCGCTGGCGCGAGCAGCCGCGCAGCGCTCGAACGTGCCGGTTGACGTGCACGCCTGTTCGGTCACGAAGCTCGACCTGCCGGATGAATCGGTGGACGGCGTGCTGTGTCACCAGCTCATCCATCACGTGGCGAATCAGCAGGGTGCGCTGCGCGAGCTGCA
>DATHJZ010000052.1:0-5687 GCA_035286365.1 Steroidobacteraceae bacterium | reverse complement strand
TTGGACGCGAGGATGAACGCCACGCGCGAAGATGCGGAGCGCTTCATGAGCGAGAAATCCTGCACGGTGCCGAAGATCTGCCGCGCCTGGCAGGTGTCGACGATGAGCAGGCGCCGGCCGGCGGTGTTGCGCAGGGCGGCGGTGATTTCCTGCCAGCCGAGGAGCGAGGTGACGGGCGGCAGCACGCCGCCATCGAGCAACACGTCGATGTCGGCGCGCTGCGCGTCGCGCGGCACGAAGTAGTAGTTGCCCTGGCTGTCGCTCAGTCCATGGGAGGCCAGGAACACGACGACGGTGTCGGCACCGGTCGCGGTGTTGAGCGATGCCAGCGCCTTCAGGATGGCAGCGCGCGTGGGTAGCTTGCCGTTGTCGCTCAGCGTCTGGGCGTGCACCTGGCGGAACTGCCCGGCGCGCGCCGCGACGAAGGCGCGCGCAAACTCGTCCGCGTCGCTCGCGCTGTACGAGAGCGCGAGATCCGCTTCGAGACCGGTGAATTTGTTGGCCCCGACGGCCAGCACGTACAGGTCGCCGACCGGCGCGGCGGCCGGCGCCCCTTCCACGTATTTCTCGGCCTCGCCGAGCGAGCGGCCGTTGGAGACTTCGATGCGCAGCGTGTTGTCGCGCTCGTTGATCGGCACGTCGAGCTCGCGCGTGAACTTCATGTTCTCGGCGGAACGCAGGCCGCGGCTCGCCGCAGGCGTGATCGGGATGTCGTTCACGTAGGCGGCGACGTCGCTCATCGGCAGGCCCAGGCTTTCCGCGCGGATGCGGATACGCCGGGTGCGCGTCGCGGGTGAGACGCTCAGGACTTCCACGCTGACCCGCGGCGGCGCGTCGTCGATCAGCGGGCTGGCAGTGGGCGACGGCGTGCCCTTGAACGGGCCGCCTAACAAGTCCGGCCGGTACAACGTGCGCTCGAACTGCACCGCGCGGAAGAAATCCGGCTTGGCATCGCCTCCGCGGTTGATCTGCCAACCGACGAACCGATCGCCGTACGGCGACGCGGCGTAGTAGCCCCGCGGCGTCCACGCGGCCCAATCCTCGCCGTTGGCGTGGATGAACGCGGACGCGAGCAGCGTGCCGTTGTCGAGCGAATACCAATGGATAGTGCCGTCGCCGAGCACGACGAGCAGGACGCGCTCGTCCGCGCTCACGTTCACCGCCCGTGCCACGGTCGGCAGGCGCACGGACCACTTCTGCGCCGCGCCGCGATCCAGCACGCGCAGCGCCCACTCGGTACCGAGCACCAGCACACTCGCGCGCGGCGCGAGCGCGTAGGCATGCGGTGTTTCGAAGGGGTCGAGAACCGGCGCGTGTCCGTTGATCGTGAGAGGAGCGGTGCCTTTCGCCTGCTTGATCTTCCAGCCGGACGCCTCGGCCGTGGGACCGTTCAGCGATGCGTCCGGCGCCGTCGGCCGTTCGAGCTTTCCGTTCAGCAGCGAGAACCGGCGCAGCGATTGCGGCTGACCCCCAAGCGCGATTTCGAGCGTCGCACCGTCACGCGACACTTTCAGCGACTGTTGCGCGGCACGGTAGTCAGGAACTCCAGAGAGCAGCAGGTAGCGGCGGCGCCCGGCCGAATCTATCAACCCGAGCGCCGGGTCCTCCGCGGCGAACAATACGGAATCGTCGGCGGTCACCGCGAGATCGCCAATGCGCGCGTGCGCGAGCGGCAGTTGCAACGGCGGCCCGGCCGCGGTGACCACCCAGCGGAACACGCAGGCATTCTGCGGCGCGAGGGGTTCGCCGGTCGCGACCAGCGATAGAGATTCGCGATTCCACGCGACGCGCGTCAGATTGCGCGGCGCCTGCGGGCCGTCGAGCTTCAGCGTGCGCAACACGCTCAGGTCCGCCGCGTTCAGGATGGAGACGCGCGCGACATCGTTGTAACCCACGGCGACGTAGCGGCCATCGGGCGAATAGCGCACGCCGAAAGGCTCGCGCCCCGCGAGCCCGGCATTCACGCGGCCGGCGAGCTTGAACGCGTCGTCATACACGCGCAGGAATCCGTCGAGCGATGAAGTGATCAGCGTGCCCCGAGGGCTGAAGTCGAGCTCGAGCAGTTTGCCGCGGTACTCCTGGTCCGCCGCGATGCGCGCGCGATCCGCGACGCGGTACACGGCGAGCCCCGCCGTGCCCATCATCCCGGCCGCAAGCGCCTTTCCATCGGGAGAGAAGCGCAGCGTGGCCACGACTTCGGGCAGCCCCGTGATCCTGCCGCGCAGCTCGCCGGTGTCCGCATCCAGTAGATAGATGCAGGCCTCGCGCGTGACATCCCAGCAGGTCCACCCCGCCGCGGCCAGCGTCTGCCCGTCCGGGCTCAGCGCCAGCGCAAACAGCTGCCCTTCGGCCTGCAATCCTGCGGGCACGCGAAAGGTGTCCAGCAGCCGCCCATCGGCCAGGCGCCAGACACGGATGGTCTTGTCCTCGGAGGCCGAGTAGGCCTTGCCGGCTTTTTCGTCGAGCACCAGCGCGTGGATGAACGCGGTGTGGCGGCCGGTGTCGATGCGCAGCAGCGGCGTCGTCGGCAGCGGTTCGGCCTGCGACACCGCCGCCAGCGCGAGCGTCGCCAGCAGCGCGACTAACCCGCGTGCATTCACATCCCGACTTGCACGCCGAAGAAGAAGCGCGCGTCGCGGTTGCCTTCGGCGGCGACATCGTGATCGAGCGGAATGGCGTATTCGACCAGGCCCTGCCAGCGCGTGCCCGTCATGCGCAGCCCCAGGCCCGCGGCACTGGCGTGCTCGCTCGCGCGCTCGTTCACCGGGTCGCGGAACTTCACCCGCCCGACGTCGTAGAAGCCGTACAAGGAGTAACCCGCGACCGCGAACTCCGGCATCACGCCGGCGTAACGCAGCTCGAACTTGAAGGCCTCGCCCGAATCGCCGGCCAGTTCGCTCGCGTCATAGCCGCGGCCGAACGTGTCGCCGCCAAACGCGAACAACTCCGGGGCGAGCAGCGTGGTGAACGCGTGCTGCGCGCTGAGCGCGCCCAGCGCGGACCACGAGCCGCCCCAGGCATGCCCGAGCGACTGGAGGCGCGCCAGGTACAGCGTGGCCTTGGTGAAATCACTGCGGCCGCCGGCACGTGACAGCGGCGAGGTCGCAGTGCCGGCCTTGCGCGCGCCGAGCGCGTCGAGGCCCTGCGCCACTTCGACATCCAGGGTGTTGATTCCGTTGGCGCCATCGGCGAGATCGAACGAGACACCGAGCCGAACGGCGCGGATGGCGTCATCGGAAAGATCGGCGCTGTCGAATTCGCTCTGCCCGTCGAAGGACGTGAGCGCCGCTCGCAGGTAGACGTTCTGCGCGCGCGTGCGCAACAGCGGCGCGCGCACTTCCAGCTGACTCGAAAGCGACCTGGTTTCGAGATCGGCCATTTCCAGGTTCGCGGCGCGGCCCGGGCGCGCCCGTACACCGGTCGCGCTCAGATTCCACTGCATTCCGTGCCCGCCGAACGCGGAGCCGTAGTCGAGGCCGACGAAGGCCAGCTTGTCGTCGAGGCTCGAGCCCGCGTGCACGCCGACCTGGTCCCACTCGCCGATGAGACCGTAGCTGCCGAAATCGAGATTCACGCGCTTCGTGCCGAGCGAGCGGCTGCTGCGGTTGTTGGAAGCCATGGCAACGGTCGTGTACTCGCGCGCGACATCGACGACGAGATCGGCCGCGCCCTGCGTGTGCGCGGAGGGCACCAGCGTGCCGCGCCCGCGCACCTGCGCGAGATCGTTGATCAGCAGCAGGTAGCGTTCGAGCGCCGCCGAGGTGAGCGGCCGGGTCGCCTTGAGCGCGGCGCCGTACTTCGTGAGCAGCCTGTCATCCGCCGCGACGTTGCCGCGCAGCTGGATGCCGTCCACAAAGCCTTCGACGGCCAGTAGTTTGAGCTGTCCGTCGGTCACGTCCTGCGCGGGCACCAGCACCTGCGACAAGACGTAGCCGTCGCGCCGGTAGCGCGCGGTCAACTGGTTGGCGATCTGGAACACGCGCGCAACCGAGATCTCCTGCCCCAACGTGAACGCCTGCGTGAGTTCCGCGGGCGGATACACCGTCGCGCCTTCGATGCGCACGCCGCGCAGCACGAACTTGATGTCCGCCGCGTTGGCGGGCGCCACTTGCTCGGGCGCCGGCGGCAACACCTGCACCGCGCTGCGCTCGGGGAGGCGTAGCTCATGCAGGCTGCGCTGGATCTGGCCGGGCTCGAGGCCCGGAGGAATGACGACCTGCGCGCTCGCGGTCGAGGCGACTAGCGCGAGGCTCACGGTACGCAGCAAGTTTGAAATGTTCACGGGTTCGAACTCAGCGGTGATGCAGGGTGACGGTGACCTGGCGCGGCGCCATGTTTCCGGAGCCGAGCTCGTTCGCCGAGATCGGGTCCAGCGCGAAGGCCGTGCCGCTCTCCACGGAAACCTTGCGGATGTCGCGCGTCTTCGCCTTGAGCCCGCGCGTCGCGGTGCTGCTGCAGTCGCTCAAGCCCATGGGGTTCACGGGCGCAGCGCCCTGCACTTTTACGATGTTGCGCGTGGTCGCGTACAGCTGCGGCGTCATGCACGGCGAGAGCTTGAGAATCAGCGTCTCCTCGCCCTGCAGGTTCGCGAACTGGTAGGGACCGAGCGAGGCGAGATCGCCGGACGCGACCACGCTCGAATCGATCTGCGCGCTCTGGCCGGCGGCGTTGATGTTGAACACGTCGACGCGGCCCGGCAGTGAGGGGCGGTAATACACGCGGAACTGATCGCCCGTGCGGAAGGAGTAGCTGGTCGGATCGACCGGCAGCGTCGAGCCATCCGGCTGCAACAGGTGAATCTCGTAGGCGATGCCGGCGTACAGCTGGGAAGGCTGCGGATTGGGCGTCTGCGGCGGCGGATAAGTGCCACCGCTACTCGGATAGTTAGTCTGCGGATAGCCGCCTGGGTCCGTGCCCGGATAACTCGAGGTCGGGTAGCCGGTGTTCGGATCCGTGCCGGGGTAGCTGCTGGGGTAAGAGCTGGAGTCGGGATAGCTGCCGTCGGCCGGTGGATAAGTCGCGGGCGCAGGATTGCTGCCCGGATATGCGTTCGGATCGGCCGGCTGCTGGTAGCCGCCGCTGTCCGGCGCTGTGCCGGGATAGCTCGACGTCGTCATCGGGACGCCGCTCGCCGGCGCCGGCGCGGCGGCGGGGTAGTAGCTGTTGCCCAGCGCGCCGTTCGCGCCCTTGCGCGCGCGCTTGTTGTCGAACCAGGTTTTCAACGCGCCGGTGAGTCCATCGGCGACGGCGACGATGGCCGCGCTGCCGGTGGCCTGCGCCATCTGCGCGACGCTCGCGGCGAACATGGTGCGCATCGGGCTCTGTCCCGCGGGCGGCTGCTGGAACTGCTGGTATTGCGGTTGCGGATACGCGGGCTGCGGGTACGTCTGCTGTGCGGCACAGGTGCCGGTGAGCGCGATACTCAGGACTGCACAGCGTGTCAGGGTTTTCATCGAAGCGACTCCGTTACAACTGCCTCATTGATGAATACGGAGTTCGCGTCGGCGGTGGACACGGCCGCGTTTAATTGCGCGCAGCTGTCCGGCGGAGGCCCCGCGTGGCGTATCTTCGAGTGAGCTTTTCGTGAGGCCATTCGTGCACCAGAGATTCCGGCAGTGAAACGCAGCGCCGCGCAGTACGCGGTCCTGTCCCGTTTGCTGGATGAGGCGCTCGGCCTCGAAGAATCC
>DATHJZ010000051.1:0-3446 GCA_035286365.1 Steroidobacteraceae bacterium | reverse complement strand
CACTTCTGGCTGCGGTTGGAATCGCAGCGATTGATGAAACATCCGTCATGGCGCAAGCATAGAGGCCCGTCGCATGGACGTTCCGTGATCGGGTTCCAATGGCGGCTCGATTCCGGGAATCCCCGAGCGCGCCTGAACGCGGACCCGATCGATCGCGTGCGTCAAACTACTAGGGAAAAAAGCAGCCTTCGCAGCGTGCCGCTAGTTCGATCGACCGGCCGTTGCCGCCTCGGCGCGCGCCAGCGCGGCCACACCCGCATCGATCACCGCCTTATCCATGGGCTCGAGCGCAACGGCCGCCGCCACCTTCTGTAACGCGGCTACTCCTGGCGCGAGCACGCGTTGCGCTTGTTGCCAGTAGGGGAGCGCGGAAGCGCCCGGCGCGTGCAGGGCGTGCGTTACATAAAGTTCGCCGAGGCGCGCCTCGCGGCGCCCGAGCGGCAGCGGAGCCAGCACCGGCAGTAACTTGATCGGCAGCCATGCGATCTCGCAAGATGGCTCGCTGATTTCGTTCGTCGCCGACTACAACCACATATCCGACGGCGACTTCGGCGACCAGGTCTGGGCTGCCAGCCGTCCTCAATAAGGAACACAGATGAAAACTCAAATCGCACTATCAATCGGTCTATGCGCGCTGTTGTCGACGGCCGCGCCAGCGCAGCAGATGGATATGGCCGCCATGCAGAAGTGGAGCACGGCGGAGCTGCTCCGCTATCACATCGTCGGCGTTTATCAGGACGCGACGTACATCGCGAGCGACGGTGCCGGGCAAGCGGACGTCAGCGATCGTGTCGTTATCGATCTCGACTGGAAAATGTCGGAACAGTCGATCGTCGGCAAGCCCACCATCCAGAACTCCAAATCGCCTGCCGCGAATGTGCGGGACCGGACACCTGCCTGCCTGGCGCCCGTGCTCCACGGGGAGTACGAACACTACGAGCTGCTCTCGGTGGAACCGGGACTTGCCGGGGTTCTCACGTTCACCTCGAGCACTAGCTACCCGTTGGTCGATGCCGCGTCCATGTGCACCGCGGGCCGCAAGCCGGTGCCGGCGAAGGTGAAGACGACGCCGGAGGATTTCTCGCTGCCGCAGGTCATACTGTTTGCGATGCCGATAGCGCCGTCGGAAGGACTGACGATCAGCCCCGACAAGAAGTTCTTCACGGTCAAGAAGAATGGCTGGACGTGGACGATCACGCCTACCAAGGTTGGCGGGAAATAGAACCGCTGGCCAAGTTTGTTAAGGGTGAGACGTCATTCCGGCGGCAGGCCGTCCAGCGTGCGTTCGAGTTCCGCGACCGCCTCGCGCGCCGTTGCGTCTTCCTTCGCGAACTGCGCGTCGTCCTTGCGACGTTGCTCATCGGTTTGCGGCTGCACCTTCACCCCGCTGTTGTTGACGCGCGTATCCGATCCTGGCTTGTGCTCGAGATCCTGGATGTCGATGACCGGCGTTTCGATTTTCGGCAGGTCCGGCGAAGCGCCGTGCGGCGCGGGTCCCGGATCGCGGTCCGGTTGCTGACGTTCTGGCATGGCGAAACCTCCTGTGTGCCCAGCGAGAGGCTCGCAGTTGGAGGAGCGTCGCGTTCATAGGCGACCGCCCATGGTCCTTGTCGGCGATTGGACACGTATCTGATGCCAACACTTCGCACAATTTCACGAATGCTCGAACTACATAGACACTCATCTGCACGGCACGAGGACTATTGAGAACCATCGCGGCCATGATGGCGCCATGCTCGGTAAACACTCGTGGCGGTTTTCGGATTCCGCCGTGCCGACCGCCTCTCGCGGTTGATGTTGCAAATTGCAACATCAAGTTTGCAAGTTCTTGAGTATCAAGCTGGATTTCTAGTTTGCGACCACAGCCGCCGACGCCCTCAGCCCACGCATCATCCAGCGATCATTGTGCCCATGGCCCGCGCGGCCGACCGGCGCCTGCAAGCTGCGAAAGCCGTGCCGGCCGTAGAACTCCAGCGCCGCCCGCATCTGCGTCACCGTCTCAAGGTAGCAACGCACGTAGAGGAATTGTTTGGCCGCCGCGAGGCAGCGCTCGAGCAGTGCGTCGCCAATGCGGCGGCCGCGCGCGTCCGGGCGCAGGTACATGCGCTGCAGTTCGCAGGTGAGAGGGTCCGCGCCCGCAAGCGGCGCAACGCCCGCCCCGCCAATCACTTCGCCGTCTAACAAGGCGACGAAGTACAGCGAGCGCTGGCGCTGGTAGTTGGCATAGAGCGCGAGATCCTGAGGCTCGAGCAACTCGACACCGCGCTCGGCGATGCCGTATTCGCCGCGGGAGGCCGCAATGATGGTGAGCAGCGCCGGCACGTCGGCCGGCTCCAGCGGCCGTATCTCCAGTCTTTCAGTTGTGGGCATGTTCGCGTCCTTGGATGGCCTCCCCGGCGGACGCGAACAAAAAAACGCCTCCGCTAGGGAGGCTGGTTTCGGTTGAGCTGAATCGTCAGTTTCGTGCGCTCAATCACCGGCCTCCACGTTGAGTGGTGACCACGAGTAATAGTTGCAGGAGAGGTTGAGCACGGCGTCGAAATTACGTGCGCGCGGCGCGGCTGTCAACGCAGGAAGACGAATCGAAAAGTTATGACGGCATAACGCCGTGCAAAGAAGTCTTCTTGCAGGTACCCACGTCGCCCGAGTAGTTACCCGCCTTGCGGTTGGTGGTGTCAAACCGGCCGACGCGCCCCTGAAATCGTCCGGGGATCGTGACGTTGAAGGAATGGGAGAACGGCTTTCCGCCCAACTCGTAGTTGCAGCGAATGTTGCAATTCATGGCGTCATCGCTGCGGCTATCGACTTCCGCCTCGAGAACGCCCTGCGGGTTGACGATGCAGTTCAACAGCCTGATGGGCCCGTCCGAGTCGGATGGCGGAGTCAAACCGTAGACGTCTGATTGGGCAGCCGCCATCGCGGCAAGGGCAAGCAGACAGCTTCGCGTTTTCATGTTCGCCAAGTTGCGCGCGAGGTTCAATGAACGCAAGAGAGATTCTGCGTCAATGCCGCAGGCGGCGCAGCGTGCGAAATTCTGCAGGTACGGGTTGAGCGTTCGGCGGCCAGATGTTTGGCAGCGCTGATAGTATTGCCCGACCAATTTCCGTGCCGGAGGGCTCTTGGCACTTGGTGCGACCATCTATACGTTCGACATCGATCTCGCCGATTCCGATCGCGCCGTGTATCAATCGCTGAACCTGCGCGTGGCGCAGCATCCGAGCGAAACTCCGGACTATCTGCTGACGCGCGTGCTCGCCTATTGCCTCGTGTACGCCGAGGGCATCGCATTTTCGAAGGGGCTGTCGGATCCGGATCAGCCGGCGATATCTGTGTGCGATCTCACCGGCGCATTGCAGGTCTGGGTGGACATCGGTCTGCCGGAACCCGAGCGCCTGCATCGCGCCAGCAAGGCAGCGCCGCGCGTCGCGGTGTACACGCACAAGGAT
>DATHJZ010000050.1:0-15095 GCA_035286365.1 Steroidobacteraceae bacterium | reverse complement strand
TGTTCGCCAACCGCCTCGCCGCAAGCCCGCCCTCGAACTGGGCCACCGCCACCGACCAGCAGCGCGTCGAAAGCGGCGCGCTCGAAGTCGTGGTCTACGGCACGCTCGGACAGGTAATCGCGGCCAGCAGCGCGGGTACTTCCAGCACCCTGCCACGCGCGTCCGCCGAAGTGACCAGCGCCATAGCCGGCGGCAATCTGTACTGGAGCCTGGAACCGCTGTCGGAAGACGACTACCAGATCAACACAGCGGCTCCTATCGCGACCAGTCCCGGATCGAGCGAAGGTCGCTTCGTGGTGGCGTTGTATCCCGTGCCTCCACAACTCGTGCGACTTTCGGAAGCCGTGCAACATTCCTATTCGCAGCACAGCGACCTGACTGAACAACGCGAGGGAGTGAAGAATCTCTTTGGCCTGACCCTGACGCTGGTACTGCTATTGGCAATGCTCACCGCTATTTACGGCGCTATCTACTCCGCCGAAAAACTCGTACGACCCGTACAGGACCTGATCGCGGGCACACGCGCGGTGGGCAAGGGGGACTTTGGCACGCGTTTGCCGCTGCCCTCGCGCGACGAAATGGGCTTCCTCGTGCACTCGTTCAACGACATGACCAAGCGCCTGCGGCGCGCGCGCGAAGACACCACGCGCAGCCAGCAGGCGGTCGAACGGGAGCGCGAACGTCTGTCCATCATTCTTGCTCGCCTCACTACCGGCGTGATCGCCGTCGGGCGCGACCTCAAGCTGCGCAGCGCCAACCAGGCGGCGAGCAACATCCTCGGGGTCGACCTCGAGCAGGGCGTGGGCCAGCCGCTGTCGGCACTCGAAGGATCGAACCCGCGCTTCGCGCGCTTCCTCGGCGAAGTGAACGTGCGGCTCGCGAAGGGCGAGGAAGAATGGCGCGAACAGATGGATCTCAAACCCGAGATGGCCGGCGCGCGCGTGCTGGTGTGCGCGTGTACGCCATTGCCGGGTGACGAGCACGCCGAAAACGACGAAGAGCGGCAGGGCGGCTTCGTCATCGTGTTCGACGACATCAGCGCGCTGCTGCAGGCGCAGCGCGACGCGGCCTGGGGCGAAGTGGCACGCCGCCTCGCGCATGAAATCAAGAACCCGCTCACGCCGATCCAGCTGTCGGCAGAGCGCATGCGCCGCCGTTATCTCCACAAAATGACGGGCGAGGACGCGCAGATCCTCGACCGCGCGACCTACACGATCGTGCAGCAGGTCGAGGCCATGAAGGCGATGGTGAACGCGTTCAGCGAATACGCGCGCGCGCCCGACATGACGGTCACGCGGTTTCCGTTCAACGCGCTGGTCACCGAGGTCGCCGACCTGCACCGCGTGCAGGAGACGGGCGTGCAGATCGACGTCGAGCTCGATCCGCACATCGACCAGGTCGAAGCCGATCGCGGCCGCGTGCGGCAGATCCTGAACAACCTCATCGTGAACGGCGCCGAAGCGGTGGAAAACACCCCGGCCGGCCGCGTGATTCTCGCCACGCGCTTCGAATCCGCGGGCTCGGCTGAATACGCGACTATTACCGTGAGCGACAACGGGCCCGGTTTCGCGCGCGAGGTGCTGGGGCGGGCGTTCGATCCCTACGTCACCAGCAAACCCAAAGGCACTGGATTGGGCCTCGCGATCGTGAAAAAAATTGTCGAGGAGCACGGCGGGCGCGTGGAGGCCGACAATCGGCCGGAAGGCGGCGGGCGCGTGCGTGTATCCTTGCCCATTACAGACGGATCCCGACAGCTGGTGGCGCGCGATCGACGCGCTGAACCCAGGAAGGAGCGAGCATGAGCGCCGCACATATTCTGGTCGTCGACGACGAAGCCGACATTCGCGGCCTGCTGAAAGAAATTCTTTCGGAGGAAGGCTACGACGTAGATGTCGCAGGCGACGCCGGTCAAGCCCGCGCGTTGCGCGCGCGACAATTACCCGATCTGGTGTTGCTCGACATCTGGATGCCCGACACCGACGGCATCACCCTGCTGCGCGAGTGGCAGGCCGCCACCGCCGAAGCATCCTGTCCGGTCGTGATGATGTCCGGCCACGGCACGGTCGAAACCGCGGTCGAGGCCACGCGTCTCGGCGCCTTCGATTTCGTCGAGAAGCCGTTGTCGCTGCAGAAGCTGCTGCGCACCGTCGAGCGCGCGCTCGAGGCCGGCAAGCGGAAGCGTCACGCCGGCAAGTTGTTAGCCGCGTCGCCGGGCGTGCCGGTGGGCCGCAGCCGCATCATGCAGCAGCTGCGCGCCGATCTCGCGCAGATCGCGCCCAACGATTCTCCCGTGCTGCTGGTCGGCGAGACCGGCACCGGCCGTGAAGCCTTCGCGCGCTTCATTCACGATGCGAGCCCGCGAGGGTCGCGACCGTTCGTCACCTTGATCTCGAGCACGCTGCGCGGCGACGGCGCCGAGCAGGTGTTGTTCGGCACCGAGGCCGACGGCCAGGCCGCACCCGGCGTGCTCGAACGCGCCGGCGCCGGCACGTTGTTCGTCAACGAGATCGAAGATCTGCCGCCGCAGGCACAGCGAGCGCTGCTCGGCGCGCTCGAAAGCGGGCAGTTCACGCGCGTCGGCGGCAATACTCCGGTGACGCTCAAGGCGCGCCTGATCTCCTCTTCGCGTCCCGGCATCGAATCGCGCAGCGACGATTTCCGCCGCGATCTGCTCGCGCACCTGAATACCTTGCTCGTGCGCGTGCCGCCGCTGCGCGAGTACACCGAAGACGTGCCCGACCTGCTGCGCCATTACGTCGATCGCCTGGTCGACGGCGAAGGCCTGCAGTTCCGCAAGTTCAGCGTCGCCGCGCAAAACCGGCTGCGCAACTATCCGTGGCCCGACAACGTGCGCGAGCTGAAAAATCTCGTGCAGCGCCTGCTGCTGCAGGGTGGCGGGGAAGAAATCCGGCTGGAAGAAATCGAACGCGAACTCGCCGCGCAGGCGCCGAGCGTCGAACCGCTCGTGAAGCAGGACCTGCTGGCGCTGCCGCTGCGCGAAGCGCGCGAGCAGTTCGAGCGCGCCTATCTACAGCAGCAGCTGCTGCTGTGTAACGGCAAGGTCGGCCAGCTCGCCAAGCGCGTCGGGATGGAACGCACGCACCTGTATCGCAAGCTGCGCTCGCTCGGCGTCGATTTCCGCAATATCACCGACGAGTCGGAATAGTCATTGCCAGTTATCTGGCTGCGGTATCCAGCAGCGCGATGATCGCGGCGAGAGGCCAAAGCGCTCTGGTCATGCCCTTGCCGTTCTGGGCGGCGGAGTCTACGGATACCCGGATTCGTTCGGATTGGGTGTCACCGTGATCACACGGAACACGCCTTCGTACGCGGACTTGAGCGAGAACTCGACGCGTCCCACGCCCTTGTACAGATAGACCATGCGCTGCAGATCGCGCGCGCCGTAATTGAACGGCTGCCATTGCTTGCCCGTCATGCGCTGCGACTGGTTGGTCGGCGGTCCTAACAAGTCGTTCACTTCCTGCTGGCTCATGCCGACGCGGATCAGGCTCAAGTCCACGGTCTTGGGAGCGCCGGCGGCGGGCGCTGGCGCGGCCGCCGCTGCGGGTGCGGGCGCAGCGGCCGGAGCAGCCGCAGGCTTCGCGGCCGCCTGCTTGCTGTTCTTCTTGCCCTTGGCGGGCGGCGCGGGCGGTGGCGGGGGAGGCGGCGGCGGATTGCGCAGCAGCTCGAGGTTCACGGTGCCGGCGACGTAGGAACTCGTCGCGCCTTTCGCCAGATTCTTCGATGCCTTCTCGCAATGTCCGCGCAGTCTGCGGTGGACAGACTTGTCGTCGGCTACCTGATCGAGCACGACCTTGTAGCGATTGTTGCCGGAGTTGCCGAGCGCCCGGCACAGCCAGGCGGACGCATCCACCGTGTCGCGCTCGTTACCCGCCATCGGGTACTTCTCGAGCAGCACCTGGGCTGCCACATCTAGCACTTCTGGGTTGGTGACGCTGGCGTTGAACAGGCTCTGGGCGACTTCCTGCAGCGTGCTCGGTCCACCCTTGATCAGGCGGTCGACATAGCTCTGCTCGGCGGCGTTCAATTCGGCGAAGCAGGCGCTGCTCGCAAGCAGGCAACCCGCGAGCAGCGAGGCAATGGCTTTCGTGTTCATGGTGACTCCCTTGGGTTCCGGTCACGTTTGTTCTGAGGCGGAACTCTAGCATCCGGGCGCCTGCCCGGCGATGCACCCTTAAACCTTCAGAAGCGAAGAATCCCGGCCTCAGGGCTCAGTGACGGATGCCGAGCGTGCCGTCCTCGGCGATGTCGAGCGTTCCATCCGGAAACGCAGCAAGGGTGAGTGTGCGCACCACGGTAATAGCCGTGCGCGCGGGATCGGGCGAGGGTCCGCCGGGCCGCAGTTGAATCGTCGGTTCGAGGCGGCCGGAAACGAAGCGGCCTTCGTTGTCGAGCTCGCACAGGAGAATCGGCGCAATGCCGCGCAGTCCCTCCACGCTGATTCCGTAGTACGTGGCGAAATTGCCCAGGCTGTAGGCGATCAGGCGATCGCGATACAACTCCATCGGGCGGACGACGTGCGGTCCATGACCGAGCACCAGGTCCGCGCCCGCGTCGATCATCGCGTGCGCGAACTCGACCACGTTGCCGCGATCCTCGCCGACGAAGATCTCGCGTGCGAACGGCAGGATCTCCGCCCCATATCCTTCCGCGCCGCCATGGAACGACACGATCACGATGTCGTGCGTGGCGGCGAGCTGTTCCACCAGAGCGCGCGCTATCGCGGGTTCGTTGAGCTGGTTCGAGCCGACATTCGGCGCAAACGCGGCCAGCGCGATGCGCCGGCCGTTCGCGATCCAGCTGGCGGTGGTGCCTTCGCGCCCCGAATGCACGATGCCGCGCGCGTCGAGCGCCGCCATCGACGACGAGCGGCCTTCCTCACCGAAGTCGCGCGCATGGTTGTTAGCTAGGCTCATGGCGTCGAAGCCGGCGAGCTTCAGGTAGGCGGCGTAACGCGTCGGCGTGCGAAACAGGAAGCAGATGCGCTTGTCCTTGCATTGCTTCACCGGCTCGCCGCCGTCCTGCAGCACGCCCTCGAGGTTGCCGAAGGCCACGTCGGGCGCGGACAGCAGCGGCGTCACCGCGTCGAGGAACGACAGGCCATCGTCGTCCGGCAGGATGTTCTCGGGGAAGTCCGTGCCCAGCATCGTGTCGCCGACCGCGGCTACGTTGAGCCCCGGATGCGTGGGCGGCGGAATCGGCGGCGCTTCGGGTCTGGCCGCGGGTGCCGGGGCGGGAGTCGCGGCCGGTTGCGTGGCGCACGAAGAAACAAACCATGCCACGACGATCAGGGGCGCTGCAATTGCGAAACGCCCGATTACGTTCACGTAGCTAGTCTCCCACGCGTATCACGAGCGCATCGTCGAACTCCGCGGCCCGCAGTCGCGCGCGCAGCCGATTGAGCTCGGCGAGATCGGTGATGGGCCCGATGCGCACCCGGTGCCAGACATCGTCGTCGACGGCGACGCGCTGCACGTTGGCGTCGATGCCCTGCTTCTTGAGCAGCGCCTGGATGCGATCCGCTTCTTCCTGGTTGCGGTACGACCCCGCCTGCAGCACGTACACGCCGGGGCGTTCGATCGCCGCCCGCGCGGTGTCGCGCTCGCGCGCGACTTCGCGATCCTTCTCCGGCACCACCACTTCGAACTTGGGCAGCATGTCGTAGAAATCGTAGTTCTTGGGGGAGTCTTCGGCGTCACCCACGGCCGCCGCCTTGTCGGAGCGCGGCTCGGGCTTGGGAGTTTCTGCCGTCACGCTCGCGGCAATCTTCTCGCGGTAGTTCTGCCAGACGAGCACCAGCACGGATACGGACAATCCCAGCGCAAGACCAATCCAGAATTCGCGATAACGCGAGATCTCGAACCGCATGCCGCCGCCGCGCGTGCGCTTGAAATCCCGGCTGGTGATTTTCGCGGCCAGTTCAGGCTCCTACATCGTCTCGGGCGCGGATACGCCGAGGATTCCGAGACCGTTGCGGATTACCTGGCTCACGGCGAGCACGAGCGTAAGGCGGGCGTTGCGCAAGGCGGCGTCCTCGACGATGAACTGCTCCGCGTTGTAGTAGGTGTGCAGCGTGTTGGCAAGGTCGCGCAGGTAATGCACCAGCGCATGCGGCGCGCGGCTCAACGCCGCGTGTTCGACGATCTCCGGATACTTCGACAGCGCGGTGATGACGGTCTGCTCGTGCGCAGTCGACAGCAACGCGAGATCGGCCGTCGCGGCATCGTAGCTCAGACCCTTCGAGCCGAGCTGCTTCATCACCGAGGCGTCACGCGCATGCGCGTACTGGATGTAGTACACCGGGTTTTCATTGCTGCGCGACTTAGCCAGTTCGAGGTCGAAATCGAGCGCCTGGTCGTGGCTGCGCAGCAGATAGAAGAAACGGCAGGCATCGTTGCCCACCTCGTTGCGCAGCTCCCGCAGCGTGACGAAGTTGCCCTCGCGCTTGCCCATCGCGAGCTTCTCGCCGCCGCGGTACAGGCTGACCAGCTGCATCAGGCAGACCTCGAACGAATCCGCCGGCCGGCCGAGCGCGACCAGCGCTCCGCGCACTCGCGCCACGTAGCCGTGGTGATCCGCGCCCCAGACGTCGATCAGCAATTCGTGGCCGCGCTGCAACTTGTCGAAGTGATAGGCGATGTCGGAGGCGAAATAGGTCTTTTCGCCGTTGGCGCGCACCACTACCCGGTCTTCGTCGTCCCCGAACTCCGTGGACTTGAACCATTCGGCGCCGTCTTTCGTGTAGACGCGGCCGCTCTTGCGCAGCTCCGCCAACGCGCGCTCGATCGCGCCGCTGCGGTTGAGCTCGCGCTCGGAGTACCAGCGATCGAAGCGCACGCCGAACTCTTCGAGGTCGTTGCGGATGTCGGCCATCATCGCGTCGCGCGCGAAGATCACGATCGCATCGAACTCTGCGCTGCCGAGCGCGCGGCGCGAATTTTCGATCAGGCCATCGATGTGTTTGTCCTTGTCGCCGGCGGGCGCATCGGGCGGCGCGCCCGCGGCAATGGCCGCGCCCGGTCGCTCGAGCGCGTCGCCGCGCGTTGCATGCAGCGCCTGCGCCACCGGCAGGATGTATGGCGCGCGATAGCCATTCGACGGGAACGCCACCGTTTCGCCGCACAACTCGAGGTAACGTAGATAGACGCTGACCGCCAGGATGTCGATCTGCCGGCCGGAGTCGTTGATGTAGTACTCGCGGTACAGCGAGTGTCCCGTGGCCTCGAGCAGGTTGCCGAGCGTCGCGCCATACGCGGCGCCGCGGCCGTGGCCGACGTGCATGGGGCCGGTGGGATTCGCGGACACGAACTCGACCATCACCTTGCGGCCGGCGCCAACCAGACTGCGCCCGTACGATGTGCCCTGGGCGGCGACGGCTTTGAGCCCGGCGAGCCAGGCATCGCGCGCCAACCGGAAATTGATGAACCCGGCGCCGGCGATTTCCGCGCTCGTCAGAAGAGCGCTCTTGGGCAGCGCCGCAATGATGGCCTGGGCCAGGTCGCGCGGATTCTTGCGCGCAGCCTTGGCAAGGCGCATGGCGATATTGCTGGCGAAGTCGCCATGTTTTTCATCGCGCGCGCGTTCGACCACGACCTGCGCCGGATCGACCGGGTCGCTCAGAACGGCGGGAACAAGTGATCGCAACGCCTCGCACAGCAGGCGCTCAAGCTCGGATTTCACGGGGGAACCTGTTTGGAACTCGAATTGACGGGCCGAATCTTACCAAGGAACGTCCCGTTAACCTCTTCGCGGGCTGTAAACCGAATGGCGGCGAGCGCGTTGATCCCTTCGCAGGACTCATTTTTCACAGGAGATTCCGATGAAGACCACCCTTTCGACCTGCGCGCTGACGCTCGCCGCCTTGTTCGCAGGCGCCGCCTTCGCAGGCGATCAGCCGCGTTCCGATGGGCCCCGTGATGTCCTGCGGGCCGACACCGATGGCGACGGCCGCGTGTCGCGCGCCGAGGCCACTGCCGCGGGCGCCGAGCGTTCAGGCGAATGGTTCGACAAGCTCGACCTGAACAAGGACGGCTTTGTCACGCAAGACGAGATCAAAGAGGCACACGCGACGCGCACCGCGCACATGCGCGAAGAAATGAAGCAGAAAATGGAAGAGCGCTTCAAGGAGGCCGACACCAACAGCGACGGCCAGCTGTCGCTCGCTGAAGTGCAGGCCAAGATGCCGCGCCTGGCGGATCGCTTCACCACGCTCGACACGGACAAGAACGGCCAGCTGAGCACGGAAGAACTGGCGAACGGTCGGCCGCATCGCGGCCCCCAGCCGCAGAGCTGATTTCGCACAGCCGTTGCAATGAAAAGGCGGCGGAACCCGCAAAGGTTCCGCCGCTTTTCTTTGCCTACCCGTTTCTAAGGCTGCTTCGCCGTGTTGACCGAAGCATCGCCCGTGGCGTTGGCGTTCGCATTGGCGCTGGCCTGCACTGGTGACGTGATGCTGCGCGGCTGCGAGGTCGTAGCTGCAGTTTCACTGGCCGCCGGCTTCGTCAGATCGGCCTGCGGCGCATCGAGCGCACCGGTCAGCGACCCCGCGGCATTGCCACTGGCATTGGCCGATGCATGGCGCGCCGGCTTCGCCTCCGTCGACGGAGCCTCTGGCGTGGGGTCTTTCACCGAATCGAGGCTGCCGGTGAGTTCGCCGGCCAGACTGCCGTTGGCCGCGCCGGTGACACCGGAGTTCGCCTGATTCACCGTCGACGCGGCGCTGCCCGCGCCCGCCATCGAACCGGCGATGCCGTTGCTGGCGGCGCTGGTCGCACCGCTGGCAGCGCCACTCGCCGCACCGCTGGCAGCGCCACTCGCCGCACCCGAAACGTCCGCGTTCGTCGACGAGACCGCCGAAGAAGCGGCGCCCCGCGCGGCATCCCGCGTGCCCGCGGCGCGATCGCGCACCCGACCCGTGGTTTCGCGGGTTCGATCGATCGCGCCCGAGGCGTGACGGCGCAGCGCATCGCCGTGATCGAGACTGCCGCCGAGCGTGCCGCTCGCGTTGCCGTTGCCCATCCCGCCGATGTTTCCATTGCCGATCTGGCCCATGCCGCCGCCGAGCGTGCCGCCCAACGAGCCGTCCAGGCCACCGGTAGCGCCGCCACCCAGAACCTGGGCCTGTAAGAGCGGCGCGCCGCAGATCAGCGCAAACGCCGCAGTCGACTTGATGAAGTACCTGTTCATGAATCTCTCCTGGATTTGCGCCGCGGCCGATCCGCAGCTTTCAGGAGGTACTACGCCCGGGAGGGGTGATTTCTTCCCTCAGCCAGCAGGATTCTTATTTAACTTAACCCACTCTATTAATAGGGCTATTGGGCGGCCGGGGCGGCAGCTGCAGGGGGCCTCACCAGCCCGGCGCCATAGACATCGTCGCGGCCGGGCGCACCCAGATCTGCCGCGATTTGCGCGAGCTCCGTCAACGCGCGCTGGCGTTGCGCCGCATCGGGCGCCGATATCTTCGCGGCTAACAACCTGGCCACGATCGGTGCGGCGAAGGACGTGCCGCGCACCGCTGCGTATGAATCGGGCGCCGCCGCGGCCGCGCGCTCATCCAGGCCGAGCGCCGCGAAATCCACCTGCCTGCCGCGACCGGCTTCGATCAGCACGCGCTGTTTGGCATCCACCGCGGTGACTCCGACGACACCGTCGTAGCTCGCGGGATACAGGGGCGGCGCTGCCGGCCCGTCGTTACCGACCGCCGCGACGATGACGTACCCGCGGCTCACGAGGCTTTGCACCACGCGCTCGAGCAGCGCATTGCGCGGCCCGACCAGGCTCACATTGATGACGGCGACACGCTCTCGCGCCATCCAGCCGAAGGCGGCGGCCACCGCGTCGATGGCGCCGCCCGTCGGCGCGCCGCAGTAGACGTCGGCTGCGAACAGCTCATTCACAAATGATCCGCGCACCGCCAGCGATGCGACCGAAGTGCCATGCGCGCTCGGCACGGCGGCGCCGCTGCAGCCGAAGCGATGCACCCGGATTCCCGACAGCGCGTGATGTGTATCGTCGAGGCCGCCATCGATAAGGCCGAGGCGTGCGGCGCCACCTGCGGCGCCGGGTTCATCGATTGCACGGGCCTCGGCTGGCGCGCCCATCGCGCCGCCGTCGAGATACACGTGGTTGTAGTCGTAGCTGCCGGCAGGATCCAGTTTTCGCAGCCGCTTCAATCCGCGACTCGCGCTCCATCCGGCCGGCGTCTGCAACACGGTGATCCGGACGCCGAGATCGGCCAGATCCTGCGCGCGCAGCACGCGGAAGCCGGCCTTCTGGGCATTGGCGAGTGCCGCCTCGGAGAGGTCGATCGCCACGACCTCGGCGCGCACCACCAGTTCGTCGTCGACGCGGTCGAGCTCGGCGCGATGTTCGCGAAAGTTGCGCTCGATGCGCAACGCGCGCGCGCCCGAAAGCTCGCGCAACCTGCCGCCGACGTCACGCGTGACGTCCTGCACGCCCGGCAGCGGCGCCCGCGGAACTGGCAGCTGCGGCAGCTGCACCTGCGGCAAGGGCAACTGCGCGGCCGCGGCGCCCGAGAGCGCGACGCACATCACGAATCTGCGCGCGAATTTAGCTAGAGCAGGACGCACGGAAGAAAACACCTTCGCCGGACGTATTATTCGACATGAAAGCATGACTACCGCGACGGAGGAAATCGGTGAACGCATTGTCGGGCTGCTGCCGCGGCTGCGCCGCTTCGCGCGCTCGCTGTCGCGCAACCAACACGACGCCGACGACCTGGTGCAGTCGGCGGTCGAGCGCGCGTGGAAGCACAGCGCGCAGCTGCGTCCCGGCGCGAATCTCGGAGCGTGGATGTTCGGCATCATGAGAAACGCCTGGTTGGACAATCTGCGCGCGGCCCGCCGGCGCGCGGAGGTGCCGCTGCCGGAAGACAGCGGATCGCATCCTTCCGTATCGCCGGCCGATACCGACGCGCAGCGCTGGTCGGTGTCCGAGGCGATGAGCAAACTACCAGAGGATCAGCGCCTGGCGATTGCGCTCGTGCTGGTCGAGGGGATGTCATACAAGGAGGCAGCCGCGGTGCTCGAGATTCCGATCGGCACATTGACGAGCCGCCTGGCGCGCGGGCGCGCGGTGCTGGCGGCGGCGCTTTGCGACGAAGCCTGCTCGAATAAAGAAGGGGGAGATCCGGCGTGAACTACGACGACGAAACTCTCATGGCGTATGCCGATGGCGAACTCGACGCCGTGCAACGTGCCGAAATTGCAGCGGCGGCGGACGCAGATCCCGAGCTGGCGCGACGCGTGGAAAAGCATCGCGCGCTGCGCGCGCAAGTGGCCGGTGCATTCGCCAACGTGCTCGACCAGCCGCTGCCGGCACGGCTGCTGTCGGCGGCCAATGGCGACACCGTCGCGGTGAACGACGCGCGCGCGCCGCGCGGCGGCAAGATCCTGCGGTTCCCTTCGTCGGGCACGCGTGCGCCGGGGCCTGGCTGGGGATTGCGCGAGTGGGGGGCGATGGCGGCGAGCGTGGTGCTGGGCGTGCTCATCGCGTGGCCACTGTTCGCGCCCTCCGATCAAGGCCTGATGGTCGCGAGGAACGGCGCACTGGTGGCGCGCGGGGTTCTGGCCAACGCGCTCGACAAACAACTGGCCAGCGATCAGCGCCGTGAAGAGCCGGTCCAGATCGGGGTGACGTTCAGGGCGCGCGACGGTGGCTACTGCCGCAGCTTCACGCTGCGCGGAACGAAGACGGCCGGACTCGCCTGTCGCGCAGGCGGTGAATGGCAGGTCGCGGCCACCGGCGTGGCGGACATTCCTGCCGGCCAGGTTCAACAGGCTGCCGCGGCGCTGCCCGCGGCCATTCTCTCGGCCATCGAAACGCGCCGCGCGGGTGATGCACTCGATGCCGCGGGCGAAGAGAACGCGCGGCTCGGCGGCTGGGATAGATAGTGGTGCCGGAAACCCCTTCCCGGCACCACTCTCCTAGAACAAATCCAGTGGATCCACATCCAGCGACCAGCGCAGCTCGCGCGGCATCTTGAGCGTCTCCACCTGCGGCAGCCACTCGGTCAGGAACCGGTGCAACGGGCCGCGATCGGGAGCCTCGATCAGCAGTTGCGCGTGGTAGCGCGCCGCGCGTTTCGCCATCGCCGCCGGCGCCGGGCCTAACAACTTGAGCCCGCGCGGCGGGCGCGCCAGCTGGCGCGCAGCGCGCAGGAATTCGATCGCGGCCGGCAACTCCGTGGCCGAGGCGCGCAGCGCCGCGACGTGCGCGAACGGCGGCCAGCCCGCCGCCAGTCGCTCGGCGAGCGCGGCCACCGCAAAGCCGTCGTAGCCCGATTCGAGCAGGCTGCGTAACAGCGGATGGTCCGGATACTCGGTCTGGATCAGCACTTCGCCGGGTTTGCTGCCGCGGCCGGCGCGCCCCGCCACCTGCACGATGGTCTGCGCGACGCGCTCGGGCGCGCGGAAATCCGTGCTGAACAATCCCTGGTCGGCATTCAGCACCACCACCAGCGTGACGCTCGGGAAATCGTGGCCCTTGGTCACCATCTGCGTGCCGACCAGGATGCGCGCCGCGCCGCTGGCGATGCGACTGACTACCGCCTCGAGATCGCCGCGCCGCCGCACCACGTCGCGGTCGAGACGGGCGATGGAGATGTCGGGAAAAAGCGCGGTGAGCGTCTCCTCGACGCGTTCGGTGCCCTGGCCGACGTGCTTGACGGCATAGCCGCATTGCGGGCAGTTCGATGGCAGCGGTGCATCGGCGCCGCAGTGATGGCAGCGCAGCCGCGCGGCGCCCAGGTGCACGGTGAGCCGCGCATCGCAGTCGCGGCAGGGCGCAATCCAGCCGCAGGCCGTGCACGCCAGCGTCGGCGAATAGCCGCGCCGGTTGATGTACACCAGCACCTGACCGCCCTCCGCGAGATGCCGCTGCATGGCTTCCACCGCGGGTGTCGACATTCCGGCGCGCACGGCGTGTTCGCGCAGATCGATGACCGCGGCGCGCGGCGGCAACGCCTGGCCGGCGCGCCGCGGCAATGACAGCTGCGTGAATTTCCCGGTGGCGACATTCTGCAGGGTCTCGAGCGCGGGAGTGGCCGAGCCCAGCACGATGGGCGCGCCGGCGCGCTGTGCGCGCAGGATGGCCAGATCGCGCGCCGAGTAGCGAAAGCCGCTCTCCTGTTGTTTGAACGACGCGTCGTGTTCCTCGTCGACGATCACGATGCCGAGATCCGCAAGCGGCGCGAACACCGCCGAGCGCGTGCCGAGCACGATGCGCGCCTCGCCCGACAGGCATTGCCGCCAGGCGGCGAGGCGCTCGGTGTCGTTCAACGCAGAATGCAGCAGCGCCAACGGCACTGCGAAGCGTTCGCGGAATCGCCCCACGAGCTGCGGCGTGAGCCCGATTTCGGGCACCAGCACCAGCGCGCGCTGGCCGCGCCGCAGCGTGTGTTCCACCGCGTGTAGATAGACTTCGGTCTTGCCGCTGCCGGTGATGCCGTACAGCAGGAAGGGCACGAAGCGCCCGTGCGCCGTGTCGATGGCGGCCACCGCGGCGGTTTGTTCGGCGCTGAGCGTGGGTTTCGCACCGTGCACCAGCGCGGCGTCGGTCGCATCCGCCGGCGGTTCGGTGGGAATCTCCGCCGAGGATGCGAAGCCGCGCGCGACCAGCGCGCGCATCGGCGTGCGCCAATCCTGGTACTGCGAGCCGAGCGTGTCGCTCGCGATGCCGGGCTCGGCGCTCAGCCGTTCGAGCAGCTCGCGCTGTCGCCTGGCGCGCGCCAGGGAATTCGCCGCGAGCGCCGCCAGTCCCGCTTCGCTCGCAAACCAGCGTTCGGTGTGTGCGTGGGCGGCCGCGCCTTCCCGCGCCAGTCTGGGCAGAGCGGAGGCGAACACTTCGCCGATTGGATGGTGGTAGTACTGCGCCGCGAACTCGAGCAACCCCAGCACGCGCTCGTCGAACACCGGCTCGGAGTCGATGACTTCGAGTACCGGCTTCAACTTCTCGCGTGGCAGTTCTGAACCCGCGGCGAAGGAATGGATGACGCCGACGAGGCGTTGCCGGCCGAAGGGCACACGGACCCGCGCGCCGATTCTGGGATCGTGGCGTCGCTCCGCCGGCGGCAGGTAGTCGAACAGGCGACGCAGCGGCGTATCCAATGCCACGCGCAGAATTTCGGGATTCGTCAACGCCGCACCATGAAGGTTGTCCACAGTGCGTGTGGATAAGTCTGTGGATGGCGTCGGCGGAAGACTACAAAAATGGCTTGTTTTTGCAGTTTCTCGTTTAACTGATCGAATCGTGAGCACATGCGCGCGTAATTAATGGAAACAACGAGTTACAGAAATGGACGCGCGTAATGCCTTGGCTTATTGCACATATGTGACGTAGCGGCTGCGGGAGTGTTCGTAAGTTCCTGATTCACGGAATCGCAAGCTGCGGAACTCACCGGTCAACGGACCGGCTTCGGGCGCGTTACACCCACCATGACCGCGTTTGTTACGCTCGCCGGCGTTTATAACACGCTCGATTTTCGCATCGAGCGTAGTCGGAATCCGTTAACGATGAACAGCCGTGCGCTCGATCAGTTTCTGGCCGGTGTCGAGAAGCGCGCGTTCAAGATCGCGCAGATGGGTCTGCGCAACGACGATGATGCGCTCGACGCCGTACAGGATTCGATGATGAAGCTGGTGCAGTCGTACGGTTCGCGTTCCATCGAGGAGTGGCGGCCGCTGTTCTACCGCATTCTCGCCAATCGCATCCGTGACATGCAGCGGCGCCGCACGGTGCGCGGCCGCATCATGGCCTGGCTGCCGGTGCGGGACTCCGAAGACGAAGAAGACTTCGATCCTATCGCGCAGGCGCCGAGCCAGGATGCTGGACCTGCCAGGCGCCTGGAACTCGACGAGGCGATGGGCGTGCTGGAGAGCGCCGTGGCCGACTTGCCGGCACGCCAGCAGCAGGCTTTCCTGCTGCGCAATCTCGAAGGCCTCGACGTCGCCGAGACGGCGAGCGCCATGGGCTGTTCCGAAGGCAGTGTGAAGACGCATTATTTCCGCGCGCTGGAAACGCTGCGCGCGCGACTGGGCGATGTGTTGTGAAGGCAA
>DATHJZ010000049.1:0-3420 GCA_035286365.1 Steroidobacteraceae bacterium | reverse complement strand
GTCATACGCGGGCGGCCGGCTACTGAACGACGAGGTGAACGTGACCTCCTCACCACCCGGCGCGCTGAACTTCACCACGGGCTTGAAGGTACTCGAGCCATCATCTTTGTCGCGCACTTCGATGAGCTCGGTGACCACACCGCTCGTCGTTGCGGCGCGCGCGACAAAGGCGCGAGTCTTGTTCCACACCAGCAGGCCCACGACCAGCAACACTGCGCCGATGCCCAGTGCGATGTAGGCGAACTTGCGGAACTTCTTCATGAAAGAAGGCCCTCGAGCCTAAGATTTCACGCGCGGCGCCAGCACCTGCGACAGCCCATCGGGCTTGCCATCCACGCGCACCAGGTGCGGGAAGCGCGGCCCATCGTAGTACTCGACCTTGAATGTCTTGAAGAAGTCGGCGTTTTCAACCAGCAGCTCGATCGGCTGGCGGCTCTTCTGGGCCGCAACAATTGCGGCATCGAGCACGTCATCAGTGTACTTCTTGCCGTTCACCGCGATCAGCTTCATGCCGGGGCCGACGCCGGCCTTGGCCGCCGCACGCGCTTCGTTGGTATCGGTGATTTCGCCTTCCTTCGAAATCTGCAGGCCGATGGACCATTGCCGATCCACATTTTTGCGCCGCTTCTGGCGGGCTTCGATGTAGTCGTTCTTGACCGCGGAATACTCGAGCCGGTAGCCGCTGCGATCGAACATGCCTAACAAAGCCTTGTTGTCGCGCGAATCGAGGTGCCGATGGATGAACGCGCGCCAGTCGTTGGGCACCACAGCATTCAATGTCGAGTAGATGTCGGCTTCCACGTACGGCTTCACTTGCGGCGCGCCGCTGCTGCCCGCATAAAAGCGCTGCACGAAATCATCGAGGCTCGCCTTGCCGCCACTCTTTTCGCGGATCTCGGCATCCACGTCGTGCCAGAGGAATACCGACGCTTCGTAGAAATCGGTGCTGCGGCGTGCGGACTCCCACGCGTCCGGCGCGGGGTACAGGATCTGCGCAGCGGTAGCCGTGTCGACCAGTGGCCGCCAGTAGACTCCGGGCAGGTTGTCGAAATGCCCGGCATATTCGGCCAGCATTTCGAAGTAGTACTTCTTTGTCACGAGCCCGGCCCGCGTCGGCAGGACTTCACCCCAGAATTCCGTCATGCCCTCGTACACCCACAGCAGCGTGCCATCCATGGGCTTCTGGTAGTCGGGGCTCAGGAGACCCGCCGGCCGGCGGTACTTGGCGTTCCAGGTGTGCACGTACTCGTGCCCTAACAACAGGGCAACACCCATGCGGGTAGCGTCGTCCTTGAGCGCTGCTTCCTCGCGACGATTGTCGCTGCCCTCGTGGTGTTCGAGCCCGAAATGCGCGACATGGTCCGACAAGGACAACAGCCAGGTGTAATGGCGATACATGCGCGAGCCGAACAGCGCGCCGTTCTCCGCGACCAGCCGCGAGTAGCCCGTGGCGAAATCCGCGGGTGTTTCCAATGCCGCGACGCTGTCGGCCATGATGGACAGCGAATGTTTGAGGTCGGGACGCGGCGCGGAACCGGCGAGTTCGAACAGCTTCGAATAGCGTCCGATCTGCGCGGGCGAGTCGATCAGCCGTGCGATCGATGCAGTCTCGAAGGAAAACGTATCAGCCGCCGCTCTCGAATCGAGCGGACTCACCAGTTTCCATCCCGCCGGTACGGTCACGCTTGCATCGACCATCACCTCGTCGGCGTCGATGCCCTTCGGAAACAGCAGGAACTCATTCCACGGCAGGACTGCCAGCTGATCACTACTGGTCGGCGCGGCGGTAAAACCCGAACCTTCCGTGGCAAGGCCGGATTCCAGGGCGATTTCCAATTCCCTGTCACCCGCCGGCACCGTCACGCGCAGGGCGTACATGTCGAACGGATCCCGTGTCCACGCGAGCTCATTGCCATTGGCCTTGATGTGCAAGCCGATCAGGCTCTCGATCGGCCCGGTCGGGCCGTGCTCGCCGGGCAGCCATTTCGGATAGACGAGTGTAAGTGGGCCCGCTTTCACGGGGATCGTCAGTTGCGTGTGGACCCGCTTGCTAGCGACATCGCGCGCGTCGAGTCGCACGCTCATGTTTGCGGCCGAAGCACCTGCGGCGAGGACTAGCAAAAGGACTACCGCAGCAGGAGTGCGAGTCCCACCTGACATCATCGTGTTCATGGAAGCTCCGGCCGAAATCAGAGGTGCGAGATTGTGCCAGAATCGCCCGCATGGCAGTCCCATGGCTAACCGTCGGTCGACTCGTGCTCACCAATCTCGACACCATCATCGGTGTCGTGAAGCCGGCCTTCACACGCAAGAAGGTGGAAGCGGTCGCAAACCAGGCCGAGATCGTGAGTCAGCAAATCGCTGAACTGCAGTCCGCGGTAGCCACCAACGTGGAGCAGATCAAGGAGCTGGCCGAGCAGCTGAAGAATGTGGTCACGGCGCTCGATGACGCGGCGCGCGTTGTAGCGGTGGAACGCGCGAGGACGCGCCGGTTCGCGCTGGCCGCCATCGGAGTTTCCATTGTCGCCATTGCCGTGGCCGTGGGATCAGTTTTTCTGCACTGATCATTAGCAGGAATCGGGTGGGTCCGGGTGCCGACCTCGGGCAGAATCAGCACCATGCATTCCCTGCTAGACAACATCATGTGGAATTGCCTGTCCGGCCCGCACGCGAAGTTCGCCGCGGGCACAGGCAACGTGCGCCGCTATGCGCAGGGTTTTTCGCCCATCCTGGGATTTGCGAACCCCGCCAAGCCCGATTTCGCCGCGCTCGAGAAAATCTGCGCGCCCGGTGAATCTTTCTACTGCGACATCTGGACGGGTACGCCGCCCCCAGACTGGCAGGTCGAGAAGGAAGCGACAATGTTCAAGATGGTGTGGAGCGCGGCGCTGCCGGACAGCGACGCGGCGCCCGATGCCGTGCCGCTGCGCCCGGAACACGCGGCGCAGGCGGTCGAGCTCGCGAAGCTCACGAATCCCGGACCGTTCGGCATCCGCACGCCCGAGCTCGGCGAATACTTCGGCTACTTCGATGGCGATCGCCTGATCGCCATGGCCGGCGAACGCATGTGCGCGGGCGACCTGCACGAGGTCAGCGGGATCTGCACACATCCCGATTTCCAGGGACACGGCCTCGCGAAAAAGCTCACGCTGAAGCTGATACGGCGGCAGATGCAGCGCGGCAAGACGCCGTTTCTGCACGTGATGAGCCACAATACCGGCGCGCGCGCGTTGTACGACAAGATGGGCTTTCGCAACTACCGCGAGACGGTAGTCAGAGTGATAGCGAGGAGCGCGACATGAACGAGGTCAGGCCATTCGAAGGTGGATGCCTGTGCGGCGCGGTGCGTTATCGCGCCACGGAGGCACCGGTGCGCGGCGTCATGTGCCATTGCCCGCAATGCCGCAGGCATTCGGGCGC
>DATHJZ010000048.1:0-13147 GCA_035286365.1 Steroidobacteraceae bacterium | reverse complement strand
GTCGCCAACCAGATCATCGTCGCCTTGAACATCGAAGCGGTGGCCGAGGCGCTGCTGTTCGCAACCAAGGCGGGTGTGGACCCGGGCAAGGTTCGCGAAGCGTTACTGGGCGGGTTCGCCGCGTCGCGCGTCCTGGAAGTGCACGGACAGCGGATGATCGACCGGACCTTCGCGCCTGGATTTCGCATCTCGCTCCATCAGAAAGATCTGAACCTGGCGCTCAGCAGCGCGCGCGCACTCGGCATGGCGCTGCCGAACACTGCATCCACGCAGCAGTTGTTCAGCGGCTGCGTCGCGCAGGGCGGTGCTGACTGGGACCACTCGGCGTTGGTTCGCGCGCTCGAACGATTGGCCGGCATCGAAGTCGCTGGTGGCATCGAATCAAAGAAATGAGGGGAATGAAATGGATGAATTGATCTCACGTCGCAGCGTTCTGCAGGCATTGTCCGTTGCCGGCCTGTCGGTGACGGGCGGTGCCTTCGAGGCCATCGCGCAGACTTCCCCCGGTGTGCCGGGTGCATTCGACCTGCGCCGCTGGTGGAACTACGACTACCGCATCGTGCAGACGAATCTGCGTGAGATCGACATCCTCGAGAACCCGACAGAGATTGCACGCGCGGTGCGTGAGTTCGGCGGCAATGCCATCGTGTCGAATATCGGCGGGATCATCGCCTTCTATCCGACGAAGCTGAAATATCACGCCCGCAATCCCTATCTGAAAGGCGATTTCGTCAAGGCGATGATCGAAGCGGCGCACGCCGAGAACCTGGCCTACCTCGGCCGGTTCGATACTTCGAAAGGCATGGGGCTCGCCTACAAGGACCACCCCGAGTGGTTCATGGTCAACCGCAATGGCACGCCGCGCGAATACGAAGGAACCTATCAGGCGTGCCCGAGCGGACTGTGGCTCCAGGATTACGCGTTGCAGATCCTTCGCGAAGCGCTCAAGCAGTACAAGCCGAATGGTGTGTTCTTCAATGGCGTGGGCTTCGGACAGAACGACTACGCCGGCATCGATCGCGGCAGTTGCGTGTGCGAAAACTGCCGGAAGGGATTCCGCGCGATGTTCGGCCTCGAACTACCCACGCAGGAAGGGTTCGCGGATCCCAACTGGCGCAAGTATCTCGAGTACCAGGAGCGGGTCACGGCGGGAATCAACGAGAAGATGGACAAGCTCGCCGCAGAGCTCATCCCCGGAGTGCCGATCTTCCGCCACGAGCAGTATCAGTATGTGGGTCGCGGCGAGTTGCAGCGGCGCGTGGTGCGGCCTGCGCCGGAGTGGCAGTACCAGTCCGGCGAGCAGGTGCGCGGCGCAAAGGCGCGCAATCCGGGTAAGCCCTTTTCGGCCACGTCGACGACACACGTCGACTATCCGTGGCGGCAGGTTACCGAGACTTCCGACTACCACATCAATCGTTTCGCCCAGATGCTCGCCCATGGCGGCAAGCTCGACCTTTACCTGATGGGTTCGCTTGCGGATCAGGACGACCCGGGTTACTTGCCGCCCCTGTCCGCGCTGTTCAAGTGGGAAGCGGCGAACACCCGCTTTTACACCGACCTCAATCCGGCTGCGCGCGTCGGGCTCTATGAATCGCGCGCGACGCAACGCTTCGCAGCGGCGACACCCTTCGCGCAATACCGCAATGGTGCGGTCCGCGGCGCCACCAGCGCGCTCGTCGACTCGCGCATTGCTTTCCAATCCGTCAGCAGCGAGCGGGTGGCCGACGGCACCGTATCCCTGAACGAGAATTTTGATGTCATCGTCGCGCCGCACGTGCTGTGCCTTCCCGAGCGCGAAGCCGCGGCACTCGATCAATTCGTGGCGCAGGGTGGTCTGCTCATTTCGACCGGCATGACCGCGGGATTCGACGGTGAGGGCAAGGCCCTCGCGCGCGTTCCACTGGCTTCATTTCCGTTCGAGAAATACGACGCGCCGCAGAAGGTCGCCGGCTGGACGCTCGACGCCGCGAAAAGCGAATTCAAGTTCGCAAAAGGACGTGTGCCCATCGATGCGTACTATTTCGCCGGCACGTCGAAGGCAGGTGCCGACAATCTGGTCCCGTTTGCTCCCGACCAGCGCTTTGGTCCACCGGAATTCAGTTATGCGGTGCCGGGCGCCGTCGTGCGCGCGAGCCCGGGCGTGGCGCACCTTGCGCATGGCAAAGGTCACGCCGTGCACATTCCATGGCTCCTCGACTGGCATTACTACCGGGACGGTCTGCCTATCCACCAGCAACTGCTCGCGGGCCTCATCGCGCGTTACGCGCCGGCTCAACGCGTGACGCTCACTGGAGCCGGACCGGTCGAGCTGGCGATTCAACGTCGTGGAGAGAAGTCGCTGCTCGTACATGTCATCAACTATGCCGGGCAACGCAACGGTCGTTACGACACGCCGCCCGCTATCCATGGTCTGAGTCTCGGGATCAACTCACCGCCTTCGGAGTCCGCCACCGCGCTGGTTGCAGGGCAGACAATCAAGGGTGTCAGTCGCGCAGGCGATCCCAGCCGTCTGTGGTTCGATCTGCCACCGGTGGGGGCATTCGAAGCAATCGCCATTGGAACCTGAGACGGGAAGCTGAGGCGCGCGCGATCCAAAGCTAACCGAGGTGTTCTTTCGGAATGATCAGGATCGCCCGAAAATCGTTGACGTTGGTGCGGGTCGGACCCGTCGTAATGAGATCGCCGAGCGCGTCGAAGAACCCACCGCTGTCGTGCGCGTCGAGGTGCGCAGCGGCGTCGAGACCCAGCGCGCGTGCTCGGATAAGGCTGTCGGGGGATAACAGTGCGCCAGCAGCTCCGCCACTTGCGCCATCTTCGCCGTCGGTGTCACCTGCGAGGGCCCACACGCCGGCGGAGCCCGCGAGCGCTTCGCCGAGCGCAAGCAAGAACTCGCTATTGCGGCCGCCGCATCCGGCACGACCGCCTGTTATCGTGACGGTCGTCTCGCCTCCGGAGAGGATGACCCGCGGTCGCGTGCGTAGGCCGAGTGCGTGCCTCGCCATCGCGGCGCCGACCTCGCGGCTTTCACCCTCCAGATCATCACCCAGGATTTCGACCCCGAGTCCCTCGCTGCGTGCGACCTCCGCTGCTGCCGCGAGTGCGGCGCCAGGCGTGGCGATTATCCGGAACTCACAATGGTTGCCAGTTCGTACAGGTGCAGAGGCCGCGCGCAGGCGTTCGACCACGGCAGCAGGCAGCAGATTTTCCAGCCGCGCGATGACGGAAGTCAGATCGAGGTTCGTGTCCCCGTCCGGAACCGTCGGGCCCGAGGCGATCGCGGCGGGCTCGTCGCCCGGGATATCGCTGATGGCCAATGTGATTACTCTCGCAGGCGCAGCCGCACAGGCCAGCCTGCCACCCTTGATTGCCGAAATGCGTTTGCGCACGGCATTCAGCGTTCGGATGTCGAGGCCAGACTGGAGCAGTACCCGATTCGTCGTCTGCTTGTCCGCGAGCGTGATTCCCGGCGCGGGAAGCGCCATGACCGAAGATCCACCGCCGGAGATCAGTGCAAGGACGAGATCGTCCGGGCCGAGCCCTGATACTGAATCCAGAATCTCCTGTGCGGCCGCAACGCTGTTCGCGTCCGGTACCGGATGCGCGGCTTCACGGACGGTGATGCGCCGGGTCGGCGCGCCGCTGCCGTATGGAACGACTACGACGCCGCTCAATGGCACGTCCGGCCACGCCGCCTCTACCGCGGCAGCCATCGAGCCCGCGGCTTTTCCTGCCCCGACGACGAGGCAGCGTCCGGTCGGTGGAAGAGGCAGATGGGCAGCAAGGACTTTGCGCGGATCGGCGCTCGCGATCGCGGTTTCGAACAGCCCACGCAGCAGGACGCGTGCGTTGACGTCGTCCCATGTTCTTGTTGTCGAACGGTCCATCGCGCTCCTATGCATATGGTGAGAGTATTGAACAGTTTTTTTATTTAGCCAAGTTTTTTGACCAAAAAGTGGAAGCTCCATTTGTTGTGGTTAGTTGTTGACGGTCGATTCGATCAAATGCAACTCTATGAGCACAGGTAATCGGAAGGTGCCAATGGCTACACAATCGATCCGGCCGGCAAAACTCGCGGACGCGATTGCGGCGCATATTCAGCAGATGATCCTCGAAGGGTCGCTGCACCCGGGCGAGCGGCTGCTGTCGGAACGGGAGCTGTCAGAGAAGCTCGACGTATCCCGGCCGTCGCTCAGAGAGGCACTGGACAAGCTGGTGGCGCGGGGACTCATCACTGCCAATGCGCAGGGCGTCGCGCACGTCAGTGAAAACGTCGGCAAGAGTCTGCGCGACCCGCTCGAACTGCTGATGGACGCGCCCGACGCGCGAATCGACTGCCTCGAACTGCGCTCGGTCGTCGAGGCGGCCGCAGCGGGTCTGGCGGCGGAGCGTGCTTCGAAGGTGGATCGCGACACCATAAAAAGCCGCTTCGAAGCCATGGTGGCGGCGCATAAAGAACAAAGCGTCGACAAGATCGCGAAGACAGACGCCGACTTTCACTTCGCCATCTATGAGGCCAGCCACAACCTGATGATGCTGCATTTCATGCGCAGTCTGGAGGGCATCCTGCGCAACAATGTCTACCTCAATCGCAAGAATCTGTACGAGCACAGGACCGAGAAGGATTCGCAGCTTCACGAGCATCAGGCAATTTACGAAGCCATCATGAAGCGGGATGCCGATGCGGCGCGTGAGGCCGCGAAACTGCACATGACCACGGCCATGCAGACCCAACGCGAGATTTATGAGGCCGAACAGCGTCTGGAGGCGTCGATCCGGCGCCTCGCGCGCAGCGATCTGGTGTCGAACCGCAAAAGCAAAAACGCCAGCTGACCCGTTTACATTTCGGAAAACTTTTCTTACCATTCTGCTCCACAGGCCCCATACTGGGGTCGGCTCGGCTTGATGGTTAGAGAAAGTGCGGCACCCAGACCGCAGAGGGGAGGCTTATGTTTCATCAGCTCGTGACCCCGGTCGGCGGCAGCTTGTCGCTTTCTTTCTTAGTGGGGGTCATTCCGATCGCGGTGGTCCTGATCATGCTCGGTGTCATGCGACGTCCGGCCTGGCAGGCATCCAGCGTCGGATTGCTGGTGGCGTTCGTGCTTGCGACGCTGGTGTGGAAACTCCCCGCCAAACTCGCACTCAGCAGCGTCGCCGCGGGTGCCACCTTCGCGGCCTGGCCGGTGATGTGGATCGTCGTCAACGCGCTGCTCCTCTACAACATCTCGGTTGCATCGGGTCGCTTCGAGGCGTTTCGTGCCTGGATGGTGCAGCACCTGCCGAACGACAGCCGCGTCGTGCTCGTCGTCATCGGGTTTTCGTTCGGTTGCCTGCTCGAGGGAGTTGCCGGTTTCGGTACACCGATCGCCATCACCAGCGCGCTTCTGGTCGCGCTGGGTTTTCGCGCGCTCGACGCAGTGGTGTTCACGCTCATCTTCAACACCGCGCCCGTCGCGTTTGGAGCGCTCGGTTCGCCGGTGATCACGCTCGGCGCGGTGACACAGCTGAGCGACGTGACACTCGGCGCGATGATCGGCCGGCAACTGCCGTTCATAGCGCTGCTGCTGCCGTTCTATGCAATTGCGGTTTTCGGTGGCCTGCGCGCGGTGCGAGGCGTGTGGCCGGTCCTGCTGGTTGCCGGTGCCTCGTTCGCGCTGGTGCAGTTCATTTCCTCGAACTACCTGGGCTATGCACTGACCGATGTGCTGTCCTCGCTCTGTTCACTCATCCTCACGTTGCTGTTCCTGACGGTCTGGCGTCCGGCGCCAGACGCACGCTTCTCATTGGCCGGCGCAGGCAGAACGTCTACGGCGTCCCCCGGCGCCGGGCTCGGCTTGTCAGTGTGGAGCGGGTGGTTGCCATGGCTCGTCCTGTCAGCGGTCGTCATCGCATGGGTGCACTTGAAGGTGAATCTCATCGGCGAGATGAAGGTGCAATGGCCCGGGCTGCACAATGCGGTGTTCATCACGACTTACAACAAACCTTACGCGGCAGTCTGGACGTTCCAGCCTCTGGCTACCGGCACCGCGATCCTCGCTGCGACGTTCATCACCGCGATTCTGGTTCGGTTGTCCCTGAAGCAGTTCCTCACTGCGCTCGACGGAACAATGCGCCAGATTCGCTTGCCGTTGCTGACCACGGTGATCATCGTCGGCCTGGCATATCTCATGAACTATTCAGGCATCGCTTACACGCTCGGTGTTGGCGTGGCCTCGGTCGGCTTCCTGTTCCCGCTCGTGTCGGCGTTCCTCGGCTGGCTCGCAGTATTCCTTTCGGGAAGCGACACCTCGGGTAATGCGCTGTTCGGCAACCTGCAGGTCGTTGCCGCGCATCAGCTCAACCTGAGCCCGGTGCTGATGGCAGCGACCAATGCCTCGGGCGGCGTGATGGGCAAGATGATTTCGCCGCAGAACATCTCTACCGGCACGTCCACGACCGATCTGCGAGGACAAGAGGGCGCGGTGCTGGCTCGAACCTTTCCGCACAGCCTGGTCCTGACGCTGATCCTTGGCATCATCGTTCTGCTTCAGCAGTACGTGTTTCCCGAAATCATCGCGCATTGAACCGCGCCGCAGAGATTCAGATCGTGCGGCATGCTGAATTTCTGTTGGCGCTGATGCTGGTCACCCTGTTCGCCATGTGCGGCTGCGTTGCCAGCTCGCCAAAGCGCGACGTCGAGAACCCCTATCTTCAGGAATTCTGGCGCTCGGAAGCGGAGGGCAGGACATTTTCGCCGGTGACCGAGCTGATGCCGCAGATGTCGCTGCATGATGCCTACGGATTGCAAAAACGAATCGTTTCTGCGCGACTCGCGATGGGCGACAAGGTCGCCGGTTACAAGGGTGGGTTGATGTCGGCAGCCTCGCTGGCTGCAAGACACGTGTCGGAGCCTCTCACGGGCGTCTTGTTCGTCAGCGGCGATGCGCGGGACGGTGCACAGATCTCGCTTTGCGGCTATCGCCGAGCTGGTTTCGAATTGAAACTGGGCTATGTGTTCGCTCGCGAAGTGCGGGCCCGGATCGAGAGTCTGGATGAGTTGCGGACACTGGTCGCGGAAGTCCAGCCCATCGTGGAGCTTCCGGACATTGCCTACCGCGATGACAAGACCTACAACGCCGTCGACATGGTGGCAGCCAACATCACTGCTGCTTACTTCGTGCGTGGAATTGCCAGATCAGCCGGAGCGATCGATCTCGATGCCTTGAACGTGACGCTGAAACGGGATGGCGTGGAGGTAGCGCGCGGACAAGGACGCGAGTCACTCGGCGCGCAATGGGAGAGCCTGCGCACGGTCGCCAATCTCGTGACTGCGAATGGTGGTCGAATCGCGGCCGGGCAGATCGTCATCACTGGCAAGATTGGCAACAAGGGTGATCTCGTACCCGGCACGTATTCGGCAGATTACGAGTCTCTCGGAGTGACCACCTTCACCGTAGTCCAATGTTCGCGGGCAATCGACGCGCGCTGACGTGCGGCGTAGCCGCCAGCGAACGGCGGTTCAGTCAACGATCCTGAGTCGTGTCAGGCGTCTTGCTTGGACGGTCCGCCGGCGTTGCAACACATAGATGAGCCGCTGCTCATCGATCTACCAACGAGAAATTCCAAGGCGGTCGCCCTCCAGATCAACCGATCAATATCGGGACGCACATACGGATCGGCCTGGCTCGACGGAGAACATCGAACCCGCCCAGAGGCATCAGGGGTGGAAGGATGACCTGTAAGCGGGACTGTTGTGTTTTTTTGGTAAAGCTAATGCACCGGCCAAATATGCTCGCGCCGACCCACTGAGCCCAAGCCTATTGATAGAGAGTTGCCTGCGTCGGTTGCCTGCCAAGACCGCCCTTTTCGAGCAAAAACAAGGCGAACGGACGCCCTTAATCGCGGTTGTTACGAATTAGGACAACGAAAAGCACCGTTGCGTACATTGGTACAAAATGTTATCTAAGTTGCCAGCAAGGCAAGCCCGCGACCACAGGGGGTAACCATGAACAGATATTTCTGCGCTGTGCTTTTCGCTGGCGCTGGCGCCGCCGCCTCTAGCATTCCGGCAGTCGCCCAGACAACAAACGCTGAATCAGCACCGGTTGAAGAGGTTGTCGTAACGGGCAGCCGTATTGCACGAACCACTTTCGAAACGCCCACGCCAGTAACCTCGATCGGAGAAAAAGAGCTGGAGGCGAAAGCCGCCACGAGCGTGATCGATTTATTGGACGACGTCCCCGCCCTTCGTCCAAACAGGATCGCCGGAAGTGGACGAAGCATCGGCACTAGCAACTTCAATATGCGGTCGCTGGGAGCTTCCCGGACGCTGGTGATGCTGGATGGTCAGCGCTTGATGGATTCCAGCCCGGTTGGCGGGTTTGACGTGAACGTCATTCCCGCGCCGCTCCTCGCCCGTGTCGACATCGTGACCGCTGGAGCCTCCTCGGTGTACGGGTCGGACGCGGTGACTGGCGTTGTGAACCTCGTGCTGAACAACGAGCTTGAAGGCGGCAGGGTCGACGCGCAATACAACGTCTCGTCCCGCGGAGACAAGGACACGCGTTCCGCGAGTGTCGCGTACGGCGGCGGGTTCGCCTCGGATCGCGGGCACATGATCGTTGCGGCGTCCTATGTCGACAGCCCGGATATCTTCTATCAAGGCGACCGTTCATGGGGACAGCAGGGCTACACGCTCATTCCGAATGCGGCCTACACGCCGACTAACGGCGAGTATCGCCAACTCATCGTGCCGAACGTACGCCTTTCCCAGATGACGAATGGCGGAGTCATCACCACCGCGGGCCCGCTCAAGAACATTCAGTTCGAGGCCAACGGGCAACAAAGCTTGTTTGTTCAGGGCACGAACGTCGGCACCATCTGGATGCAGGGCGGCGACGGCCTGATGACACAACCTGACTACGGAGTGTACATACCCGCGTCCGAGCAGGAGAGCGTGTTCTCTCGTATCACCTACGAGGTGACGCCCGAAATCGAAGCTCGGTTTGATCTTCTGGGCACACATTCCAAAAACGAATCGACCAACAACTTCAACTACAATAACGCGGACATCGTCATCACGAGGGAGAACCCCTATCTACCGGCGAATATCCTCGCCGGGATGATTGCTAACAATCTGCAGACGATCAGGATGGGTCGGCTCAACCCCGAAACCGGCCTCAATCACAACTTCTCGACAAACCACTATTACCGGGCTGGCGCAGGATTGAAGGGGAAGATTTTCCAGGATTGGACCTGGGACGTGGGTGCCAGTTACACCTACGGCTACGCGGAAAACCTGGGCGAGAACAACCGGAAGCAGGCCGAGTGGACTCGGGCGCTCGATGTGGTGACGGGACCGGCTGGTCAGCCAGTGTGTCGTTCGACCCTGACTTCTCCCAATGACGGCTGCGCGCCTGCCAATGTCTTCGGCCTCAATACGCTCTCGGCGGCCACTGTCGACTATGTGACCGGCACCTCCTCGCAGAGATCGTACTCGCGCAATACAACCGTCTCCGCCAACCTTTCCGGACAACTTGGCGTTACGTGGGCGGGCCCGATCTCCGTCGCGACCGGCGTCGAGTACCGCGACGAGCAGGTCGAGTCCAAGTCCGACCCGATTTCCGACATCAATGGCTGGCGGCAGGGAACGTTCGCCTCGTACAACGGTTCGGTCAATGTCGCGGAAATCTACGGCGAAGCCAGCTTGCCGCTCGCGAGGGACATCGCCATTGCCAAGAGCATGGACCTCGATCTTGCCGCCCGACACGTCAACTACAGCACCAGCGGCACCGCTGACGTCTGGAAGACCGGCCTCAACTGGTCGGTCAACGATCAAGTGCGTTTTCGCAGTACCTACTCCAAGGATTTCCGCGCACCCAAGATCGATGATCTTTTCTCCGCGTCGTCACTGCGGGCCGGGAACAGCGTCATCGACTTCGTGACGAATCAAACTGCCAACGTCAACGTGGTCACAGGTGGCAATCCAGCCCTGAAACCGGAGATCGCGCATACGCTTACCGCCGGGGTAGTGTTTTCACCCGGGTTCGCGCAGGGCCTGCAGTTATCGGTCGACTATTTCGACATCAAACTGGAAGACGCGCTCACGACATTCACGGCCCAGGAAGTCGTCAATCGTTGCGGAGGCGGTGACCAGCAGTTCTGCGCGGGCATCACACGCAATGCCGTGGGTGTCATCACTACCGTGAACACGACGCAGTTCAACGCGCAGGTCCTGAAGACCAGTGGCCTCGATTTAGAAGCGTCCTATCGCTTCGAATTGGATGCCGTCGTATCCGGCTGGCGAGGAAGCCTCGAGCTGCGCACCGTGGCGACGCATGTCGATCATCTGATCACTTCGACGGGCGGGCCAGAAATCGACGCTGCCGGACAACTCTCTGGAAACGGGACGCCGAAGTGGCGTGCGTCAACGACACTCGCCTACATCAACGGCCCCGTCAGCATTCGCGGCCTGTTCAACTACGTGGGTAAAGGCAAATACGACAACACCTACGGACCGCTGGACATCAACACAAACGAGTTTCCTGCTTACGTCTATCTGGATCTGGCTGCGCATTACGACATTGGCGAGGGCGCGCAGCTTTACGCGAAGGTGGAGAACGTTTTCGACAAGGATCCCCCTCTCATCTCGAACAGCACAATCACGATCGCGAGTGCGGCGGCTCAAAACTACTATGACGTCCTTGGACGGCTGTACGGCCTGGGCGTCCGATATCGCTGGTGAGCCCCCGCGGCATCGGGGGCATAGAGGCGGGAGGACTGGGCCAGGTCGCTTAGCGCTTCCATGCCAAGCGTTGTGATTGGTCTTGGACTGACGTGCTTCAGGAAACAGTGTCGGTCCTCGAGGTCCGGCATCGCTTTTTCGAGCGCCGAGCCCGCTTCACGCGAAACGGGGCCCCATTCGCCACTACAGCGTCCGCATGAACGCCACCAGGTCCTTCTTCTCCTGTCCGTTTAGTTTCAGTGCCAGCACCAGGTTGAAGAACTCCACCGAGTCATCCAGCGTCAGCAGCCGGTCGTCGTGTAGATAGGGCGGCGAGTCCTTGATCCCGCGCAGTGGGAACGTCTTGATCGGCCCGTCTGCCGAGGCCAGCCGCCCGTTGATCATCTTCTCCTCGAAGAACCGCTCCACGCGCAGGTTGTGCATCAGGCCGTCGGTGTAGTAAGGCGGCGTGTGGCAGGTCGAGCACTTCCCCTTGCCGAAGAATACGGCCTGTCCGCGCAACTCCGCGGCGCTCGCCTTCGCCAGATCGAGCTTGCCGAACACGTCGAGCTTGGGCGCCGGCGGGAAGTCGAACAGCGCTTCCATCTCCGACATGAAGTGCACCTGGCTGCCGCGCTCCAGGATATTCACGCCCTTCGCCGTGTCGGTCACGACGGCGGCCGCTATCGGAGCTCGCCGCCGAACTGTCCGATTCAGGCATCAGCGCATCGGCCCGCGCGCGCGGAGGCTCTGGAATCGATCGTGGCCGCGCAGACTCGGCGTAGGGGCTCTCGCGTTGATGCAGCGCTGAGTGGGCGAGCCATCCAAAACGCCAGAGCCACGCCCGCATCGCGGCACCATCCCTTGCTGCTTGTCCTCCTATTCCCGGACTGGTGCCAGGAATGTAGCCAGTTACTGAATCCCGGTGAGATTCCGGAGCTATCCGGAGCGTTCCCGGAGGACTTGACGGGGCCCAAGCGCTGAAATTGCACCCCTTATGACCGAAAACGCACTCCAGCCCTTACAGGGCCTGAACCTCCAGTCCGTATCGCTGATCGCAACATTCACGATGCTCTCGGGCCTCGGCGACGCGGCCGGCTTCGTGTGGGCCAGTCGAATCTGGTCGGAGGGCCGGTTCGTATGGGTCGAGGCCGCAAAGTGCCTGGCCGGCTTCCAGTTCGGGATGCTCATGTACTGGGTGGCATTGTGGAAATTGAGCGAGCACGGCATCGACTCGGCCGAGCTGCAGACCATGTTCTGGTTCGTCGTCACGATCATCGGGGTGGCGCTGCTGAGCGGACGGGTCTTCGCCTGGGCGCCGTTGGATCAAGTGGTGGCGGGCGCGGTGGTGATGGGCGTTTTCTTCCTGATGTATCGCGGGGCCAGCGCCTGAAGCATTTGTCGCTTTCGGACGCGCACGTGTACCGCATTCCGACGGGATCGATAGCCACTCCTTTGCACTACCTACCGGGATACCCCTTTGTAAAACCGTAGGACTTCTGGACTTCTTCCGGAGGACTCCAGCACCTGCGCCACGGTGTAGTCGGTAACACGGGCAATCAATCTAAGAGGACTACACATATGAATCCGCACTCATTCCGCGTCTGTGTTTCGGTTTCGATTTTCGCCGTTGCCGCTAGCGCGGCCACCCGCCACGCCATGGCGGATCCCGGGCATGGCGGTGCCGTGAAGCAACACTCCGGCGAACTCGTCCGGACCGTTCGCGAGGCGACGCGGCGCTTCCACGACGTCGACCAAGCCAAGGCGGAGGGCTATCAACTGTTGTTCGGCTGCGTGAGCGGCCCCGATGACGGTGCGATGGGGCTGCACTACGTCAACCTCCAGCTGGTCGCCGACGGCATCCTCGATCCGAAGCGTCCCGAGATCGTGATCTACGAGCCGACGCCGAACGGCGGCCGCCGCCTGGTCGGCGCGGACTTCCTGATCTTTTCCGACACCTGGCACGCCAGCAACACCGCGACACCGGAACTCGGCGGCCAGCTCATGCACCTCATCGATGCTCCGAATCGATATGGGCTGCCCGCGTTCTACACACTGCACGTCTGGGCCTGGAAACCGAATCCCTCAGGCGCGTTCGTGAACTGGCACTCCGACGTGTCGTGCGAGCAATTCGACGGCAAGGAGGGTTGAACGTGACGTCCTTCGTCTACCGCGGCACGACTTTCGTGTTCAGCATCATCTGCTACGGCATGTTTTTGCTGGTATTCCTTTACCTGCTGGCTTTCCTGGCTAACGTAGGGGTCCGCTGGTCCATCGATCTCGGGCGCGACATGGGCTCGATGGGCGTCGCCGTCGCGGTGGACGTGGGACTGATACTTCTGTTCGGTCTGCAGCATTCGGTGATGGCGCGGCCCGGGTTCAAACGCGCATGGACCCGGGTCGTTCCGAAGGAACTGGAACGCAGTGCGTACGTGCTGTTGTCGAGCG
>DATHJZ010000047.1:0-6683 GCA_035286365.1 Steroidobacteraceae bacterium | reverse complement strand
CGCAACCTCCTGCATCATGATGCCGATGCGCCGCCGCGCCTCGACCTCCTGCGGATCCTGGCCAAACAAAGTGGCAGAACCTTCGTCGGGCCGCTGCAGCCCAAGCAGCAGCGAAATGGCGGTCGATTTTCCCGCACCGTTCGGGCCGAGCAGCGCGAGCAGCTCGCCGCGTTTGACCGCGAAATCGAGTCCGTCGAGTGCGGTGATTTTTCCGAAGCGTTTGCGGACTGCGCTTAAGGTGGCAAGTGGGGCGTGCGACATGTTTTCTCCCATGGGCAGAGCATGTCGCAAGCGGCGGGCGGCCTTAAGTCCAGCCTGTCAGCCGGGCCCCCTGACAGTTGTCACCTTCGTGGCTGGAAGACCGGCGTTTCGAGGAGCATGGCCTGCGCGAGCTCGGTCCGGCCGGTGCTTTCGGCGTATTCGATGAGCGTGCGCAGGTCCGGCGCCGAATCGAGCGTGAGACCGGGAGCGCGTTCCCGCAGCAACTCGAACACGCTGAGCGCCGCGTCGGCGCGCCCGGCGCGCAACATTTGTCGGATCAAGGTGCTGGCGATGGTATTTAGGCTCGCGGTGTAGTCCCAGCGCACGGCCTGTTCGGCGACGTGCAGCCCGTCGCGCACGATCAGTGTCTCATCGAGGTCATTCAGCCAGTGGGCAAGCGGGCGTGTGGCGTCCACGTGTTTGCCGAGGCGCACCAGCTGGAACACATCGTCGAGCATCTTCGCGCGCAGCTTCACCCGCTCGTATTCGTCGCGCGCCGCCGTGCGCTCGGGACTGCGGCTGGGTTCGAAACCAATCTGTTTGCGACGCGCGTACAGACACCCGCCGATCAGGCTGAAGAACGAGATCTCGCAGAGCAGACGTGCCGCCTGGATAAACAGACTCCACACCTGCAGGCGCTCGAGCAGCGCGAGGATTCCGGCGTAGATCAGGATGGAGGCGAGGATCGCGACGTAGTACGGCCCGAGGCCGCGCACCAGCCGCAGCAGCGTCAATGGATTGATCGCCTGCAAAACCGATTCGCCGACGCCCAGCACTGCGATCGACGCCGGCAGCAGCAGGATCAATAAGACACCCAGCGCGACGCCCGCTTTCCCACCGATCAGGTAACAGGCCCAGCCCCCGAGGCACACGATTCCGAGCTGCAGCCATGGGCGTGCTTCGAAGGGACTCAGCATGTCGATGGACATGACCGGAGGCTCGGCCGCGCCGTCGGCGATGTGCTCGATCAACACGTAGCAATACTTGAACACCCAGATCTGCAGGAACACCGAGCCGATCATTCCGTACATTCCGCTGAAGGCGAAGAACGTCATCAGCACCGAGAACGCCCCTACCAGCAGCAGGCTGGTCGGGGTGAACGGAACCAGAAGAACGCGCAAGTAGTCCATAATGCGTCGCCGCATATCGGGGGTTTCAAGTAAATCATGGAAACGAATTCGTTTGATGCGATCGTGGTCGGGAGCGGAATGAGCGGCGGGTGGGCCGCCAAGGAGCTGACCGAAAAAGGCCTGAAGACCCTGGTGCTCGAACGCGGGCGCATGGTCAAACACGGCGAATACCCCACCGCGACCAAGGACCCCTGGGATCTGCCGTACGGCAACCGGATCACGCAGGAAACGCGCAAGCGCAAGTACGTCTGGTCGCGCACCGGCTATCCGACCCCCGCCAACGAACACTGGATGGTCGACGATCTCGACAATGCCTATGTCGAAGAGCAGCCCTTTGACTGGATGCGTGGATATCACGTTGGCGGCCGCTCGCTGATGTGGGCGCGCCAGAGTTATCGCTTCGGTCCGCTCGATCTGGAAGCCAATGCGAAAGAGGGCGTCGGCGTTCCGTGGCCGGTGACTTACGACGAGATCGCACCCTGGTACGACAAGGCGGAAATCTTCGCCGGCATCAGCGGCAGCGTCGAGGGTCTCTATCAACTGCCGGATGGGAAATACCTGCCGCCGCACGATCTCAACTGCGTCGAAATCGATTTCAAGAAACGCCTCGACGAGAAGCTCAAGCGCAAGCTCATCATCGGGCGCTGCGCGAATCTCACCGCGCCGCTCACGCACAACGAAAGCCCGCAGCGCGGCACCTGCCAGGCGCGCAACATGTGCATCCGAGGTTGTCCGTACGGCGGCTACTTCAGCAGCGTTTCGGCCACGCTGCCCTCGGCGGAACGCACCGGCAACATGACGCTGCTCGCGGACCAGATCGTCTACGAGCTCATGTACGACAACGACAAGGGCAAGGCGACCGGCGTGCGCGTGCTCGACGCCAATACCGGCAAACAGACCGACTACTTCGCGAAGGTGGTATTCCTGTGCGCCTCGGCGCTGGGGTCGGCATACGTCATGCTGAACTCCACCTCGTCGCGCTTCCCGAACGGTTTCGGCAACGATTCCGGCGAGCTCGGCCACAACATCATGGATCACAACAAGCCCGGCAGTTCCAACGCCAGCGTCGACGGCTATCTCGACATGGCCTACACCGGCCGCCGGCCGAACGGTTTCTACATTCCGCGTTATCGCAATGTCGGCAACGACAAGCGCAACTATCTACGCGGCTTCGGCTACCAGGGCCGTGCCTCGCGCGCGGGCTACGGGCGCTTCAACGACAGCGCGGCGATCGGCGAGGACCTCAAGAAGGAATTCGCGGAGCCGGGGCCATGGAACATCGGCATGACGGCATTCGGCGAAATCCTGCCGTACCACGAAAACCACGCCCGGCTCGATCGCGACAAGAAGGACAAACACGGGCTGCCGTTGCTGGTCATCAATGCGGTCGTGCGCGAGAACGAGCGCAAGATGGAAGAGGACATGAAGAACGATGCCGCCGAGATGCTCGAGGCCGCGGGCTTCAAGAACGTGAAAGTGCGCAGCGACTCGTACAACGTCGGCAACAGCATCCACGAGATGGGCACCGCGCGCATGGGCGCGGATCCGAAAAAGTCCGTGCTCAACAAATTCAACCAGGTGCACGCCTGCAAGAACGTGTTCGTCACCGACGGCTCGTTCATGCCGTCGTCGGGCTGCCAGAACCCCTCGCTCACCTACATGGCGTTCACGGCGCGCGCCGCCAACCACGCGGTCGAAGAACTCAAGAAGGGCAACATATGAGCCGCCAGGACGTGGATATGGACGTGGCCAACCCCGAGCTCGTACGCCGGCGAGAGCTGCTGAAGCGCGCCGCGTGGTTGTTAGGCGGAGCCATCTCGGCACCCGCGGCATTGGCGATCCTGCAGGGTTGCTCGGCGAAGGAGAACGACGCGGCGCCGGTGGCCACGAAGTTCCTGGATGCCGGGCAGCTCGCGCTGGTCGCGGAGATCGCCGAGACCATGATTCCGAAGACGACCACCAGCGGCGCGAAGGATGCCGGTGTCCCGGCCTTCATCGACCTGGTGCTCGACGCCGCCTATCCGAAGGACGCGCAGGATCGCTTCACGGCGGGTCTCGCGGCATTCGATGCTGCCGCAAAGTCTGCGGGCAAGGCATTTCTCGAGCGCGCTGCCGGCGACCGAGCCAGCTTCGTAAAACAGCAGCTCGAAGCGGCACTCGCAGGGGAGCGCGAACCGAAGCCCTTCATACTCCTGGCGCGCGAACTCACGCTGCTCGGGTTCTTCACCTCGAGGGTGGGCATCACGGAAAATATGGATTATGTTCCCGTCCCGACCGTGTTCCACGGCTGCGTGCCGCTCTCGCAGATGGCCAAGCACGTCTACTGGGAATAGTGCGAAGAACGCGAAGAAGGCAGGACCTACGCCATGACAATCGACCGGCGCATCATCGATCTCTACAACGAGTACGTGCATTCGGCGTTGCCGCGGCGGGATTTCATGACGCGCCTCGGCAAGATCGCCGGCGGCACCGCCGCCGCGCTGGCGGTGCTGCCGTTCATCGAGCCTAACTACGCGCAGGCGCGCCAGGTCGAGCCCGACGACAAGCGGCTCGACACGAACAGGATTTCGTTCAACGGTCCCAACGGACCCGTGAAAGCCTACGTCGCGAAGCCGCGCAAGCTGAAGAGAAAAGACCGGCTCGCCGGTGTCCTCGTCATCCACGAGAATCGTGGTCTCAACGAGCACATCGAAGACATCGCGCGCCGCGTCGCCCTCGGCGGTTACATGGCCGTCGCGCCGGACGGCCTGTCGTCCGCCGGCGGCTCACCCGTTGACCAGGAAGCCGCGCGTGACCTGTTTGCCAAGACCGATGGCGCACGCATCGCCCAGGATGTCCTGGCCGCCGTGCCGTGGATGGCGGCCGATGCGATCAGCAACGGCAAGATCGGCGTGGTCGGGTTCTGCTATGGCGGCGGCCTGGCGCTGCGCGCCGCAGTCGAGGCGGTCGGTGTCGATGCCGCGGTGGCGTTCTATGGCAGGCAGCTGTCGGCGGAGGATACCAAGCGCCTGCGCATCCCCGTGATGTTGCACTACGCGGGCAACGACGAGCGTATCAATGCGGGTATCCCGGAATTCAAAGCGGCGCTCGAGGCGCAAGGCGTGCCGTACACCATCGACATGTATCCGGGCACCGAACACGGCTTCAACAACGATTCGACCGCGGCGCGCTACAACGCAGAGGCGGCCACCCTCGCGTGGAGCCGCACCATGAGTTTCTTTGACAAGTACTTGAAAATAGTAGATCCAAAAGAATAGGCAAAAAAAAGCGCACAGACGCTGATCACAGGGGGATCGCATGAAGCTCTCAGGTCTGCTACTCGCTGGCTTCGCATTGGGAACCGTCGCCGCAGTTGCTCAGGACATCGATATCTGGACGAAAACGGTCAACAACGATTCGAATGGCGTCTGGAACGTGCAGCCAGACAAGCCCAAGGCCAAGTATTTCGAGGTCAAAGGGATACCCGGCGAGCACGCGTTTCGCATCAAGGCCAACAAGGGAGCGAATCCCTGGGACGTGCAGGCCAGTTCACCGGTGCAGGGCGCCATCAATCAGGGCGACGTGGTCATGCTCATGTACTACGCGCGCGCGGAGGAGGCCGCCGAGGGCGGCAGCTCGTTGTCCGCGCGGGTGCAGTTGGCCGGTGCGCCCTACACATCCACGCTCGATTTCACGACGCCCATTACAGGTGAGTGGAAAAGTTACTGCGCGCATCGCGTGGCGACCGCGACGTTGCCGGAAAAGAAGGGCAGCGTGTCGATCCACCTTGCGACCGCGAAGCAGGTGATCGAGCTCGGCCCGGTGTTCGTGTTCAATTTCGGCAAAGGTTTCGATCAGGCGAAGCTCAAGGGCTGCGATGGCTGACAAACGCGCGCGCACCATCCCGCAGGCGGTGCGCGAGCTGTGTCTCGCGTTTCCGGCCGCCGAGGAGTTCGAATCGCACGGCTCGCCTAATTTTCGTGCGCGGGAGGGCGCGCGCAAGGGCAAGGTGTTCGCCGTGTTCGCGCTCAATCATCACGGCGACGGGCACGTGGCGCTGTGGCTCAACACGCCCGCGCTCGAGCAGTCCCGCCTGCTGGCGTCCTCGAAGCACCTCTACAAGCCGCCCTACGTGGGGCCGTCGGGCTGGATCGGCGTCGAGCTCAACCGCGGCATGTCGTGGAAGCGCGTGTGTGAGCTCGTCCACATGGCGTACATGAACAGTTCTTCGCCCAAGCTCGTGGCACGCATTGCAAGGCCGCCGGTGATTGCACCGCCGGACACAAAGATGAAACCCGCGGACATCGATCGGCTGCTCGCGCCGAAAGCGCAAAAGGCACTCAAGACGTTGCGCGGAATCTGCGCCGCGTTGCCCGAAACCGACGAAGGCACGCAGATGGGTTCGGTCTCCTGGCGCACCGGCAAGCGCAGTTTTCTGAACCTGTACGACTACGGCAAAGGCCTCACCGCATCTTTCTGGGTCGGCATCGAACGCCAGGGGCCGCTCGAAATGGATCCGCGCTTCTCGATTCCCGCCTACTCAGGGTCCAATGGCTGGATCGCATTCGACATGTCGCGCGGCAACAGCGCCCGCGAGCTGCGCGAATTCATCGTGGAAAGTTTCCGTCACTTCGCGCCGCGCCGCGCCGTCGCTGCGCTCGACGCAACAACTCCGGTCGCCTAATTGCGACGCTGCGCGCGCCGCGCAGTTTTCACAACCTCCGTTGAGAGATTCCTCCTACAAGAGGATCGTCCTTTGCGCTAGACAAGGGAAAGGAAAAGGAACCGCCAACGGCGAGTTCCTCAGCGCACAACTTCTTCCAGGGATAAGGGAGATACTCATGAATGTTCATCGTGGACTATCTACAGCCGCGATCGTCGGCGCGTTGACCGCGCTATCGACCATCGGCATCAGCCCGGATTCGATCGGCCAGCAACCGGATCAACCACCGGCGATGGCCGTGCCGAGCGGTGAATTCCATCGTTTCAGCGTTTCGACACTGCGGGTCGATCCCGAAACGAGTACGACTGAGGCACCGGCCACCGGCATCCAGGCGGTCACGCCGGAACCGATATCGCGCGGCACGTTCCGCGAAGCACCAACCGGCTTCGACAATCGCACCAATGGATTCGATCCGCAGGGCCCGGCGGCAAACACGATCAACGAGGATACGGTCGTACCGCTGCGTTCTTTCAACGACAACAAGTTCATATTCGAAGAGGTTGAAGGCATCGCGGACGGACTTGGGCCTACCTACAACGCGCAGTCCTGCCGCGAATGTCACCAGAACATCGTTACGGGCGGCGCGAGCC
>DATHJZ010000046.1:0-6711 GCA_035286365.1 Steroidobacteraceae bacterium | reverse complement strand
ACGCATAGAGCGCCATGGTGAACCGCCTCCCCAGCAGTGGCGCGAAGAATACATCAAAGGGGACATTCCGGGTTTTCAGCAGTTTGGTCGCGCTGCGGCAACGACCGCCTGTTACCCGTTGTATGAATCCGCGCGTTTGCGTCAGTTTCTGCTGGCGCGCGCGACGCCGACCGAACGATAAATTGCGCGGATGCCAAGGACAGCTCGCGGCATCGCCGCTGGTTATTGCTACCACGTGATCAATCGCGCCAACAACAAGGCGCGCATCTTTCATGACTACTCAGATTACGCAGCATTCGTCGGGCTGATCGCCGCGGCTCAATTGCGAAATCCGGTCGCGCTGCTTGCGGCCTGCCTGATGCCGAACCACGTTCACCTGGTACTTCAACCGGCAGCTGATCGCGACCTTGCGCGCTGGATGCATTGGCTATTCACGAGCCACGTCGGCCGGCATCACAGGAAATACCAGACAGGAGGGCGGCTCTGGCAAGGCCGGTTCAGAGCCTCCGCGGTCCAACGTGACAATCACCTGCTCATCGTGATGCGATACGTGGAGCGCAATGCACTCCGCGCGCGACTGGTTAGCCGTGCGGAGGACTGGCCTTGGGGTAGTTTGCACTGGCGGCTGCGCGAGCATCCGTTGGCCATGCCGCATGCGTCGCCCGTGCCACTTCCCACGGATTGGGCACAGCTAGTTAACGAGCCGCAAACTCCGGAGGAGCTGGAGTCGCTGCGCGCAAGCATCAACCGGCAGCGTCCGATCGGTTCTGAAAGCTGGGTGGCATGCGCGACGCAAGCGCTCGGAATGCAATCGTCAGTTGGAACCTCGGGCCGTCCCCGGACTCGCGTCGGCTAACAACTGTTGCGCAAGTACGGTGAAACCAGGAATGTCCCCTCTACATCAGGACCTATTGCTCGCGCGCAACAAAAACCAGGAATGTCCCCTCTACTGCGCGACCAACATGTCGCACAGCGTCGCGGGATCCACCGGCTTCACCAGATGCATATCGAACCCTGCTTCACGCGAGCGGCGGCGATCCACATCCTGCCCCCACCCCGTGAGGGCCACCAGAATTGCGCCGCGGCCCCAGCTCTCCGCGCGAATCCGCCGCGCGACCTCACAACCATCGAGCTTGGGCATCCCGACGTCGAGCACCACGATCTCAGGCTTCCTTTGCCCCGCGAGCGCCAGCGCTTCCTCGCCATCCGACGCGCAAGTCACTTCATGGCCTTCCATTCGCAACATGAGCGCCAGGCTCTCCAAGGCATCCTGATTGTCATCGGCAATGAGAATGTTACGACGTACCTGCATGACTGCCACTTTCCCCTGTTTTGTTTGCCCCACTTCGCGCGCGGCGCCATCCGCCTCGAACAACGGCAACCGCACGGTGAATTCGCTGCCCTGATCGGCACCGCTGCTCACGACATTGATCTCGCCGCCATGCAACTCCACCAGCGCGCGCACCAGCGCCAGCCCGATTCCGAGGCCGCCGCTGGTCGATGTACGCTCGCTCGGGATCTGCGTGAACAGCTCGAAAATGCGCGGCAGCGACTCCTGCGAAATACCGATGCCGCTGTCGCGTACGACGATCTCCGCGCGACCTGCATGCGCGCGCGTCGCGAGCACGATCTGCCCGCCGTCGCCGGTGTACTTGGCCGCGTTGTGCAGCAGGTTCCCGACCACCTGCGCGAGGCGCACCGGATCTCCGCGAACCGTCAGCGCCGCATCCGCCGCATCGATCTCCAGGTGCTGCTTCTTCTGGTCGAGCAGCGGCTGGACGGTTTCGACGGCCGCGGCGATCACATCCGCGATCGGCACCGCCTCGCTCACCAGCACGATCTTGCCGCGCGCAATGCGCGACACGTCCAGCAGGTCGTCGACGAGCCGGATCATGTGCTTCAACTGGCGCGCGATCACGCCGCGCGACCAGATGATCTTCGGGTCCTGCGTCTCGCCCTGCATCAGCATGTGCGAGGCGTTGCGCAACGGCGAAAGCGGATTGCGCAATTCGTGCGACAGCATCGCGAGGAACTCATCGCGCTTGACCACCGCATCCTTGAGCGAATTCTCCGCGCGCACGCGTTCGCGAATCTCGGTCTCCAGCCACTGGTTGGACCGCAGCAGCTCTTCGTTCACCTTCTGCAGGTGCCCGTTGATCTCCTCGAGCTCGCGCGTCTTCTCCGACTGCAGCGCGAAGTTGGCCTCTTCGAGGTTGCGGTTGGACTCCGCCAATTGTCGGTTGACGTTTTGCAGCGCGCGGCGCTGGCGATCGAGCTCGATCAGCACCGCGACCTTGCTGCGCAGGATCTCCGGCACCACCGGGATGTACACGTAGTCGATGGCGCCGGCCTTGTATCCCTTCAACCGGTCGAACTCGGTCACGTGCACGCCGGTGACGAAAATGATCGGCGTGGTCTCGAAGCGCGGATGATCGTGAATCAGCGCCGCGGTCTCGAATCCGTCCATGCCCGGCATCTTCACGTCGAGCAGCACCACCGCAAAGTCCTGCTTCATCAGCGCCTCGAGCGCTTCGAGGCCGGAGTTTACCGCCACCAGGTTGTGGCCCAGCGGTTCGAGGATCGCCCGGTAGGTCAGAAGGCGCGCAGGCTGATCGTCCACCATCAGGATGTTGGCGGCATCATGACCGTGGGGAATGGCAGGGACGGAGGCGTTCATTGATGTGTGTCCCTACGGTTGCAGCCACATGCGTACCAGCGACAGCAGCTGGGTGGTGTTCACGGGCTTGGCAACGTAGTCGGAAGCGCCTGCCGTCAGGCATTTCTCGCGATCGCCCTTCATCGCCTTGGCGGTCAGCGCGATGATGGGCAGCGAGCGGAAGGCGGGGATTTCGCGGATGCGCCGCATGGTTTCGTAGCCGTCCATCTCCGGCATCATGACGTCGGTCAGGATCAGCGACACGTCCGCATGCTGCGCGAGCAGTCCGATCGCGTCCTGCCCGTTCGTGGCGGTGATGACGTTCATGCCATGCCGCTCCAGCAGGCTGTTGAGTGCGAAGATGTTGCGCACGTCGTCGTCGACCACCAGCACCTTGCGGTCGCGCAGCGGTTCGTCGCTGTCGTGCAGCTTCTCGATCATGCGCTGCTTGGGCTCTGGCAGGTCGGTGATCACCCGGTGCAGGAACAACGCGGTCTCATCGAGCAGCCGCTCGGGCGACTGCACGCCCTTGAGCACGATGCTCTTCGCGCGCTGGCGCAATTCGGTTTCCTCCTCCTGCGTCAGTTCGCGCCCGGTGAACACGACGATGGGCATGTCGCGCAGGCGCTCGTCGAGCTGGATCTCCGACAGCAGCTCGAAGCCCGAAATGTCGGGCAGCTTGAGATCGAGAATGACGCAGTCGAACTTTTTCTGTCGAAGTAGCGCCAGGGCCTCTGCCCCGCTGGCCGCCTTCGAGATATTGATGTCGTCCGCGCCGATCAACGCGGCGATGCTCATCTGTTCCGCGGCATCGTCTTCGATCACCAGCAGCTCGCGTACGCGCGGCGCGATGAATTCCTGGATGCGCTCGAACACCGACCGCAGGCCTTCGACGGTCGAGGGCTTGGTCATGAACGAAAACGCACCGCGCTCCAGTCCGTACTGACGCTCCTCTTCCACCGTCAATACCTGCACCGGGATGTGACGCGTCGTCGGGTCGTGCTTCAACTGGTTGAGCACGGTCCAGCCGAGCATGTCGGGCAGGAACACATCGAGCGTGATGGCGCGCGGGTGGAACTTGCGCGCCAGCGAGAGAGCATCGGCGCCGTTCTGCGCCACCAGAACCTTGAAGCCCTTGCCGTGCGCCGCCTCCAGCAACATCTTCGCGTAGCGCGGCTCGTCCTCGACGATCAACACCGTGCTGTCGCCCTCCTCGATCGATTCGCGGTCGTCTCCGACCTTCTCGATGTGCGGAGCGGGCAGCACCGGCAGCGCGGCCGACGGCTGCTTCGCCAGGAACGGCGCATTGCCGCGGCCGTAGGCCGCCCCCTGGTAGGCCATGGGAAGATAAAGCGTGAACGTGCTGCCCGCGCCGGGCGAGCTCTTGAGGCGGATCTCGCCACCCAGCAGGTGCGCGAGCTCGCGGCTGATGGCGAGGCCGAGACCCGTACCGCCGTATTTGCGCGCGGTACCGGCATCTGCCTGCTGGAATGCCTCGAAGATGATGCGTTGCTTCTCCGCCGAGATGCCGATGCCGGTATCCGTGACGGAGAACTCGATGACGTTCTTCGCGGTCGACAGCACCGGATGATCCGCCGTCCAGCCCAGCATCGCCGGGCCGACATGTAAACGCACGCTGCCCTGCGCGGTGAACTTCATCGCGTTGGACAGCAGGTTCTTGACGATCTGCATGAGACGCTTCGCGTCCGTGACCATCGTGCGACCCAGTCGCGGATCGAAGTCGGCCGTGAACGTCAGATGGCGCGACTCCGCTTCGTGGCGGAAGTTGCGCTCGATGGTCTCGCGCAGCTGCGAGAACGCGAGCTCTTCGCTCTCCACGGTCACAGTGCCGGATTCGATCTTCGACAGATCGAGAATGTCGCTGATGAGGTTCAGCAGGTCTGTGCCGGCCGCATGGATGGTCTTGGCGAACTCCACCTGTCGGGCGCTGAGATTGTTCTCCGGATTCTCGGACAACTGCTGGCCCAGGATCAGGATGCTGTTGAGTGGCGTGCGCAGCTCGTGCGACATGTTTGCGAGAAACTCGGTCTTGTAGCGCGATGTGAGCGCCAACTCTGCCGCCTTTTCCTCCAACGCCTTGCGGGCCTGCTCGATTTCCTGGTTCTTGCGCTCCACTTCCGCGTTCTGCTCGGCGAGCAGTCGGGCCTTGGTGGCCATCTCTTCGTTGGTCGTCTGCAGCTCGACCTGCTGCGCCTGCAATTCGCCGGCGAGTTCCTGCGACTGCTTGAGCAGGCCCTCGGTGCGCATCGTGGCTTCGATGGTGTTCAGCACCACGCCGATGGAGCCGGTGAGCTGCTCGAGGAACGCCAGGTGCGGCGCCGTAAATTCGTACATCGAGGCTAGCTCGATCACCGCCTTGATCTCGCCTTCGTACAACACCGGCAGTACGATGACGTTGCGCGGCTGTGTTTCGACCAGGCCCGATCCCAGGCGGATCGAATCGGGCGGGACGCGCGCCAGCAACAGGCGCTGGCGCTGGACGGCGCATTCGCCCACGAAGCCTTCACCGAATCGATAGCGGCGCGGCTCGGCGGAATCGCGCACGTCCGCGTAACTCGCCAACTGCTTCAGGTAACGCTGACCGTCTTCGTAGCCGACGATGTAGATGACACCCTGGTGCGCCTGCACAAGCGGCGCGAATTCGGCCAGCAGCAACTCACCGAGCGTCACGAGGTCGCGCTGGCCCTGCATCATGCGGCTGAACTTCGCGAGATTGGTCTTGAGCCAGTCCTGCTCGGTGTTGCGCTCCGTCGTGTGACGGAGGTTGTGGATCATCGCGTTGATGTTGTCCTTGAGGTCGGACACTTCGCCGCGCGCTTCGACCTGAATGGAACGCGTCAGGTCGCCCTTGGTCACGGCGGTGGCCACTTCGGCGATGGCACGCACCTGGGTCGTCAGGTTGGCCGCGAGCATGTTCACGTTCGCGACCAGGTCCTTCCACGTGCCGGACGCGCCAGCCACGTGCGCCTGGCCGCCGAGGCGGCCTTCCACACCCACGTCGCGCGCCATTGATGTCACCTGGTCGGCGAAGATGGCAAGCGTGCCGGTCATGGAGTTGATGGTTTCGCCGAGTGCCGCGACTTCACCCTTCGATTCGACCGTGAGGCGCTGACGCAGATCGCCCATGGCGACCGCGGTCACCACTTTGACGATGCCGCGCACCTGGTCGGTGAGGTTGTTAGCCATCACGTTGACGTTTTCGGTGAGATCCTTCCACACGCCCGAGACGTCTTTCACGTTCGCCTGGCCGCCGAGCTTGCCCTCGGTGCCGACCTCGCGCGCCACGCGCGTCACTTCGGCCGCGAAGGAATTGAGCTGGTCGACCATCGTGTTGATGGTTTCCTTGAGCTCGAGGATTTCACCGCGCACGTCCACCGTGATCTTGCGAGAGAGGTCACCCCTCGCTACCGCGGTCGTTACCTCTGCAATATTGCGAACCTGTGAAGTAAGGTTCGTCGCCATCGCGTTCACGGAGTCGGTCAGGTCCTTCCAGGTGCCGGCAACGCCGGTCACCGTCGCCTGACCGCCGAGTTTTCCTTCCGTGCCTACTTCGCGCGCCACGCGCGTCACTTCGGCCGCGAAGCCGTTCAACTGGTCCACCATCGTATTGATCGTTTCTTTCAGCAGCAGGATTTCACCGCGCACGTCCACCGTGATCTTGCGGGACAGGTCGCCTTTGGCGACCGCGGTCGTCACCTCGGCGATATTGCGCACCTGGTTGGTCAGGTTGGACGCCATGGAATTCACGTTGTCGGTGAGCTCCTTCCACACGCCCGACACGCCCTGCACTTCGGCCTGGCCGCCGAGCTTTCCGTCGGTGCCCACTTCGCGTGCCACGCGCGTCACTTCGGACGCGAATGAACGCAGCTGGTCCACCATGGTATTGATGGCCTGCTTGAGCTGCAGGATTTCGCCATTCACGTCGACCGTGATCTTGCGGCTCAAGTCGCCATTCGCGACCGCCGTGGTCACCTCGGCGATGTTGCGCACCTGGCCGGTGAGATTTCCGGCCATCGAGTTCACGTTGTCGGTGA
>DATHJZ010000045.1:0-26860 GCA_035286365.1 Steroidobacteraceae bacterium | reverse complement strand
CATCGAGAAGTTGCCCGTGGGTGCATCGACGCTCGCGGGGCTGCACAACCCGCAGGGGCGCGTGGTCGCGCTGCTGGCCGTCGCGCGCGCCGCGAGCGACGAACTGTTCGCGGTGCTGCCGGCGGAATTGGCCGCCGCGGTCGCGCAGCGCCTGCGCAAGTACGTGCTGCGCGCGAAGCTCAGGATCGAAGAAGTCGGCGATGCGCTGAGCGTCGTCGGTGCCACTGCGGAGGTCGCCGGATCTACGTCGCCCGGCTTTCCGTCGATCGAATGGGGCACGCGCCGGCTGTTGTTAGTGCCCGCGCCGCGGCTCGACGAATTCAATTTTGCCGACGCGGCCGCCGGGAGCTGGCAGGCGGCGGACGTGGCAGAAGGATTGCCGCAGGTGTACGCGGCAACCACCGAAGCGTTCGTCGCGCAGATGCTGAACCTCGACCTGTTAGGCGCGATCGATTTCGACAAGGGTTGCTACACGGGACAGGAAGTCATCGCCCGCTCTCACTACCGCGGCCGCGTGAAGCGCCGCCTGCAGCGCTGGTTCACCGCTGCCGCCGTGCCATTGCGCGCGGGCGACCCGGCGCGCAGCGCCGACGGGCGCACGCTTTCGATCGTGCGCGTCGCAGCCGTGGCGACGGGGCAGGAATTGCTGGCGGTGGGACCGTATGCGGTCAGCCAGGAAGCGGAAGGCGGTGCCGTCGATCGGGTGACCTCTGCCGATGCGGGCGCGCTGGTGGAAGGACCGCTGCCGCTGCCCTACCCTCTGCCCGCCTGAATCTTCAGCGGCGCGCGAACGTCACCAGGACTTGCGCGTATTCGGCGGTGCGCGCCGGATTGAACATCGGGTGATTGCCTTCGAACTTGTGACCGCGCGAATTGCGCGCGCGTTCGAGCGCGCGCTGATACGCCGGTGCGAAGGTGTCGGTATCCGAGGTCATCACCAGCACGCGCTGCGACACCTCACCGAGACGCGCCAGCACGTCATAGGTGGGTTTGCCACCGCGGGCATCGGCCTCGGCGCCGGCGGCGATCGCCTCGTAGCCGAGCTCGAGGTAATCGCGCATCAGTTCATAAACCAGTGGCAGCGATTCCTGCGTGAGCTCGAAGCTCGGATCCCAATCCTTGAGCGTGCGCACACTGACATCGAACGCGAAACTGCGATAGCCGGCATCGTCCGCGAGTTTCGGCGAGAGCCCTGTGGTGGGCGCGTTCATCTTGCGCAGCTCTTCGGGCGCGAGCCCGGGCACGCCGTCGAGCACGGCGCCGGTCACCTGCGTCGGCGAGGTCAACAACATCTCGACGGCCACCGCGGCGCCGAAGCGTCCGCCGATCACCGTGTAAGGAACCGTGTGCAGCGAACCGCAGGCCTCGAGCACATCGGCGGCGTATTGCTGCACGGTCCAGCCGCGGCAGTTCTTGTGCGAACGCCCGGTGCCGGCGAGATCGAAGGCGATGGCGCGAAAACCCGCGCGCGCCAGGTGCGGCATGATCTGCTCGTACATGCGGCCGCTCGAGGGCGGCCAGGGCAGCAGCACGATGTCCGGTCCGGCGCCGCAGGCACGAAAGTGCATCTGGCCCGAAAGTGTGTCCGCGAAACCCACGCGCAGCGGCATGACGGCGCGGTCGTGTGCGACTCCTGATCTTTCTCTCATCCAGGCCTTCCCTTTTTCTTGTCCGGACGCCCGCGTGCCGGGGCGCCAAGTGTAACCGTCTTATGGAAAGTATCTAAAGGTCGATTGCTTCGACGCTCTTGGCGGCGATCGACGAGCCCAGGAAGCGCGCGCCCACGCGCGCGAACCGTTCTGGACTATCGGTGGCCAGCAGGCGCAGCAATCCACCGCGAGTGCCGCGCGTCAGCTGGCGTGTCGCGAGAGTACGTTGTGCGGCACGCGCCGTGGTCGCCGCCGAATCGACGATGCGCCGCGCCGGTCCCAATTGCCGCGCGATCGCGTCGGCGAGCAAGGGAAAATGCGTGCATCCGAGCACCACGGTATCGACCCGCGCATCGAGGTGCGCAAGATATCGCTCGGCGGTCGCATCGACGGCCGAGCCCTCGCTCCAGCCTTCTTCCGCCAGTGCGACGAAGATCTGGCAGGCGATCTGCGTGACCTGCGCTTCGGGACGCAGCGCTTCGATCGCGCGTTTGTAGGCGCCGCCCTGCACCGTTCCTTCCGTCGCCAGGATGGCGATGCGGCCACTTTGCGAGGCTTCACAGGCAGCGCGCGCGCCGGGCTCGATCACGCCGATCACGGGCAGGGTCGGAAAGCGTTCGCGCAGCGGCGGCAGCGCGCTGGCCGACGCGGTATTGCAGGCCACGACCAGCGCCTTGATCTCGCGCTCCACCAGGACCTCGGCCGCGCGCACCGAATAACGTGCCACGGTCGCGGGACTCTTGGTGCCGTAGGGCAGCCGCGCGGTATCGCCGAGATAGAGAAAATCCTCGTGCGGCAATTCGGCGATCAATGCGCGCAGCACGGTGAGTCCACCGACGCCCGAATCGAACACGCCAATGGGCGCCTCGGTTCGCGGTGTATCCACTAGTCGGACTCGGGCCGCATGTGCGGGAACAACAGCACATCGCGGATCGATGGAGTGTCGGTGAAGAACATCACGAGGCGATCGATGCCCACGCCCAGGCCCGCGGTCGGCGGCATGCCGTACTCGAGCGCGCGCACGTAGTCGGCGTCGTAGTACATGGCCTCGTCGTCGCCGGCGTCCTTGCGCTCGACCTGCGCGCGGAAACGCGCGGCCTGGTCTTCGGCGTCGTTCAACTCCGAGAAGCCGTTGGCGATCTCGCGTCCGGCGATGAAAAACTCGAAGCGGTCGGTGAGGAACGGATCGCTGTCATTCGCCCGCGACAGCGGGCTCACCTCGGTCGGATAGGCATAGACGAAGGTGGGGTCGAGGAACGTGTCTTCGGCATGTTTTTCGAACAGCGCGGTCTGCAGCTTGCCGGCGCCATCGCCGGGCTTGAACGTGATGCCGCTGTGCGTGCACATCTGCCGTAGATAGTCGACGTCGCGCGCGCGGTTCAGGTCGAAGCCCGCGACGTGCTCCGCCACTGCGTCGATGACCGTCACGCGCCGGAACGGCCGGTCGAGGTCGTATGCCCTTCCCTGATAGGTGAGCTTGCGGCTGCCATAGAGGACGTCTGCGAGACCCTGCATCGCGCGCTCGATCATCACGATCAGGTCGTTGTAGTCGGCATAGGCCACGTACAACTCGAGCATCGTGAATTCGGGGTTGTGCCGCGTCGACACACCCTCGTTGCGGAAATTGCGATTGATCTCGTACACGCGTTCGAGACCGCCGACCGTCAGGCGCTTGAGGAACAGCTCCGGCGCGATGCGCAGGAACATGTCCATGTCGAGCGCGTTGTGGTGCGTCTTGAACGGCCGCGCGGCCGCGCCGCCCGGGATGGTCTGCAGCATCGGCGTCTCGACTTCGAGGAAATCCATCGAGTCGAGGAAATCGCGCAGGTACCGCAGGATGCGGTTGCGCGTGATGAAAACATTGCGGCTCTGTTCGTTGACGATGAGATCGACGTAGCGCTGGCGGTAACGCGTGTCGACATCGGCCATGCCATGCCATTTGTCGGGCAGCGGCCGCAGGCTCTTCGTGAGCAGCCGCAACTCGTCGACGCGCACCGACAACTCACCGGTTTTCGTCTTGAACAACGTGCCGGTGGCCGCGAGGATGTCGCCGACGTCGTACTTCTTGAACGCCTCGTACGATTCCCCGAGCAGATCCCGCTGCAGGAAAATCTGGATCTGGCCGGTGCGGTCCTGCAGCTTGGCGAAACTCGCCTTGCCCATGATGCGCTGGAACATCATGCGGCCCGCAACGTGTACGCGTAGCGGGTTCGCCTGGAACCACTCGGGCGGCCGAGAGCCATATTCGGCCGCCAGCAGTGTTGCGAGCACGTCGCGTCGATAGTCGTTTGGGAACGCCGGAATGCCGGCAGCCTTCGCGGTTTCGCGCCATGCGGTGAGCTTCGCGCGGCGCTCGGCGATCAGTTTGTTCTCATCGGGTTTGCCTTCTTCAGGCCGCTTGGGGTCTTCGCTCACAGTCCCGCCTTCAGCGATGCTTCGAGGAATGGATCGAGGTGCCCGTCGAGCACCTTGTTGGTGTCGCCGATCTCGACGTCGGTGCGCAGATCCTTGATGCGCGACTGGTCGAGCACGTAGGAGCGGATCTGGTTGCCCCAGCTCACGTCGCTCTTCGAATCTTCCAGGACCTTGGCAGCCGCATTGCGCTTGTTGAATTCCAGTTCGTACAACTTGGCTTTCAGCATCTTCATTGCCGTCGCGCGATTCTTGTGCTGGCTGCGTTCGTTCTGACAGGCCACGACCAGACCGGTGGGTTCGTGCGTCAACCGTACCGCGGATTCCGTCTTGTTGACGTGCTGACCGCCGGCACCGCTCGAGCGATACACATCCATCCTGATGTCGGCCGGGTTCAGATCGACCTTGATGTCGTCATCGACTTCGGGTGACACGAATACCGACGCGAATGAGGTGTGGCGACGGTTGCCCGAATCGAACGGCGACTTGCGCACGAGGCGATGCACGCCGATCTCGGTGCGCAGCCAGCCGTAGGCGTATTCACCCTTGATCTCGATCGTGGCGCTCTTCATGCCGGCGACTTCACCTGGCTGCGAGTCGATGACTTCGGCGTCGAAGCCGCGCGCCGCCGCCCATTTCAGATACATGCGCAGCAGCATCTGCGCCCAGTCCTGCGCTTCGGTACCGCCGGCGCCGGCTTGAATATCGAGAAAAGCGTTGTGCGAATCCATCTCGCCGCGAAACATGCGCTTGAATTCGAGCTTGCGCACGTCGGTCTCGAGTTTGGCAGTGTCGCGCTCGATCTCGCGCGCCATGGACTCGTCGTTCTCGCCTTCCGCGAGTTCCAGCAGTTCGGAGGCGGATGTGACTGCGCCGGTCGCCTTGTCCATGTCGGCGAGCTCGGTGGTGAGACGGGCGCGTTCCTTGCCCAGTTCCTGGGCGCGCTCCGGCTTGTTCCAGATTGCGGGGTCTTCGAGTTCGCGGCTGACTTCTTCTAGCCGCTCTTTCTTATGGTCGTACTCAAAGAAACCCCCTCAAGGAAAACATACGTTCCTCGAGATCTTTGAGCTGCCGTTTCAGCATGTTGATTTCCATGGGCGCGGAGTCTACTTGAGCGGCCGCTCCATGAATATCGACAACGGGTCGGGTTTGTACGGGGGAAATGCCTGGATCTCCTTGAATCCCGCGCGCCGATAGAGCTTGAGCGCGCCCACGCTGACATTGCCGGTTTCCAGCCGCGCCAATGGCAACCCTTCCGCGCGTGCCCAGTCGAGCAGCTTGACCAGCATTGCCAGCGCAATGCCGCCGCCCCGCACTTTCGGTTTGAGGTACATGCGCTTCAATTCCGCCCAGCCGCCGCAGTTCTTGGCCGCGCCGCAGCCGACCAGTTCGCCTTCCTGCTCGACCACCAGGAATACGCTCTTGGCGCCCGCCAGGGCCTCCGGCGGGTCGAAATGATTGCTCTCCGACGGATACAGCGCGCTGTTGAAGGCGTCGAGCTCGGCGATCAGGGTGCGCACCGCCGCATCGAGCGGATTGCCCGGTCGGATGGTGTAGTTAGCGGTCGGCGAATTCATCGCAGTAGATGGTCCACGAGCAGTTGCAGGCGGCGCTCGCCCTTGTATTCGTTGATGTCGAGCCGGTACACCAGCCGGACGTCGCCATCGGGCAGCGGCGGGTTCTCGTCCGCGCCTTTGAAATTGAACGCGATGGCATCGAAGCTGCGCGCCTGGTCGGCCGTGGTGAGCCACATCTTCAGGTGCTTGTCGCCGATGACGCGCGCGTTCTTGACCGCGAACACGCCATCGAAGCAGGGTTCCGGAAACGCCTGGCCCCACGGGCCGCCTTCGCGCAGCGCCTGGGCCGTTTCGAGCGCGATCTGGTCGCTCGACAACTCGCCGTCGGTCTCGACGCGGTTCGATGGGATGGACGGGTCGCGCCAACGCGCCACTTCTTCATCGAACGCCTGCGCGAACGCATCGAGGTGTTTCTCGTCGATCGACAACCCGGCCGCCATCGCATGCCCGCCGAAACGGCTGATGAGATCCGGGTGACGCGTCGCGACGCCGTCGAGCACGTCGCGGATGTGAATCCCCTGCACCGAACGCGCCGAGCCTCGCAGACTACCGTCGGCATTGCGTGCGAACGCAATCACGGGACGGCGGACGCGATCCTTGATGCGGCTCGCCACCAACCCCACCACGCCCTGGTGCCAGCTCGGATCGAACAGACAAACACCGTGGCGCGCGCCATCGCCCGGCTCGCGCATCCCGTTGACGGCGGCGAGCGCCGCGCCCTGCATCGTCGCTTCGATCTCGCGCCGCTCGGTGTTGAGCTGGTCGAGGCGCGTCGCCAGCGCCAGCGCTTCCGTCTCGGTATCCGCCAGCAGGCAGCGAATGCCGATCGACATGTCATCGAGGCGTCCGGCGGCATTCAGTCGCGGACCGATCGTGAATCCCAGATCCGCGGCGGTGAGCGCCGGCACGCTGCGGTTGCCGATCGCCAGCAACGCACGGATTCCGGCTACCGCGCGGCCGGCGCGAATGCGGCGAATACCCTGCGACACGAGCACGCGATTGTTGACGTCGAGCGGCACGAGATCCGCGACCGTGCCGAGCGCAACGAGGTCCAGGAAATCGGTGACCGGAGGCATGACGATCGTGCCGCGCGCGTCGAGCTCGCGGCGCACCGCCGCCATGACGTAGAACGCCACGCCCACGCCCGCCAGCGCGCGCGACCCGAAGCGGCTGCCCGGTACGTTGGGATTCACGATCACATCCGCGGCGGGCAATTCGGCGCCCGGCAGATGATGGTCGGTGATCAGGACCTGGATGCCGCGCGCGCGCGCGGCCGTAACGCCCGCGTTGCTGGAGATGCCGTTGTCGACAGTAATAATGAGTGAGGGCGCGCGCTCGGCGGCGATACCGACGATCTCGGGCGTGAGCCCATAACCAAACTCGAACCGGTTGGGAACCAGGAACTCGACGCTGGCAAAACCCCAGGCGCGCAAGGAACGCACGATCAATGCCGTGCTGGTGGCGCCATCGGCATCGAAATCGCCAATCACCAGGATGCGCCGCTCGCGATGTTCGAGGATCAGCGCCACCGCGGCATCGATGCTCTCGAGCGACCCCACCGGCACCAATCGATCCAGCGTGAGCGACAGGTCGGCCGAATCGCGCACGCCCCGCGCCGCGTAGGCACGACGCAGCACCGGATGCAGTTTCGCATCGGCGATTTCGTTTTGATTGGCCGCGCGGCGTTCGATGACCAGTTGCATGAAGCGCGATTATGCCTTTGATTGACGGTGCGGTTGCCCGAGCCGCGCGAGCCACGAGATCCGCCGGCGCCAGAAGCGCCATCCGGACCGTGCCACGGTGCGGAACCATCGATCGTTGGCGACGATGTCCAGCACGGGCAACGTGCCCTTGCTCAACGCAGCGCGCGCCGGGGCGAACCAAGCAACGTCGAGTGCCGACAACGATTCGCTGCTGGCGCCGTTCATCGGCGTCAGTTCGACGATGACCCGATCGGGTAGCTCGCGCACGGCATCGAATCGGGCCGGCACAGCGGCGGGCAACGCGCCGCTCACGGCTCGCGCAATACCGGCGATCGCGGGATCGTCACCGTGAAATTTGAGCAGCGAATGTGCCGCGGGCGGTGGTGAGGCTTCGGGCGGTGCGGGTGCGTCCGGTCCGCCGCCCCACAACCACAATGACGACAAACGCGGCAGGCTTGCCCGTTCCCGCGCGAGATTGATGGGCGCGGCATGCATCCACATTTCGATTTCCGCGCTGAGCCGCCGCAGTTCGCGCGCCGCCACACCCGCGGGAAGCGCCGGCGCAATATCCGCATCGAGCAGGCGCGCGGGGTCGACCGTCGCGATCTGCGCCGGCGCGATTCCGGTCAGCAGAAACCCGCGCGGACCGGCGTCGTGCAACGCATAGGGCGCGAATGCGCGCGCAAACTCCTCGCACCATTCCGCACGCTCGGCCGCGGCGAGGCGCGGCAAGCCGCGTTCGAGCATGCGGACGTGATCGAGACGTGCCTCGAGGCGCACCGGGGTGGCGAGCCATACGGATTCGCCCTGTGTCGGGTCGAGAATCCCGCGCGCGGCCAACGTCGCGGCCGGCAACCTCGCCAGATCCGCGCGGCCGAGATCCGCTGCGAGGGAACGGCGCCAGTCGGCGATGCGGTGCGCCTGCGCGAAGCGCAACAGCCAGTCGAGATGCGGCAATGCGAGGGCGGCAGGGATAGCGGCATCGCGCCCGGCTTCCTCCGGCAGATACAGGTCGGAGAGAATCAGCGTCAGCCTGCGCATGGCGGTATCGTAACGGACCGATGAAATTCACTCAGCAACCAACGTCCGGCATCAACCTGATCCGGCGCTACGGCGCCGACTTCGTCACCATTGGAGAAGAAGACATTCGCGTGAGCTGCATCGTGACCGCGGCCACCCTCACCCGGGATTGGCCGCCGCGTACGATCGAGGAGCTGACGGTCGAACATCTGTCGCCCCTGTTCGAACTCGCGCCCGAAGTCGTGGTGCTCGCCACGGGCTCCCGACAGAAATTTCCGCGCGCCGCGCTGCGCGCCGAATTCGCGACCCGCAGGATTGGTCTCGAGGTGATGGAAATCGGCGCGGCCTGCCGCACCTTCAACGTGCTGGTGAGCGAGGAGCGTCGGGTGCTGGCGGCGATTCTGCTGTCATCCACGGGGTCCGTGAAGGGACCCGAGTGAAAGCACAGGGGGAGAAAGTTGTTTAGCGAGGCCAATGGTTCGAAGCTGACAGACTCGAATTACTGGCAAGTTTTTTTTTCTTCTATTCGGCGAGTTCTTCTTATTGCCGCGACTTCCCCGTTCTCCCCTGTGCCTTCATCCGGAACCCCTCACAACCTGCGTGGGTGTCGGTAAGCGGCGACATGTAATCATGTTAAATGCGGACTGACAAGGCTTAACCCTAATGGGCTCACAACTCGTTAGAGAATACCGGTGCGGGGCGCTAACAAAAACAAATACTTAGAGAGCATTCCGCATTCGAGAATTTACTCGAATACTGTGGCGCAGCGAGGATTTCAGGCGAGGCCGCCGAGCATGGGAACGAAGGCGACGGGCCCCAGCATTTCTTTCTCGATGATCTCGTCGCGGCGGGTGAAGCGTATCAATTGCTGGGACCCCTCGGGCCCCACCGGAACGATCAACCTGCCCTTGTTAGCCAGTTGCGCGAACAGCGCCTCGGGTACCGCGAGCGGTGCCGCGGCGACGAGAATGCCATCGAAGGGCTTCTGCGATTTCCAGCCGACGGTGCCGTCGCCATGCTTGAGCTTCACGTTCTTGATGCCGAGCTCCTTGAGCGTGGCCTTGGCGCGTTTGGCAAGCGGCGCAATGCGCTCGATGGAATAGATCTTCTTCACCAGCGGCGACAGCACGGCGGTCTGGTAGCCGCAGCCCGTGCCGACTTCGAGCACCTTGCCGACTTTGCGCCCGCCTTCGAGCAGCGCTTCGGTCATGCGCGCCACGATGTAAGGCTGCGAGATCGTCTGGCGAAAGCCGATCGGCAGCGCCGTGTCTTCGTACGCGCGGCTCGCAAGCGCCTCGTCGACGAAGATATGGCGCGGCACATTGCGGATGCGATCGAGCACGGCGAGATTGGCGATGCCCTGCTCCTGCAGGCGCTGGATGAGGCGGTCGCGCGTCCGCGCGGAGGTCATGCCGATGCCCGCGGTGCGGTTTCCGATCACGCGCCGACCCAGCTGCGCAAGGTTTCGAGTTCCGCGTGGTTCGTCAGATCGACCGTGAGCGGCGTGACCGAAACGTAGCCCTCCGCCACGGCATGAAAGTCAGTGCCGGGCCCTGCGTCCTGACTCTTGCCCGACGGCCCCACCCAGTACACCGGACGACCGCGCGGATCTTCCGCCCGGATCACGGCCTCCGAACGATGGCGATTGCCGAGCCGCGTGACCTTGATTCCTTTGACGTCGGCGATCGGGAGGTTGGGAATATTCACATTAAGGATGGTGGCGCGTCCCAGGGGTGCTGCGACCAGTCGTTCGACGATTAGCCGGGCGAAATGCGCACCGGTCGCGAAGTGACGCGTCGCGTCGCCGCGCAGGCCATCGGTATGGAGCGAGAACGCCACCGCTGGCTTGCCAAGGTGCCGTCCCTCCGTGGCCGCCGCCACGGTTCCGGAATACAACACGTCATCGCCCAGGTTCGAGCCGTCGTTGATGCCCGAAGCAACCATATCCGGCTCGAAAGGAAACAATCCCGAGATGGCAAGGTGCACGCAATCGGTGGGCGTGCCCTGGACGAAATAGACATCGTCTTCGGCTTTTTCCACACGCAGCGGCATTTCGAGCGTGAGTGAATTGCTGGCGCCGCTGCGGTTGCGGTCCGGCGCGACGACCGTCAGATCCCCCAGGCCCCGCAGCGCTTCGCGCAGTGCGAGGATGCCGCGCGCGCGGTAACCATCGTCGTTGGATATGAGGATTCGCACCGGCGCGCAATATACTCAATGCGTCAACGCGGAGGTAGCTTGAGCGGCAAACGCACCGATCCGGACACGGATCTGTTTCGTGAGGCCATGCGCGACGTCAAGCCGATCAAGGCACGCGTGCGCGTGCCGGCCGTGCCGCGCAAACCGCCGGCGCGCGCACGCTTCACGGCCGCCGATCGCGCGCTGGTGCTGGTGGAAAGCCTGCAGGGCCTGGAAGGCGAGATCAACGACACGGGCGATGAGATTTCGTTTCGCCGCGCCGGCGTCCAGGACGATGTGCTCAGGAAACTGAAGCGTGGCGAATATCGGGTCGAAGAGATCTGCGATCTGCACGGACTGCGCGTCGATGAGGCCAAGGCAGCATTGCGCGAGTTTCTCGCCGACTCGCTGGCGCACCACCTGCGCTGCGTGCGCATCATTCACGGCAAGGGAATGCGTTCGGGCCCGAAGGGCCCGGTGCTGAAGGTTGCCGTCAACATGATCCTGCGCAAGACCGCGCCCGTGCTGGCATTCACCTCCGCGCGGCGCGTGGATGGCGGCACTGGCGCCATCAACGTGTTGCTGTCTAACCAGCCGGGTGGAAAGCCGCAGCGCGATTAGCCCTTCTTGGTGAACGCCAGCTTGAGGCGCTCTTGCGTCGCCGGCACGAACCATTTCTCGGTCGCCATCGCGCCGAACTCACGCTCCTGCAGCAGGTCCTGGCCCGGCTTGCCGTACAGGTCGATGAGATCTCGGCGCGTGAGCTCGCGCGTGCGCAACATGGCATCGCGCGGCAGCGCGCAGAACTCGCGCGCCATGGCGAGCGCGCGCGCCACGACTTCGGCCGGTTCGCACAGCTCGTCGACCAGGCCGATACGGAATGCAGTCGCGGGATCCATGAGCGTACCGCGCGTCAGGAATTGCGCCGCGTGACCACCCGCGAGGCGCTGGAACGCACCGTGGATCAGCGCTCCGGGAAAAAGCCCGACCTGCACTTCATTGAGGCCGAGACGAAAATTTCCCTGCGCCATCACCCGATAATCGCCTTGCACCGCGAGCACCGTGCCGCCGGCGGGTGAATGCCCGGTGAGGCCGAAGATCACCGGCATCGGCGCCATCGCGAGGACGCGCGCGGCGCGCCACAACTCGACGAACGTCGCCGTCACGGCGTCGCGATCGAGCGCGAGCATGCCGCGCACGTCGAGTCCGGCGGAGAAGATGCCTGCCTGGCCCGTCATGATCACGGCGGCGGCACTCTTGGCGGCTGGCAACGCCGCATTGATCGCGCGCAGCAAGTCGACATTGAGCGCATTCACCGGCGGACGCGCCAGCCGGATCTCGCGTATGAACGCAGCGCCAGGCGCAGCGTCGGCGGTCGCGGAGTGGTCGGTGATTTCGAGCATGTTCATTCCCCCGAGTCGGCTTGCGCGATGATCTCGCGAAGCACCGTGGTCGCAAAGCTTCCCGCGGACAGCGCGAATTTCAGGCGCAGTACGTCGCCCTGGTATTCATGCTCGAGATCGCGTACCCGGATGCGCAGCGCGCGTCGTTCGGATTTCATGCGCTCCTGCGCAATGACCGCCAGCGCCTCGGGGAAGCCGGCGGCAATCCGTTCCTCGAGCAGGAGTACCTCGGCGCTCGCGAGCGATGCGCCCTCGCCCCACAGCAGCGCCGTGGGATGCACGTCGAGCGCCGCACAGCGCCGTTCGAGCTCCGCGTCCACGGCTGGCACGGCAAACACACTTCCACGCCCGTCCAGATTCGCGACGTCGCCGGCACGCAGGGTGTTCCAGGTGCGTTGCTCGATGCGCTCGGCCAGGATGGCGTTGAAGACGACACTGCGCGCCGCAGACAACATGAAACCCTGCGCGGAGCGGTCACGCGATCTAGGCCGCTCGCCGCGCGCGAGCAGCGCGGCGGTCGCGACGACCTGGGCGAGGTTGCCCGCGTCGCGGCCGAATCGCTGCGCGCCAAAATAGTTGGGAGTGCCGCCCGCACCGATAGCCGCCAAACGCTCGCGTAACGCGTTGAGGTCGCAGGCGAGGCCGCGCACCGTGATGACGAATCGATTGCCCTCGAGCGCGCCGCGCGGCAGCTTTCGCTGGTGCGGCGCGGCGGTCAGCACTTCGAATCCCTCGCCGCTCAACCCGGAGAATTCTTCCGCGGCGCGCTGGCCGCGCGGCACGGTGAAGTGCTGCGTCGTGACCGCATGGCGATCCTTGAGACCGGCGAAACCTACTTCGAAGGGTTTGCAGCCGGCGGCGCGCGCCAGCTCGCGCGCCACCCATTCTGTGTTGGCGCCGCGTTTGCGCACGCGTAGCAGGGCGTGTGGGCCCTCGCCGGCCGCGGAGAATCCCAGCATCTCCTCGACCTCGAAGTCTTCAGGGGATGCGCGCAACACGCCGGTGCCGAGCGGCTCACCCCAGGCGGTCGGCGGCGTGAGCGCCGCGTGGCGCCAGTGCTCGGGGATCATCAACTATTTTCTGGGGGTTTTGCTGGCGCCGTCTCTAACAACACGACAGCTTGCGCCGCGAGGCCTTCATTGCGCCCGACGAACCCCAAGTGCTCAGTGGTAGTGGCCTTGATGTTCACCTGGTTCTCGGTGACTCCCAGCATCTGCGCCAGCGAGCGGCGGATCTCGAGCCGATAGGGCGAGACTTTCGGGGCCTGGGCCAGCAGCGTGATGTCCACGTTTCCCACTTTGAGTTTGCGCACGCTGAGCATCTCGAGGCAGGCGGCGACGAAGCGCCGGCTTTCGGCGCCCTTCCAAAGCGGATCGGTATCCGGAAAGTGCATGCCGATATCCCCCAGGCCCGCGGCGCCCAACAAGGCATCGCACAATGCATGCAGCACCACGTCGCCATCGCTGTGCGCCACGACGCCACGCGTGTGCGGGATGCGCACTCCGCCGAGCACGATGGAATCTCCCGGGCCGAAGGCATGGACGTCAAAACCTGAACCAATACGCATCAGCTGTGCTCCAGGCGCAGTGCCAGAATCGCGGTGGCGAGCTCGAGGTCGTCAGTCGTCGTGACCTTGATGTTATCCGCCCGGCCCGCGATGAGTCGCGGCCTGAATCCTGCCCATTCGACCGCCTGCGCCTCGTCAGTGGGAATGCGATCCGCCGCGAGCGCCGCGTCGAGCGCGCGCAGCAGTACACCGAAGCGGAATACCTGCGGTGTCGCCGCGCGCCACAGTCCGGATCGATCGATGGTGGCGGCCACTTCGGCGGCATTCGCTTCAGCGGCGCGTTTCAGCGTGTCCGCCAACGGCACCGCTAACAACCCGCCGACTTCGTGCGGCGCGAGTTCCTTCTTCAGCAACGCCAGGTCCCCGGCGGAAAAACAGGGACGGGCGGCGTCGTGCACCATGATCCAGTCGTCGTCCCGCACGCGCGCAACGAGCGCGCGCAATACGTTGCGCACCGAGTGCGCGCGCTGCTCGCCCCCTTCGGCCGTCTCGACCAGGCGAGTGCGACGGGCGGCGACGGATGGCCAGAGGGTGTCATCCGCCGCGATAGCCACCGCGATGCCGGCGCAATCCGGATCGGATTCGAACGGCGCGAGCGCGTGTTCGATGACCGTCGATGCGCCGAGCACGGCGTACTGCTTGGGCACATGCGCAGAGAACCGCCGGCCGCTGCCCGCGGCCGGGATGACGAGGAAGTAACGCATCAGGGGCGAAGATTAGCGCGTGACGCTAGCGCGCGGCGGTCTGCCTGCGTTGCTCGGGACGCGCCGGCGCGGCGCGCCGCGGCAGCACCGGAACCACCTGGTAGAAGGTTTCGTTGCGACCGATCATGCCGAGCTCGCTGCGTGCACGCTCTTCGATGGCCGACATGCCGGCCTTGAGGTCCGCCACTTCCGCGACAAGCTGCTGATTGCGCGCTGCGAGCTCATCGTTTTCTGCCGCCTGCGTATTGACCGCATCCGACAGGCGCGAGACCTCGCGCACGCCGTCCGCGGACAGCCAGAGCCGGTGCTGAAGCATCAGCACGATGGCGATCAATGCGGTTGCGAGCCACTTCATCGGAGGCACCTGAAAAAGAGTTTCCCCATGACGAGTAGACTAAACTAAACTAAGTTCACTGTGAAGACCTCGAAGATAAACATTCACCAGGCCAAGACGCACCTGTCGCGTCTGGTCGAAGACGTCGCGGGGGGAAGTGAAGTTCTGATCGCCAAAGGCGGCCGGGCGATGGCGCGGCTCGTGCCGTTGCGCCGCGATGAAACCCCACGCCGGCCCGGCTTGCTCAAGGGCAAGCTGCGCATCGCCGACGACTTCGAACGGCCGTGGGTCGAATTCGCGCCCGTTACCTAAGCGCCCTCCCCTACCCCGCTATTTCATGCGCCTGCTACTCGACACGCAGATCTATCTTTGGTGGCTCGCGGACTCGCGCAAGCTCAAGCCCGCCGTGCGCGAGCGCATCGAGGGCGCCGATGAAGTTTTCGTGAGCGCCGCTTCCATCGTCGAGTGCGAGCAGAAGATCGCCGCCGGATTGCTCGAGGGCGATCCGGAAGAACTGGTACGCGGGATCAAGGCGAGCGGCTTCACCGAGCTGCCCGTGCGCGCGCGCCCCGCGGCGGCGGCGGCGACGCTCAAGCCCGTCGCGGGCAGCGATTTCTTCGATCGCTTGCTCGTGGCGCAGGCCATGAGCGAGCCGCTCAGGTTTTTCACTGCCAACCCGGCGCTGGCGCAGTACTCCGAACTGGTCGAAGTCGCCTGAGAACGCAATTGCGCGCGGGATGCTAGTCTCGCGCCTCAACCCACGAGGAGCGATGTCATGAGCAAAGGCATGGACCAGAAAAAGAGCCTCAAGAAGAAAGCTGCGAAGTCTTTCGACGAGAAGCGCGCCGCCAAGAAGGCGAAGAAGGCCGAAAAGCAGTTTCTGCAGCGCCCTTAAAAACGAAACGCCCGGTGACTTGCGTCACCGGGCGTGTTTCTTCGCGTCGCTCGTTACTTGCTGGCGGGCTTGCCGTCCGGATCGATGACCGTGACCTCGCCGAAGTTCAGCGCGCGTACGCTCTTCTCGATCTTGGCCACGTCGCCCACCACGACCCACGTCAGCGCATCGGGGTGAATCAGTTTCCCGGCGGAAGCATTGACCTGCGCGGGCGTCAGCGCGATGAGGTCGCCGACGAAGTCGTTCCAGTACGAATCCTTGAGTCCGAAGATCACGATTTCGCCCCAGGATCCCGCGATCTCGGTCGACGTCTCGTTGTTGCCCGGCAGCGAGATCGCGATGCTGTCCTTGGTGAATTTGAGTTCCGCATCGTTGGTCGGCTTGGAGCCGAGCAGGTCGCGCAACTCCTTGCGGATTTCGACCAGTGACTCGGCGGTTTTGTCGGTCTGCACGCCGGCGCCGGCGCGGAACATACCCTGCCCGACCGCATCAGTGACGCCCGCACCCGCGCCGTACGACCAGTGCTTGTCTTCGCGCAGGTTCATGTTGAGACGTGAGTTGAAATTCCCGCCGAGCAGTGTCTCGATGGCGACGAACTTGATGTGCTCGGAATCGCCGCGCGTGGGGCCTACGCTTCCAGCGACGATCTGCGACTGTTCTGCGCCCGTGCGATTGATGAGGAACACGCGCGGCTTCGCGGGCAGCTGCACGCTCGCGATGTTCTTCACGGGTTTCGCTTCCGCCGGGGCGCGCCACGCCGCCAGGCGCTGCTCGAGCACCGGCTGGATCTTCGCGAGCGTCGTGTCACCCACGACCAGCAACACCGAAGTGTCGGGCCGGACCCAGCGCCGGTAGAACGTCGCCAGATCCGCGCTCTTCAAGCCTTCGACCGCCTCGGCGTTGCCCGTTCCCGACGCGGGATTCGCGTACGGATGGCCGTCGCCGTAGATCAGCCGCGGCAGTACGCGAGTGATCGCCGCTTGCGGCTGCACCTTCTCCTGCTGAATCGTCGCCAGCGTCTGGCCACGCAGGCGGTCGAGCTCCTTCGAGGGGAACGTCGGGTTCAACAACAGATCGGTGTACAGATCGAGCGACTCACCGAGCTTGTTGCTGAGCGCATTCATGCGCAGGAACGAGCGGTCGAGCGACGAACCAACTCCGAGCGTGGCGCCGAGCGACTCGGCGCGCTCGGCGATCGCAACTGAATTTCGGGTCTTCGTGCCCTCCTGCAGCATGAGCATTGCCAGGCGCGCGGTGCCGGGCTTGGCCTGGCTGTCGGCCGCAAAGCCGACATCCGAAATCATGGTGAAGTTGACCACCGGCGCGTTGTGCCGTTCGACCACGACCAGCTGCAAACCGTTGGAGAGTTTGGCGCGTGCGGGCCCGGGCAGCGACAGCGATGGCGGCGTGCCGGTCTCGGGACGCTTGGAGCGATCGACGGTGGAGGCCGCCGTCTTGTACTCCGGGACGGGCACCACGTTGACGATGAACACGCCGTCGGACAGCCAGCGCTTGGCCGCGCCCTGCACGTCGGCGACAGTCGCACTACCGACCCAGCCAAGCCGCGTCTTGTAGAAATCCGGGGAGTCTCCGTACACCATGCTCTCGGCGAGGATCTGCGACTTGCCGCCGAAGCCGTCGATGCGTTCGATGCCGCGCACGAAGTTGGCGTAGTTAGATGTGCGAATGCGGTCGATCTCGGCGGCCGTCGGGCCCGTGGCCAGGAACTTCGCCAGCTCCTCGTCGATGGCTTTTTCCACTGCGGCCGGATCGGCGCCCGGCTTCACGGTTACGTAGAGCTGGATCTGCGAGCCGATTTCGAACGGTCCAATGTCGGCGGCGACCGCGGTCGCAGTGCGGTCCGTGTAGACCAGCCTCTTGTACAAACGGCTGTTCTTGCCGTTGCCGATCAGGTCGCAGGTCATGTCGAGCAGCGTGAAATCCCGCTGCTTGTAGCCGGGGATGTTCCACACCTTATATATACGTGCCTGGGGCACGTTGTCCTGGATCATCGCGCGGCGCGTGCCGCTCATCTTCGCGATCCACTCTTCCTGGCGCTTGATCACCGGACCGGACGGAATGTCGCCGAAATACTTCTCGACCTTCGCCTTCGCCTCTGCCGTGGTGATGTCACCGGCGACGACCAGCACCGCGTTCGCTGCGCCGTAGTACGTGCGGAACCATTCTTTCACGTCATCGAGCGAGGCGGCGTTGAGGTCTTCCATCGAACCGATGGGAGACCAGGAATACGGGTGCCCGACGGGATAGGTGCTGGCGGTGATCAATTCATCGACCTTGCCGTACGGCCGGTTCTCACCCTCGCGCTTTTCGTTCTGCACGACGCCGCGTTGTTCGTCGAGCACCTTCTGGTCGATCGCGCCGAGCAGATGGCCCATGCGGTCGGACTCCATCCACAGCGTCAGATCGACAGCCGACGTCGGGACGTTCTGGAAGTAGTTAGTACGGTCGAACCAGGTGCTGCCATTGAGCTTGCTGGCACCGGCCGCCTCCATCACCTTGAACCAGTCGTCCTTGTAGTTCTCGGACCCGTTGAACATCAGGTGTTCGAACAGGTGCGCGAAGCCAGTGCGACCCGGACGCTCATCTTTGCTGCCGACGTGGTACCAGACATTGACGGCCACCACGGGCGCCTTGTGGTCCTCGTGCACGATGAGCGTGAGCCCGTTGTCGAGCACGAATTTCTGATACGGGATGTCCACGATGGGCAATGCCGCGGTCTGGCCGACGGCCAGCGTCGACAGGAGGGCCGACGCCGCCAACATCGCCATCGAAGCGCAAAGACGCAGAGTTTTCATGACTTTCCTTTGATGGCCGCGCTTGTTTATCCCGTTGCGGGGGCGGCTCGGTTGACGAATGCTATATGCAAGCGCGTGAGCCGTGCAGGGGGTACGACGAAATGAGTGCGACCCGCGCCAGGGCGATTCGGCGTTCTTGTCATTGCCCCTGTGCGGAGGTGAAGCCGCGGCAGACTATCGCCAACTTGTTGCCGTCGGGATCGCGCACGTAGGCTGCGTAGAAATCCGGGTTGTACAGCAGCCGCAGACCGGGCACACCTTCGGAAGTTCCGCCGTTGGCCAGCGCCGCGGTATGAAACTCGTTGACCGCACGCCAGTTCTTCGCCCACAACGCAACCATGCTGCCATTGCCGACGCTGGCGCGGTCGCCGTTGAACGGCTTGCAGACCCAGAGCGCGTCCTGCACTGCTCCTTCCTGTTCGTACATTCCCCAGCCTATCCACCCGTTCCAGCTCGTTTCGCTTTCGCCGGACGTGTCGCAGCGCCGATAACCCAGTGACGCAAGCGTCGCATCATAGAATCGGGCGGAGCGCTCGAGGTCGTTGGACCCGAGACAGAGGTAAGCGAACATGGACTTCATGAGCAGACTTCCCCGATCAGCGACGCGCGCGCACGACCACCGTGCCGGCGAGCTTGTCGTGCCAGCCCTGCTTGCGTCGATCGAACGCCACCCACAGGTAGCCGAGCATCAAACCGATTGCCGAAATGAAATACGCGAAGTAGCGGCCAATCGCCTGGCCGGTAGACATCGGCTGACCCGTTTGCGCATCGACGATCTTCAACGACAGCGCCATCTTTCCCGGCGTTGCCTGCCTGGTTTTCCAGAAGATGATCGTCGCAACCGCGGGCAGCACGTAAGAGATGAAGAAATCAGCGCCCGTCGGGAATATCGAGCGGGAGTCGTCGGTGAAGTAACCCCAGCCGTAGACCGCGCCGATCAGCGGCATCGTCACGCACAGGATGAGGATTGAATCGATGATCGACGCAAGCACGCGCTTCCAGAATCCGGCGTACTCGACATCTCCCTCGTCGAACTGCCCGACATCGCCAACCGGCGCGGTCGGCGGTGCGTAAGGATTGGTCTCATTGCTCACAGCGGCCTCCGCAAGTTGTTAGGTTGACCCCTCTCGCAGAGCGCAACTGCGCAATTCGCGAGACCGGCGAAACGCGTCCGTATCACCGCTTCCGGTGATGCGTTACCCTGCGCCCGCCATGCGCGTTTTACTCGTTACCCCGCCGATGATCCAGCTGAATACGCCGTACCCGGCGACGGCTTACCTGACGGGTTTCTTGCGCCTGCACGCCGCCGGCCTCGGGCTCGAGGTATCCCAAACAGACGCGTCGATCACATTGTTCTTACGGCTTTTTTCGGCCCCGCTCGTCGCACGGATGGCCGACGAACTGCGTGCGCGCGCCAGGACTGTCGGGAAGCGTGTTCCCATGCCGCCGTCGGTGGCCCACTTCCTGGCCCACGCCGAGCGTTACATCGAGACCGTGGAGCCGGCGATTCACTTCCTGCAACGCCGCGACCCGAGCCTGGCATTCCGCATTGTCGGGCGCGCCTTCCTGCCCGAAGGCCCGCGCTTCGGACATCTGAGTCCGCCTCCTTCGGCCGAGCACTCACAACTCGACGAGCACCTGCTATCCGCATTCGGCACGCTCGGCACCACCGAGCAGGCTCGTCATCTCGCGAGCTTATATGTGGACGATCTTGCCGACGCGTGGCGCGACGGCATTGATCCGCGCTTCGAGCTCGCGCGCTATGGCGAACGCCTCGCCGCAAGCTCGGCGTCATTCGATCCGCTGCACGCCGCGCTCAACGGTGAACCCACGCTCGTCGACGCAACGCTCGACGAGATCTCGCGAGAACTCATCGCGGCGCAGCGCCCCGACGTCGTCGCCGTGACCGCGCCCTTCCCCGGCAATGTGTACGGTGCCTTTCGCATGGCGCGCGCGATCCGCGCGCTCGCGCCGCAAACGAAACTGGTGTTGGGTGGCGGCTGGGTGAATACGGAGCTGCGCAGCTTGCGCGAACCGCGCGTGTTCGACTATTTCGACTACGTGACGCTCGATGACGGCGAGCGGCCCCTGTTGAATCTGCTGACGCGATTGGGCGGCGGCGCGGCACCGCTGGTGCGCACCTACGTGCGGCGCGACGCTGCCGTTGTGCTCGAGACCGATACGATGCAGCACGACATTCCGCAAAAAGACACGGGCATTCCGACCTACGACGGCTTGCCGCTCGACCAATACGTGTCCGTCATGGAAATGCTCAACCCGATGCATCGGTTCTGGTCGGACGGCCGCTGGAACAAGATCACGTTGGCGCACGGTTGCTACTGGAAGAAGTGCGCGTTCTGCGACGTTTCGCTCGACTACATCGGCCGCTACGACAAACCCGGCACCGACATCGTCATGGCGCGCATCCGCGCGTTGATTGCGGAAACCGGCGAGACCGGCTTCCACCTGGTGGACGAAGCTGCGCCGCCGGCGGGAATGCGCTCGCTCGCCAGGAGCCTGATCGACGAACGCCTGAGCATCACCTGGTGGGGCAACATCCGCTTCGAGAAAACTTTCACCCCCGAGCTGTGCACACTGCTCGCGCAAGCCGGCTGCGTGGCCGTGAGCGGCGGACTCGAGGTGGCGTCGAATCGGTTGTTAGACCTCATGAAAAAGGGCGTCACCGTCGAACAAGTGGCGCGCGTGACCCGCGCATTCACGGACGCCGGGATCATGGTGCATGCCTACCTGATGTATGGCTTCCCGACGGAAACCACGCAGGACACGGTCGACGCGCTCGAGCGCGTGCGCCAGCTGTTCGCGGCTGGCTGCATACAATCGGCGTACTGGCATCGTTTCGCGGCGACGGCGCACTCGCCGATCGGACTGCATCCCGACAAATACGGCATCACGCTGCGGCCGCCGCAAGACATTCGCTTTGCGCACAACGATATCGAATTCGACGACCCGGTCGGCACGGACCACGACTTCCTGGGGCTGGGCCTGCGCAAGGCTTTGTACAACTACATGCACGGCTTCGGCCTCGATGAAGACGTGCGCACGTGGTTCGAGCCGCGCAAACCGGCCCGGCCCCACGGCGGTCGGAATCGCCGCCGCCGCGCGGAGCATTCCGTACCGCGCACGACGGTGCCGGCGGACTTGATCGAGCGTTCGATCGGTTAGTGTGCTCATCGCCTTCAACAAGCCGTTCGGCGTCATCTGCAAATTTCGCCCTGAACCGGATCGCCGCTCCCTCGCGGATTTCATCGACGTTCCGAACGTCTACCCGGCCGGCCGGCTCGACACCGACAGCGAAGGATTGCTGCTGCTGACGGACGACGGCGTCCTGCAAACGCGCATCGCCGATCCAGGTCACAAGCTCGCGAAGGTCTACTGGGCGCAGGTGGAAGGCGCGCCCACCGAGGCGGCATTGGTCGCGTTGCGCAACGGCGTTGCACTGAACGACTTCACGACCAGCCCCGCCGGCGCCAGGCTCATCGATGAACCTCACAATCTCTGGCCGCGCGATCCCCCGATTCGTTATCGCGCGAAAATTCCAACGGCATGGATCGAGCTGACCCTGCGCGAAGGCAAGAACCGCCAGGTCCGCCGCATGACGGCGCACGTCGGATTCCCGACTCTGCGGCTGGTGCGCGCGGGAGTTGGCAATGTCAGCGTGACAGATATGCCTCTCGGCGAATGGCGCGAGATCGACGCGGACGCGCCGTGGAGCGAGCGCTGAGATCAGCGCGCCTCGCTGGCACGTGATTTCACTGCGGTGTGCGCTCGCGTTCCGCCCAGGCGTCATCGAGGCGCCGCGCCGAAATGGGCATGCGCGTCTTGAGCTGCTGCGCGAACAGCGACACCCGGAATTCCTCCAGCATCCAGCGGTATTCATCGGCGCCGGGAGATCGCAGGCCACGCTCGGCTTTCACCCGCGCGCGGTAGCGGGCTTCGAGCGGCGCAATCTCCGCCGCCAGCTGCGCATCGCGCCGCGGATTGCTACCGACCTTCTCGAGCCGCTGCTCGATCGCCAGTAGATAGCGCGCGTATTCCTGCAGCCGGTGCCACGGGGTCACCAGCAAGAACCCCGACGGCACCAGCCACGCAAGTTGTGAGCGAATGTCGGCCGCGGCCGCCGGATCCGTCTTTGGCAGCGCCGCCTGGATCCGGAACACACGTTCCAGCGCAGCCTGGACGGCCTTTGAAATCTCCAGCGCCGGCAGGCCCATGCCGCCGCGCCAGCTCGCGACGCGCTCATCGAACGCGGCCTCATTGCGAAGGGGTTCGCGGCCCGCGAGAAAGACGGTCATGACGATGCGATCGAGCAGATCGTCGCGCAGATCGCGGCCGGCGACGAACTCCGGATTCAGCAGCGGGTGCGCGGCGAGCGCCCGGTACGCCATTTCACCCTGCACGTTGACGGCAAGGTCGCGGCGCAAAGGCTTGAAATCGCGCGCCATCACGAGCCGGATGAGCCGCGCGCAGCCGCGCTCCTGGCTCATTCGCGCCTCGGGCGGCGTTGCGAACACGCGCAGCCCGACGGTGTCGCCCTCGTCGACGAGCGCTGGAAATCCAACCTGCCGGCGCCCATCCGGCGCGACCTCCTGCCGCTCCGGCAGTTCGCCGAATACCCAGGTACGCGCGCCCGTCGTCAGCTGCGACTGCTGCGCATAGACCTGTTGCGACACGCCAGCGTGTCTCCCGCGAAGTTCCGCAAGGCTGCGCGAACGTGCGACCACCTTGTCCGCGTCATCGAGCAGCAGGAAGTTCATGCGCAGGTGCGGTGGCAGAAGATCCTCGCGAAACGCATCGCGCGGCACCGGCACGCCGCCGGTGCGCAACAGCGCATCGGCGAGTTGCGCGTACAGCGAACTGCGGCCGTACTCGAGCAACGGCATGACGCGCGCGACTGCTTCCGGCACCGGCACGAAATGCACGCGCAACTGCTTCGGCAGCGAACGCACCAGCGCGGTAATCTTTTCATCGAACAGGCCCGGCACCAGCCACGCGAACGGCTCCTCGGGCAACTGATTCAGCACGTGCAGTGGCAGCAGCGCCGAAACGCCGTCGTCCTCGTGGCCGGGCTCGAATCGATATCGCAGCTGAATGACGATCGGTCCTGCGGACATGTGGTCGGGGAAACGCTCCGCCTCGAGCGCCGCCTCACTACCCGCGATGTCACGCTCGGAGAGCCACAGGAGCTTCGGGTCCTTCGCCTCGGCTTCCCGCCGCCACCGCTCGAAGGTAGCGCCAGTCGAGATGCCTTCCGGCACTCGTCCGTCGAAGAACGAGTACAGCTGCTCTTCGTCCCCTAACAGGTCGACGCGGCGTCCCTTCTGCTGCAGGTACTCCGTGTCCTGGAGCAGCTTGCGGTTGTGCGTGAAGAAAGGTGCGCGCGAGTCGTACTCCATCAGCACCAGCGCGTGGCGGATGAACAGCTCGCGCGCGGCCTTGCGGTCGATGTTTTCGTAAGGCACGCGACGATCCGACGAGAGCGTGAGCCCGAACAGCGTCGTGCGCTCGTATACCGCGGCGCGTGCGGCGCGCCGTTCCCAATGCGGATCGTAGTGATGCCGCTTGACCAGGTGCGCGCCGACCTGTTCGACCCAGGCCGTTTCGATACGGGCGACGGTTCGCGCGTACACCTTGGTGGTCTGCACCTGCTCGGCACTGACTATCCACGCGGGCCGCGACTTGAACTGGCCCGATCCGGGGTGGATGAAAACTTTCGTGCCGCTGGCACTCAAATACTCGCCCTGCTCCTTGCGTTCAGCGACTTGCAACAAGAGGCCCGCAAGCAAGGCGCGGTGAATCGACTCGTATTGCGCCGGCTGCGGATTCAGCTTAAGGGCGAGCTCGCCCTTTACGACATCCATGACCTGGCCGTGTACGTCCTGCCATTCGGTAAGCCGCAAGTAGGAGAGAAAATGCTCCTTGCACCAGCCGCGCAGCTTCGCGCGCGACAGCAGATTCTTTTGCTCGATCCAGGCGCGCCACAGCTTCAGCAGCGACAGGAAATCGGACTGCTCGTCACGCCACAAGGCGTGTTTCTGATCCGCCTGTGTTTGTTTGTCGGCAGGGCGGTCGCGCGGGTCCGGTACCGACAGCGCCGACGCAATGATCGCGACTTCCTCGAGGCAGTGCTCAGTCGCACCGGCCAACAACATTCGTCCGAGCCGCGGGTCGAGCGGCAGGCGCGCCAGCTGCCGCCCGATGTCCGTGAGCCTTCCTTCGTCCGATAGCGCGTTGAGTTCGGTCAACGTGCGATGTCCGTCGCGCACCATGCGGCCGTCCGGCGGCTCGACGAAGGGGAAGGCTTCGATGTCGCCGAGCTTCAATGCGTGCATCTGCAGGATGACCGCGGCAAGGTTCGTGCGCTGGATCTCCGGCTCCGTGAACTCGGGCCGCGCGAGAAAGTCCTGCTCCGAATACAGGCGAACCGCAATACCGGGCGCGACGCGGCCGCAGCGGCCCGAGCGTTGATTAGCCGAAGCCTGCGAGATCTTTTCGATCGGCAGTCGCTGCAACCGGCTGCGGTGACTGTAGCGGCTGATGCGCGCCACGCCGGTATCGATGACCGCGCGAATGCCGGGCACGGTCAGGGAAGTCTCCGCGACGTTCGTCGCCAGCACGATGCGCCGACGTCCCGCCGGTCGGAAGACGCGCTGTTGCTCATCCTGCGACAGGCGCGAATACAGCGGCAGCACCTCACAACCGTGCGGATGATGCTTGCGCAGCGATTCCGCGGTCTCGCGGATCTCGCGTTCCCCGCTCAGGAACACGAGGATGTCGCCGGCCTGTTCGCGCCACAGCTCGTCGACCGCCGTGAGGATCGCGGCCTGTTCGTCCGCCGCAGTTTCGTCGTCTTCCTCGTCGAGCTCGACCGGGCGATAACGCATCTCAACCGGATAGCTGCGACCTGAGACATTGATGATCGGTGCATCGCGGAAATGCCGCGAGAAGCGCTCTGGATCGATGGTCGCCGACGTGATGACCAGTTTGAGGTCGGGCCGCCGCGGCAGCAGCCACTTGAGATACCCGAGCAGGAAATCGATGTTGAGCGAGCGCTCGTGCGCCTCGTCGACGATGATGGTGTCATAGGCATCGAAGAAGCGATCACCCTGCGTTTCGGCCAGCAGAATGCCGTCGGTCATCACCTTGATCAGCCCTTCCGGACGGCTGTGATCCTGGAAGCGCAGCTTGTAACCGACCAGCTGACCGAGCGGCGTCCCGAGCTCTTCGGCAATGCGCGCTGCGACTGCGCGCGCGGCGATGCGGCGCGGCTGCGTGTGACCGATGGTACCGGCAACACCGCGACCGGCCTCCAGGCAGATCTTCGGCAGCTGCGTCGTCTTGCCCGATCCCGTTTCGCCGCAAAGGATGACGACCGGGTGCTGTTCGATCGCGCGACGGATGTCCTCGCGGTTCGCCGAGATCGGCAATTCTTCGGGGTACGAGATCGCAGGTTTGCTGGCTGCACGCGCGGCGCGCGCGGCAATCGATGCGGCGAATTTGGCGGCAAGTGCCGCCTCGCCGGCGGTGACGTCGTTGCCGCGCAGCTTTTCGGCGCGCAGCCGATCGCGCTCGCGACGCAGGCGGTGCTGGTCGCGGCGCAGGCAGGCATCGAGCGAGAAATCGGGGACGGGATCCGGCGGATTCATGGGCGCGGCCATCGGCCCTGAGCGCGGTAAGTTGCGGAGTTCAGGAGTCTACCGGTTCGAAGCGCTCCCAACCTGATCGAACATTCGAATCAGGCCTTGGCCTTCTTCTTCGGTTTCGACTTGCCAGGTTTCTTTCCAGAACTGTTGAGAGCAATCGCCTCGCGAACGAGTGCCTTGAAGGCGGACCCGTCGACTTCTCCTCCTTCGAGGATGTCGATTGCGCGACGCAAGTTTCCGTCGAGACTCGAGTTGAAGAGCCGGGACGGATCCTTCAAATGCACGCCCTTGGCGAAGGTGAGCTTCACTTTGTCCTTGTAGGACTCACCAGTACAGATGATGCCGTCATGCGACCAGACCGGCGTACCCATCCATTTCCACTCCTCGACGACTTCCGGGTCTGCATCCTTGATGAGCTTGCGCATTCTGCCGAGCGCTTTGCCGCGCCAGTCTCCGAGTTCGGCGATTCTTTGCGAAATGAGTTTCGATGCTGACTCGCCTGCGCTCGCCGCTGACTTTTTCATGCATTCACCCCTGAGATTTCTAGAGAAGTGGCCGTAACTTCTTCGATCGCGGTGTTGCCTGACAATCTAACTGACCGTCGCCGGTTGCCCGAACGTGAGCCAGTCGCCGTCAGGAATGCGAACTTGAAACTCCCGCTGCCCCCACGGCTTGTCCATGACGGGCTCGACTCGATCTGGCGACAGCTTTTCCAATCGCTCCCGTAGTTGCGCATGCAGCTGGTCCACGCTGGGAACGTCGATGTATACCGAAACGCGCGCTTTGCCATCTGGTGTCAGTACGCGCCCCGGTTCTTCGAGTAATCGAATGGCGGCGTTACCAAACCCGATGTAGGCATAGTTGCTCTCCTTGAACCTCAACGTGAACGACAGCGTTTCACAGAAGAAGTCGAGAGCTGCATTCATGTCAGGGACATGCAGAAA
>DATHJZ010000044.1:0-33411 GCA_035286365.1 Steroidobacteraceae bacterium | reverse complement strand
TGCGCGCCAGGACCCAACTCGAGGCCGTCCTGCGCGAGCACGAAAGCAACGATCCCCGGGGAGTCGATACCGGAACGCTGGCGCGCATGCTGGTCCACATGGACAACATCGCGAAGTCGGTGAGCGCGTCGCGCGAGGATCACGTGAATGCGTCGAAGCGGCTCAACGACTTCGCCAACACCGTCGAGCGCATCGCTCGCAGCGCCGCGCAGCCGTCGGCACCCCCCGTGGGAGATCCCATGACCGCGCTGGTGGAATCGCTGCGTGCCGCCGGGCGGGAATTGAGCAATGCCGGCGATCCACCGGCCTGGGCGCGCGTACCGAACGCATAAGACCTCGCGGTGAAGTAGATGCCAGATTCAAAACCTGTGTCTGAGCGGATTCGTGCGCGCCTGGAACAGGCGCAGCAACGCTTTCACGCCAATGACAACATCTCGGCGTTCATCGAGCCTGGTGAGCTCGAGGAGCTGCAGCAGGAGGTGGCGGCGAAGATGTCAGGCGTTCTGCAAAGCCTGGTGATCGACGTCGAACACGATCACAACACGCGCGAAACCGCGCGCCGCGTCGCGAAGATGTACGTGACCGAAGTGTTTCGCGGACGTTACGCGGCCGCGCCGCACATCACCGAATTTCCCAACGCCGCACATCTCAACGAATTGATGATTGTCGGTCCGGTGACAGTGCGCAGCGCCTGCAGCCATCACCTGTGCCCGATCATGGGGCGGCTGTGGATCGGCGTGATGCCAAATGAAGATTCCGATCTCATCGGCCTGTCGAAATATTCGCGCGTCGCGGAATGGATCATGTCGCGGCCGCAGATCCAGGAAGAGGCCATCATTCACCTGTCGGATCTGCTGGTGAGCATGGTGAAGCCCGACGGGCTGGCCGTGGTGATGGAGGCGGATCACTTCTGCATGCAGTGGCGCGGAGTGAAGGACAACGCTTCGAAGATGATCAACAGTGTGATGAAAGGTTCGTTTCTGAAGGATGGTCACCTGCGCCGGGAATTTCTCTCGCTCATCAACCTGAAGGATTGAGATCTCATGAAGCGATGCAGCGCGATTCTGGCCGGATGCGTGCTGGCGGCGGCGGCGTATGCCGGCGACCGGCTGAATGTGAAAACCGGGCAATGGGAAACGACCGTCACCACGAAGATCGACGGCAATCCCATTCCCAAGAATGTGCTCGATCAGTTGCCGCCGGACCGACGCGCGAAGATCGAGCAGGCGATGGCCACGCGGGCCGCGTCGAAGGCTGCCCCCAAGACCACGACCACTTGCATGACCGAAGAGGATCTCGACAAGGGCGTGCAGACGATGGACATCGGCGGCGACTGCAAGAAGACGATTCTGGCGCAGACGCCGACACACCAGGAGGTTGCGATCGAGTGCTCGCGCAACGGGGTGTCGACCAAGGGTCACATGACGGTGGACGCGCTCTCCAATGAGAGCATCAAGGGCAAGATGGAAATGAACGTCGGTGACGGCAAGGTGATTGGCGACTTCAGCGGCAAGTGGATCGGGGCCACGTGCCCGGAGTCGGTGAAGTGAGCTTCACGCCTCGCGTGAGGCGATGAAATGAAGATGCGCACATTGATTCTGGGCGCATCTTTGCCCGTGTTGCTCGCGGCATGCGCGGGTACTGCGCGGCCGGTGAAAACCGCGCTCGGCGTGAAGACCGGGCTTTGGGCGGTCGTCTACGGCTTTCGTGATCCAGGAGGCGAATTGCCCAAGGAATTTGTTGAACGACTGTCACCCGAGCAACGGGCGAGTTACGAAGAAGTTTTGAGGCTACGGGCGAAAAAAGATCCAAGGCAGCGTTCGACGGCACAGATGTGCGTGACTGCGATGGATCTGAGCGACGGCGTTTTTAACGCGTTCAACAGGCTCCCCAATGACAACTGCAAGGTTACTGTGCGCAGCGCGACCGCCGTGCATCAGGAATTGTTGTTTGACTGCAATCCGGATGGTGGGTCGGCATACACCCGTTTGTTGACGTTGGATGCTCCGACCAATGAAACGGTCAAGAGCACGATGGCGATTCTGGACCGACCCGTTAGTTCTGCTGTCGATCTGACCGGCACGTGGATCGGGGCTGCGTGTCCGGAGTCGGTGAAGTAGCAAGCGCGTCGAATCCGAGGAAGGATATGCGTCAATTGGTTTGTTTACTGTTGCTCAGCAATTGCACGTTCGCGCAGACGCCGGCTACTGCACCAGCCGAAGACGTCAACCGGTTCTACGACTTCTCGCCGGACTCGCTCGTGAAAGAGGGCGTTCCGCAGGGCGAAGTCAAAGGCCCGTTCCTGCTGCCCAGCAAGGCGTATCCCGGCACGCAGCACGATTACTGGGTATACGTGCCGAAGCAGTACGACGGAAAGACTCCGGTCGCATTGATGGTTTTCCAGGATGGCCATGCGTTCAAGAATCCCGAGGGCGACATCCGCGCGCCGACGGTGCTCGACAACCTGATCGTGCGGCGCGAGATCCCGGTGATGATCGCGGTCTTCATTAATCCCGGCCGCACGCCGGAACAGCCGATGGCGAACCCGACGGAATGGGGCGATCGCACCTCGAACCGGCCCACCGAATACAACACGCTCGACGACAAGTACGCGCGCCTAGTCGTGGACGAGCTGCTGCCAGTGCTTTACGCCGAGTACAACATCTCGCGCGATCCTGAACAGCACGGCATCGGCGGCTCGAGCTCGGGCGCGATCGCGGCATTCACGGTCGCGTGGGAGCGGCCAGGCGTGTTTCGCAAAGTGCTGAGCAATGTCGGCAGCTTCGTGAACCTGCGTGGCGGCGATGCGTATGCGGACATCGTGAAGAAGTCGAAGAAGAAGCCGATCCGAATCTTCATGGTGGATGGGCGCAACGACAATCGCGGGCGGCCCGATGCTCCGTACGACGCGCGCAAGGACTGGTTTCTGCAGAACATCCGCCTGAGCCAAGCGTTGACCGCCAAGGGCTATGACATGAACTACAGCTGGGGAATCCAGAAACACGGGCAGGCGATGCTGCGCACGGTATTCCCGGAGATGATGCGCTGGCTGTGGCGCGATCACGCCGTGTCGAGTGATCCCGATGACGCGGTGGAGCGCTCGCTGAAGAGGTAGGCGCCTGCTAGGCAAACCTTCCGGTGGAATCGCCGTGCTTTTCGATCCCCTGCGCACCCATGCTGTCGGCCATGGAGAGGTAGAGGTTCGTGATCGGCGTCGACTCGGCTTTCACATAGCGGCCGGTCTTGAGCTTGCCGCCGCCGGAACCAGCGACGACTACGGGCAGATTGTCGTGCGTATGGCGATTGCCGTCCGCATTGCCCGAACCGTACAGTATCATCGAGTGATGCAGCAGTGACTGCCCATCGACATCCTGCGTCGCATCCATCTTCTCGAGGAAGACGGCCAGGCGCTCGACGTACCAGCGATCGATCTCCTGCACCTTCGCGATGATCTGCGCATCGTTCTTGTGATGCGTGAGATTGTGGTGACCTTCGGCAATGTTGATCTCATCGAAGCTGCGATTGCTGCCTTCGCGTGCGATGAGCAACGTGGCGACTCGCGTGGAATCCGTCTGGAACGCAAGCAGCAGCATGTCGAACATCAGCGCGATGTGTTCCTGGTAGCTCGCCGGCACACCCGCGGGGGCATCCACGCTCGGATTCTTCACCGCGAGCTTTTCTGAGTTCACGATGCGCTGTTCGATCTCGCGCACGCTTGTCAGGTACTGATCGAGCTTCTGCCGGTCGCGGCCATCGAGCCGCGTGTCGAGCTGGTGCGCATCCTGCATCACGTAGTCGAGGATGGAGTGCTGTTCCTGCTGCCGGCGCTTGAGATTGGCGACGCGCTCGTGCGGCGCCCCGGCACCAAACAACCTTTCGAATACGAAGCGCGGATTGTGCTCAGGGGACAGCGGCTGCATGGCCGAGCGCCACGCGAGGTTGTACACGTACGCGCAGGCGTAGCCCGAATCGCAATCACCGGCTTTACGCACGGCATCGCAGGTCAGCTCCAGCGACGAAAAGCGGGTGAAGTGACCGATCTGGCTCGCCACCACCTGGTCGATCGAGACGCCCGCGTGAATATCCGAGCCCGCGGTCTTCTTCACGCGCACACCGGTCAGGAACGTGCCGCCCGCGCGCGCGTGATCGCCCGCGCCATCGGGGCCAGCCTCCGCGCTTTCGTCGGCGAGGCCGGAGATGACCTGGAGCTGGCTGCGTACCTTCTCGAGCGGCGCGAGCGTCGGCGACAGGGCGAAATTCGTGCCCGCGTCGCCCGCCGGCCACCACGCGCCGGGGATCGTGCCGTTCGGCACGTACAGGAATGCCATGCGCGTCGGCGCGGTCTTCGCGGCCTTCGCCGCGAGCGCAATCGACGGATACATCGATTCGAACGCGGGCAGCGCGATGCATGCACCGATGCCGCGGAAGAAGCCGCGCCGGCTCAGGGCTTCATGCCGCTCCGCCGCGAGATTCCGATTGTGCAGTGGAGACTTGCTCATTTTCTTTGGGATCATGTTAGTTGGCCGCCGTGACAGTTGCCTGGGTGCGCATCTTCTGGAAGGGTGCAGATTCGATGACCCCCATCAGCAACGCGGAGAATTTTCCGTCGTTCTGATCGAGGCTCTTGACGATCTGGTCGATCGTTTCCACGTCGTAGTACTCGGGCCCGCGACCTACCGCATAGGTGAGCATCTTCGTCGTGAACGTACGATAAAAATCTTCGCGATGGGCCGTGGCGAGGATTTTCTTGAGCTCGCTCACGCTGTTGAAGGTCTCGCCCGTGATCAGCTGCCCGGGCGCTAGGATGGTCTGCTTGCGTTCCGTGTCGCGCCACATGCCGAGCGCGTTGAAATTCTCGAATGCCAGGCCGATCGGGTCCATGCGGTTGTGGCAGGAGGAACACGCCGGGTTCTCGCGATGCTTCGTCAGCGAATCGCGCAGCGTCGGCTCGCGCCCATCGTGCGCGACCTCGCTGGCCTCGAGCGCGGGCACGTTGGCCGGCGGCGGGGGCGGCGGCGTGCCGAGAAAATTCGCGAGTACGAACAAACCGCGTTTCACGGGCGAGGTGCGGTCCGGATTCGACGTGACGATCAGCGATGAACCCTGCGTCAGGACGCCGCCGCGCGGGTTGCCGGGCGGCAGCGTCACGAGGCGCATCTCTTCACCCGTCACGCCGAGGATGCCGTAGTGCTTCGCCAGCATCTCGTTGAGATACGTGTAGTTGCTGTCGATGAGTTCGGTCACCGGTCGATCGTCTTTCACGATGTGCTTGAAATAGAGCTCCGTCTCTTCGCGCATCGCCTTGCGCAGGTCGTCATCGAGTTCGATCTTCGGATTGGCGACGGTGTCGAGCAAAGCCGCGAGTTTCTTCGCGCCTTCCTCGTCCTGCCGCCGCCAGGCCTCGCGCAGCTGTCGCAGCGTGTCTTCTGCGCCGGCGTCGCGAATCAGGATCTCGCGCGCATTGCTCGAAAGGCCGGCGAGATCGCGCGCCTCGAGCCACTGGCCGGTGAAATTCTGCGACAACGCCTGCGCGCGCTTGTCGGCCAGCATGCGCTTCACCTGCGCGGGCAGGTTCTTGCGCAGCTCACCGCGCGCGGCCAGCGCGGACAATTCTTCGTCAGGCATCGTCGACCAGAGGAAATACGACAGGCGCGAGGCGAGGGAATATTCGTCGACGTCCGCCGCGTGGGCATCCAGCGGATGCGGCGCGGGTTGTTCGAGCCGGAACAGGAAGTGCGGCGAGGAGAGCACCGCCGCCATGGCTTGCGACACGCCTTGCTCGAAGCTCTTGCCCTTCTGCCGGTAGGTATCTTCGGCGAGCTTCGCGAGGCGATCCGCCGTGTCGTCGTTGAGCGGCCGGCGATACGCCTGCGCGGCGAACGTGCCTAACAACTCGCGCGCATAGGCGAGGCGTTCGGCGCGGCCGGCGGGAATCGGACGCGGGAAGAACCGGTCGTAGTTCGCGGGCTCGACCCATCGGTCACGCTCGAACGGGCCTTCGACCTTGAGGCTGTCGATGATGAGGCGCGTGGACTTGGGGCCCTTCGAGTTCTCACCGGTGCTCGCCTTGCCGGCGTCGAGCGAGGTGAATTCGAGGCTCAGCGTGTGCTCGGCCGCATTCCACTTGTGATCGGACTCGAAGGTGAGGGACTTCTCGTAGTAGTACGCGAACTCCTTGTTCAGGACTTCCTTGCCGTCGATCTTGAACACGAGGCGGCCGCGATCCGGCACGAATACGAAATCCCCGCGCACGCCGACGTCGAGCGTCACCTTGTACGAGCCGGCGCCGGGTGTCTTGATCTGCGCCACCACGCTCTTCGATTCGTTGTACGGGAAGCGCACGCGCCAGCTTTGTTCCTTGCCGTCCTGCGTCTTGAACGCGCTGGCCGGAACTTCCTGTTCGGCGACTTTGCGATCGGCCGTCGGCACGGTGTCCGCGACGATGACGGTGGCCGCGGCGACATACTTCTCCACCAGCATGGGCGAGACCGACAGCGCATCGCCGATGTTGTCGAACCCGAAGCCGGTGTCATCCGGCGGAAACTCGACTTCGGAGTTGAAGTCTGCGCCGAGCAGGTCGCGCACGGTGTTGCGGTACTCCACGCGATTGAGCCGGCGCACCGTCACACGGCCCGGATCGGGATTGCGCGGGTCGAGGTGGAAAACGTCTGATTTGATCCAGCGTTCGAGTTTCTGCTGGTCGGCAGCCGAAAGCCGCGGCTTCTGTTCGGCGGGCATCAACCCGGCGCGCGTATTCACCAGCACGCGCAGCCACAGGTCCTTGTCGAGGATTTCGGCGTCGGTTTCGAGGCCGTCGAAGGCAACCTTGCCCTTGTTGTACCCGTCGCCATGGCACTCGTAGCAATGGTCTTCGAGCATGGGATTGATGGTCTTTTTATAGACCGCCACTGCCGGATCTTCGGCATCGGCGGCAGAGACGGCGGACCACGCGAACGCCCCCGAGAGCAAAACCACAAATCCAGCGCCCATAATGGGCTTCAAAGACACCATCTGCCCCCGTTCGTACCTTTTGAAAGCGTTGCCATTTTGCTTGTTTTGGATGCTCAGGTCACGGCCAATGTTCCCGAAAAATCGTTTATAAATACCGCCTTCCATAAGCCAGCAAGGGGCCTGCTCATGTCCAGTTCTTTCAATCGCCGGAATTCATTGCTCGCGATTTCGGCTGTCGTCGTCTGCGCGTCCGTTTACGCCGCCACCCCGGCCGAAATGCAGAAGGCGCGTCACGAACATTTCGAACAACTGGGCGACGCATTCAAGGCCGTGCGCGACGAAAGCAAGCAGACGAGTCCCGATTTTGCCGCGTTACTGAAGAGCGCCGAGACCGTGCAGAAAGCCTCCGTCAATCAGCCGCAGTGGTTTGCGAAGGGCACGGGTCCCGAAGCTGGCAAGACGCGCGCGCTGCCCGAGATCTGGAGCAAACCGGCTGATTTCGAAGCCGCGCAGAAGATGTTCGCCGACCGCGCACCGGGCCTGGTTGCCGCGGTGAAGACAAAGGATGTCGGCGCCGTGAGCAAAGCGTTCAAGGAACTCGGCGGCGCTTGCAAAAATTGCCACGACACCTTCCGCTCGCCTGAGGAATGAGCCGCGTCCGGGTCTGGGACGTCCCGACCCGTCTCGTTCACTGGCTGATCGTGCTGCTGATCGCCGCGTCCTGGTGGACCGGCGAGACGGGCCGCATGGACTATCACCGCTACAGCGGATACCTGCTGCTCGGTCTTGTTAGTTTCCGGATCTACTGGGGCTTTGCCGGCGGCTCGACGGCGCGCTTCCGCCAGTTCGTGCGCGGGCCGCGCGCAATCTGGACATACCTGCGTGGGCAATTGGACACGCGGCCTGGCCACAACCCGCTCGGCGCGTTCAGTGTCGTGATATTGCTTGCGCTGCTCGCCGCGCAGATCGGCCTCGGGTTGTTTGCGGTGGATGTGGATGGCATCGAATCCGGTCCGCTGTCGACGCATGTCAGTTTCGCGACGGGCCGCATCTGCGCGAAGCTGCATCATCAGGTTTTCGACCTGCTGCTGGTGCTGATCGTCGTACACATCGTCGCGGTGCTGTTCTACGTGTTCGTGAAGAAGCAGAACTTGATCTCGGCCATGTTCCATGGCAAGCGCGAATACCCGCAGGAGTTGCCGGCGGTGAAGAGCGCCTCGATCGCCCGTCTCGTCATCGGCGTCGTGGTCGCGGCCGCGGTGGCTTGGTTCCTCACCCGCGGCTGAGCGCCACTGGCGATTTTTGTCGTCGAAACCCAACGGAAAAAGACGTCCGCGATGAATCGCGTTCAAGTTGTCCCACGCACTTGTGAGGCGTGTGCGTGCGAGTCAGCGGATACACCGCATTCGAACTGGCCGCTTTCGACGATCGAACGCGGATCTGCCGATGTGAGCGCGATCAACCCGGAGGTCTAATGACCTCAAGATGAATTCGAGTTCCAGCATCGCCCAAGGTTGGCCGCAGCGCAAAGCGCGACTTCTCGACAAAGATGAAGTACCTGCGTCAGGCGCGCACCTCGTCACTCCCTGGATGGGCTATGCGCACCATGGCATCTACGTTGGCGACGGCAAGGTCGTGCACTACGGTGCGTTGATGTACGACATCATTCGCAAACCAGTGGAAGAGGTGTCGCTCGCGGCCTTTGCTGGAGGTCGGGCGGTGTTCGTGATCGAGCACGCCGAGAGCTGTCTCGATGCGGCGGAAGTCGTCGCGCGTGCGCGTTCGCGCATCGGTGAGAAGAAATACCGCCTGCTGACCAACAACTGCGAGCACTTCTGCGAGTGGGCGCTGCACGGGATTGCGCGCAGCTTCCAGGCGGAAACTTCGCTGGCGTTCCCCCGGCTGGTGGGAGAACGGCTGCAGACCGCATTGCTGCGCTGCGTTCAAAAGGTGCTGAAACTGCGCCGTCCGGCGCGCGTTCGAATCGAAAAGTAGACTTCGCCAGGCGGATTGCAACTCTTCCGCGGCCCCGCGCGTCTCAGTAGCAGACATCGTGCAGGGAGCATCCATGAAATTTGTTGCGCGCTCGGTAGCGGGAGCCTTGCTGTTGATCCCGGTAGCGGGTTTCACGCAAATACCGGCGTTGCTCCCGCAGGGGGACGGTCCGAACAACATCCCGCAGTTTTTTACGTTCATGAATTCCGAAGTGGCGCGGTTTGGCGCGGGCGAGCTACTCATCATCGGCAAGATCGCTCGCGCCGGTACGACCCACGACGACGACGCAGCGACCATTGCCGCGGCGAGGCGCCGCGCGGTAGTCAGAATCGCGGCGGGATACGAGCCGGCGCTCGCGTTCCTGCAGGAACTGCAGGCCGCTCGCAAGAAATGCGTGAAGACTTCGTAGCGGCCGCATACCAGGCGGCAATCAGCGCTACAGCGTGAAGGGCTTCAGCACCGTGATGCGGCTCGTCCCCACGGGCGCGTGCCGATTGCCCGCCAGCCGCGCCCATGCGGTCGCGATATGCCGATTCATGTCCGGCTGCGCCAACAGATCCTCGAACAGAACCTGGCGTGCCCCAGGTTCCCTCGGGTTGAGGGCCTCATTCGGGACAAGATAGGTCATCCCTGGTATCCGCCATTGTCGAGGTACTGCTTCTCTTCGGTCGTGGTCTCACGTCCGAGAATCCTGTTGCGATGAGGGAAGCGGCCGAAGCGCCGCACGATGTCGCGATGGTGCTCGGCGTGTGCGAGGTCATCGGGCCCGGTACGCCGCGCCAGCGCCACGGAGCGTTCCTGGTCGGCGAGATCTTCCGAATGCGCGAAGGGGAGGATCAGGAATTTCCGCAGGTCCTTCGGCAGGAGTTGGTCGTAGCCGGCCGAGAAGGCAGTATTTGCCGCCTTGCGCGCCAGCATGTCGGTGTCGTACATGCGCGGGGTGTCGCGGAACGCGTTGCGCGGAAACTGGTCGAGCAGCAGAACGAGCGCGAGGGCACCTTCGGGCGTGCTTTGCCACTGCGTGAATTCGCCGCGCGCCGCCGCCTCGTGATCCAACAGGAAGCGTTCGCGGAAGAGGCGGTCGAATTCCGCATCCTTGGCGAACCAGAGCGCGGGGCCGGCGTCTTGCCAGAATGCGAGCACCTTGAGGGCCTCGGGGTTCGGTGCGATCAGCGGGGTTGCGGTGTTGTCGTTCATCGGGTCGTCAGTCCAGAAGCCGGCGGGTTCGGCGTGGGTCAGGGCAGCCGTCATGAGCACGGCAAAAATAAACAGGGTCCAGGTAGCAAGAGCGATTCAGGTCTTCATGTGTTTCCTCCGGCGCGCAGAATCGCCTCGAAATCGTGCTGAAGCCAGTGATACGATTTCATACATATGCTGAATAAGACTAATCTCGCGCGGATCGACCTGAACCTGCTGGTGCTGTTCGAGGCCGTGCTCGAGGAGCGCCACGTGGGTCGCGCCGCGGGCCGGCTGCACGTGTCGCCGTCAGCCGTGAGTCACGGGCTCGGTAGATTGAGGCGGCTCATGCACGACCCGTTGTTCCTGCGTCAGCCCAAGGGTGTGGTGCCTACCGAGCGCGCCAGGCTGCTGGCAGCGCCCATCGCGGACATCCTCGAGCGCGCGCGGCAGGTCCTCGACGAGGCCGAAGCCTTCGATCCGGCGAGGTCCGCGCGGCGCTTCATGATCGGTGCGCCCGACGGCGCGTCATCCGTCATCCTGCCGGCCTTGTTAGCCGAGGTGCGGCGCAGCGCGCCCGGCATCGACCTTGGCGTGCGCAATCTGGTGGCGCAGTTCGACGCCGCGTTCGCAGGACTCGACGAACGCACGCTCGACGTGGCGTTGCTGCCCGTGCGGGATGTTCCCGCGCGCTTCGTCGCGCGCACGCTGTACGACGAGGATTTCGTCCTGGTCCGGCGCGCCGGCAGCCCCACCGCCAGGACCATGAACGTCGCGAATTACGTCGCGGCGCCGCACCTGGTCGTATCGACGAGTGGCGATCCACAAGGCCCCATCGACAAAGAGCTGGCGAAGCGCGGCTTGAGCCGGCGCGTCGTGCTGACGGTGTCGAATTTCATGCAGGCGCTGGCGATCGTCGCGGAGTCCGATCTGATTTGCGCGCTGCCACGGCAGTTCGTGGCCAAGCACGGACCCCGCTACAAGGTGATCACTTCCGAGCCGCCGTTTCCCTTCCTGAGCTCGCCGATTCGCGCCATCGTGCCGCAGGCGGCGATATCCGACGGCGGGCTGGCCTGGCTGCTGGATGCCATCGAAAGGGCCGCCAAAGTGGCCCGTTCCAGGGCTTCGAAAAAATAGTCGAAGTCGCTGCGGCAAAATGTCGAGCCCGCGGGCGGCCAATCGTCAATCTCACGAACAATCCTTCCGGGCGCCCATGCGCCGCAATTTGAGGAGTCGGAAATGAGCGTCATGACCCCCACCATCACCGCCTTTGAACGGTCACCCGACGGCGGCAAGGGGCTGGCGCGGGATACGCGCGTGCGCTGGGCGCTCGAAGAAGTGGGCCAACCCTACGAGGTTCGCCTCGTTTCGTTCCGTGCGATGAAGGAACCCGCGCATCTGGCGCTGCATCCTTTCGGCCAGATTCCGACCTATGAGGAAGGCGATCTCGCCTTGTTCGAGACAGGAGCGATCGTGTTTCATCTCGCCCAGCGCCATGCCGGCCTGCTGCCGGACGATGCGAATGCGCGGGCGCGCGCGATCACCTGGATGTTTGCAGCGCTCAGCACCGTGGAACCGCCGATCCTCGAGCTCATATCCGCCAGATTTCTGGAGGGCGACAAGCCCTGGACCAAGGAGCGCCTGCCTCTCGTCGTGGATCGCATTCGCAACCGACTGCACGAACTGTCTGCTCGCCTGGGCGATGCCGACTGGCTCGACGGTGCATTCAGCGCGGGCGACCTGATGATGGCGTCGGTGCTGCTCAGGCTGAAACCCTCGGGCATCCTGAACGAATTTCCGAGCCTGGCCGCCTATGTCGCCGGTGGCGAAGCGCGGCCTGCCTACCAGCGGGCGTTCGCTGCGCAACTGGCGGTCAACACCCGGCCCTGATCCTGGCTACTGCGGCTTTCCCTTCGACCCGTCGCGCACGAAGATATTGCCGGTGAAGGAGCGCATTTCGAAATCCGGCCCGCCGCCATTGATCGTGCCCGACAGCGCCTTGTTGATCTCGATGCGATAGCGTCCACCTTCCTTGCGCGTATCTTCGATCGTCGGCTTCGAGCTTCCGGGCAGCAGCTTCAACTCGAAGTCCGTGAAGATTTCGCCCTGGTCGCTGCGCAGTTTCAGGTTCGCCTTGGTGGAGGCGGGGAAGCTCACATCGACATCGCCGTTGAGCGTGGTGAATGCCATGGGTTTCTGCGGCGCGACCCGGGACATCGTCACGTGTACGCCGCCGTTGGTGGTGTGTGCCACGACCGAACCGCCCACGCGGGTCAGCGTGATGCCGCCGTTGACATTGCCGATCTCGAGCTCGCCATCGACGCCATCGACCGTGACCTCGCCGCCGTTGACCGTCGAGATTTCGAGGTTGGTCTTTGCCGGTACCTCGATGGTGAACTTGTAGAAACGGTTCGGGCTCCCAGCGGCAATTGCGACCCGATTGTTTTCCTCTTCCACACTGAGCGGCGCGCGCTGGGGTATGCGGCGCAGCCCATTGGCGTCGGGCTTGCTGGTTTTCTCGCCGTCATCGTCCACGTGCGCTTCGACCAGCACGTCCTTTCGATCCGTGCCGCGCACCGCGATGCTGCCCTGGATGAGCCCGAGGTGCACGGTGGCCAGGCGGGTGGGATCGCTCAGGGAAATGATGCCGCGCTCGTTCGCTCCTTGTCCCGCTGCCGCGCCGCATACCGCGAGCGCCGCCAGACCAGGGAGTGTCAGCTTGAAAATTTTCATCGAGAATTCTCCTTGCCTTGGCGGTGCAGAACACGCACGTCGCCGTTGAATGTGTCGAGTGTCAGCAGCGGTCCGCCAGAGCCGATGCGCACGGTTGCGTATGGATTCGTCTGGTAGACCAGCTTCCCGTTCTTGCGCTCGGGCACCGCCGCCGCCTTGATCGGGCGCGGTTCCGAATCGAAATCGGTGTACAGGCCGCCGCTGAAAGTTTTCATGTCGAGGTCCGCCGCGAATGCATCGGGCATCGACAGCACGAGATCGCCGTTGATGGTGCGAAACAGCGAGTTTTCGCGTGGCGCGGCTACGAACGAAGCTTCGATGCCGCCATTGACGGTGGTTGCTTCACCTGAACCTGCGATGTCGATCAACTCGATCGGGCCATTGACGCTGCGGACGTTGAAATCCGCGCGCATGCCTTTCACGGTGACCTCGCCCTCATTGATCGTGCACAGAACGATCTGGGTGTTCCTGGGCACGCGGATCTTGAAGTCGAAGCGGACTTCGTACTGCGGCCATTCGCGATTGCGCTGGCCTGATTCCTCACCGCAGGTCGTGCCGTACTGGTACCGCCCGATTGCGCGGAGCGTGCCGGCGTTGTCCGCGGTTTCGAGCACGACGTCGCGCTGCGCCTGCTGCAGTTCGTCGGCGGTCTTCGCCCTGATCGATTTTGTGACGGTCATGTCGACGTCGGCGCCGTCGTAACCTTCAACGTCGATCACGCCATGGACCGTGCGCACCTCGAGTACGTGCGGGTCTGGGCCTGCGAAGTGCAGGGTGTGGTGCGTCGTTTCAATCTTGTCAGGCTGCTCCGCATGTGCGGCGCAAAAAATACCGGTCAGCGAAAGTACCGACACGATGGATGCGGTCGTTCTCATGACTCGACTCCCAGGTGTTTGATGCCCCACGCGGCGCGCGTGCGCACGGTTGCATTCGGCGCGGCTTCGGACAGCTTGCGCAGCGCACCTACCGCGCCACGGTCCTGCGTTTCCACCACGAAGTCGATCAGCGCCATCTGCACGAGCGGCGAGCGCTGGGTGTCCAGCGCGTCGATGGCCGCGCGGCGCACGACCTCGCGCTCGGCGAATCGCTTCAGCGCATCGACGCTGGCGAGCCGCACGTTGACGTTGGTGTCGTGCTTCAGTGTGTCGAGCAGTGCCGTGACGATTTCATCCCCGGATCCGTCGACCTGATTGCTGAAGCTGACGCCGCGCAGGCGTTCGCTCGCGGACTGCTGTTGCATGAGCGACAGCGTCACCATCTGCCGCAGGTCACGCAGCTCCTGAGACAGCGCGGCGACTTCGGGCGTGGCTGCGGGCGCGCGTTCGGACGCGCGCCCCAGCACCACGCCGACGGCCAACACGAGCGTTGCAGCGCAGGCGTTGACCAGCGGATGGTTCCATTGAAAGCGTGGCTTCACGAAGCGGGCCTGGTTTTCCTGCTCGCGTTCGATCATTGCCTCGACTCCGGCGCGCAAGCCGCGCGAGTTCGGCACCGGCGCGGGAATCGTGCCCAACGAATGCCAGGTAGCAGCCAGTCCCTCGACTTCCTGCAGGCAGGCCGCGCAGCCGCCGAGGTGCTGCTCGATGGCCGCCCGCGTGGCCGCGTCGGCGGCGCCGGTTAGATAGTCCGGGAGCTGTTCGGAAACTTCTTCACATTGCATGGCAGTCTCGATTCCAGGTTCAGAAAAATGTCGCGCAATTCCTTCAGCGCGCGGTGCACGCGCACCTTGATCGTGCCGACGTCGACGTCGAGCAGCTCGGCGATCGCTTCGTATTTCATCTCTCGATAGCGCGCGAGCACGATTAGCTCGCGCTTGTCTTCGCGCATCGACAGCAGCGCGCGCTGCAGGCGCGCCGCCTCGCTCTCGTCCTCGAGCTGGCGTTCGGGACCGGGAGCGGGGTCCTCGCCATCCATCGATTCCTTGTAGGGTGCGGTGAAGTCGCGCCGCCGGTAGTAGTCCGCGCGTGCATTGCGCGCGATGCGGAATAGCCAGGCGGAGAAGGGCGCATCGCCGCGCCAGGTCGCGCGGTATTTGAGAATGCGCTCGAACACGTCCTGCACCAGGTCCTCCGCAATGGCGCGGCTGCCGGTCATCCGCGCGAGAAAATCGAACAGCGCCAGATGATGGCGATCGAACAGGCTGCCCAGCTTCGCCAGGTCTCCCCGTTGCACGGCTTGCATCAAAGCCTCATCGGTCATCGTCATTGCGTTGTTTACTCGGCCGGGAGGAAATGGTTACTAACCTTTTGGCGGTGCCTGCCGTCTTAGCAGGTACAACGGATCGTCCAGGGGTAAATCATGAGACTCGGGAAACTGGCGCGGACCCTTCTGATCGGCGCCGTGTGCGCCGCGGCGCCCGTATCTGGCCAGGATGCCGTCCGCATGATTGCGGCCGTCGAGGGTCCGCACGCGGCCAAAGAGGGCGAGAAGGCGTTGACGCTCGCCGAGGCCATGGCCGCCAACCACGTGCCGGGCGTGAGTGTTGCGGTCATCTGGAACTACCAGATTCATTGGGCGCACTCCTGGGGCGTCGCCGATGTGGAATCCAGGGCGCTCGCCACCGACCGGACGCTCTACCAGGCGGCATCGATAAGCAAGCCGGTCGCCGCGATGGCGTCGCTCAAGGCGGTACAGGACGGCAAGTTCGGGCTGCACCAGGACATCAATACCATCCTCAAATCCTGGAAGTTAGCCGGCAGCCCGTTCGGCGGCGGCGATCCGGTAACCCCGAATACCTTGATGAGTCACACGTCGGGCACCGGCGATGGATTCGGCTTCCCGGGCTATGAACCGGGCGCGCCGCTGCCGACGATCCTGCAGATCCTGAATGGAGAAAAGCCTTCCAATGTCGGGCCGGTGTTGTTAGTCCGTCCGGCGTTGAAGGCGATGCAGTACTCGGGCGGCGCGGTGACGATTCAGCAGCTGGCATTGACCGATGCGGTCGGCAAGCCATTTCCCGAAATCATTCGCCGTTGGGTGCTCGAACCCATCGGCATGACGGACAGCACGTACGAACAGCCGCTGCCGAAAACGCTGGAAGCACGCGCGGCGCGGGCGCACGGCAGGGCGGGAGAGAGCATGGGCGCGCGCTGGCACGTGTACCCCGAGCTCGCCGCGGCCGGGATGTGGACCACTCCTACGGACCTCGCGAAGTTCGCGGTGGAATTGCAGAAGGAATTGGCCGGCAGGTCGACGCTCGTGCTCAACCAGGCGAGCGCCAAGCAGATGGTGACGCCAGTCGGCGTCGGTGACTTCGCGGTTGGCTTCTCGATCAAGCGGTATGGCGAGGGCTGGTACTTCGACCACGGCGGCAGCAACTGGGGTTTTCAGTGCCGCCTCGTCGGCCACGTCGCGAAGGGTTACGGAGTCGCGATCATGACCAATGCGAATAGTGGCGCACCGCTGATCGAAGACATGCTGGACCGCGTCGCTGCCGCTTACGGTTGGGACGTCCGCGACAAGCCGGTGCCGCGCTGAGCACGTCGGCAGTTAGTGGCCGTGATTGCTGGAAGTGGCCGCGACTTCGGCGTCGTGTTGCAACAAATACGAGCGAATGCCGGCGAGCCCGTCGTCCTGCATTTGATTGAAGATGACGGTCTGCGGCTTCGAGAGGATCTGTGCTGCGCGCTCGCGCACACTCATGCTGAATCGGCTGGCCGACTCGAACCGTTGTTCGGTGGTGGTGTCCGTGCTTGGGTAATAGAGCATGCCGCCCACTAACCCCACTCCCTCGAGCGCCGCGCCTTGCCGATCAACTTCAGCCATCAGACGCGAGCGCTCCTCGGCGAGCGCGGCAATGAGCTGTTCTCGTTGTTCGTCCGACATCGAATGTTCGGCGGGCAATTGCTCGCGAAAGCGGTTTACTTCACCGCGCTGCATGAGCGTCTGCTGGTAGGTCTGAAAGCGCTCGCTCTTCTCGGCACCGAGCAAGTCTTCTATTTGCCGCTTTCGCAATAGTTCGTCCGGATCGCCTTGCGTGCGCAGATCGCATCCCTTGGTGAACTGGCAACGCAGGCTCGCAGCGCTCCCTGCGGTCATCTGTTCGGCGAGCAGATCCAACAAGCGGTCTGTCTCCTCTGCACTCAAGCCCAGAAATTGCTGGAGGCCGGTGTACGACGTGCGCAGGTTGCCCTTCGTGGCTTTGACCGCACTCGCACGTGACTCGGGGTTTTCGAGGATGCTCAGGTAGCGATTGCCATTGAGCGTTCGTTCCCCCTCGAGCTTCAATCTCACGAACTCCTCAGAGCCAGGCTCGTGCTCGGGCTTTGATGCTTGCGAGGAGCTGCTCGGAAGCAATGCGACTTCCGGCTGAGCCAGCGAGGCTGGCGGCGGAAGCGCCGGGGCCCCACGCGCGTTTGCGGTGACCCGCTGCTGCTCGATGTGGAGCTGTCGGCTCAGATAGAGAGTCGATGACGCAAACAGCAACGTCGTCACGCCGAAAATGACGGCGGGTTTGTTCACGAGACCGCCCTGGACCTTTACTTGTACCCGCGCCACACCCACTCCAGCGCCTGCGGCAGAGTCTGCTCGCGGACGTTGCGATCGCAGTGGCCCGAGTTCAGCGCAAAGCTGTACTGGTAGTGATAACCCTTGTTCTTGAGCACGGCCGCCATGCGGTGGTTAGCCGTCACCCAGTCGTGCATGTCGTCGCGCATCACGTTCGGGTTGTAGAGATCGCGGTCGCCGACGTGCATCCAGATGCGGATCGGCTTCGGCTCCGATTGAGCGATGATCGACTCGTGGTAGCCCCACGCGCCGCCCGGCGTCTCGGGATTGAACGGCCACTGCTGGTTCACGAACGTGCCGGAGTAGCTGATGATCCGGTGGTACCACTCAGGGTGAAACCACGCCATCGTGAACGCCGCCGCGGCGCCGGAGCTGCAGCCCATCGCCGCGCGGCCGTCGGGCTTGCGCGTAAGCTTCACTTTGTAATTCTTCTCGACCGCCGGCAGCACTTCCGCTTCGATGAACTCGGCGAACTTGCCCGACAGCGTGTCGTATTCCAGTCCGCGCTCGCTGCCCTGGGCGTCGCCACCGCCGTTCTGGATCATCACGACTATCATCGCCGGGACGCGCTTCTGCGCAATCATGTTGTCGAGGATGGTGGGCAACGTCGCATCGGGTTTGCCCATCGCGGGCCCGTCATGCGTAACGATGAACGGCGCGGCCGAACCCTTCTTGTACTGCTTGGGAATGTAGACCGTGAGCGTGCGCTGATACGGCGCCGCACGTGTCTCGACGATCAAGGTCTTCGGGTTGTCAGGGTCGACCGTGCCGAACACATCGCGGCCGATGCCCGGATAGAACTTGCTGTCTTTCGAATCCAGCTGGAACTGCTCAACCGCACCCTGCGGAACGCCTTCGACGACGGTCAGTTCGCGCGGTGGAACGTACGCCGGCCCAATGACGAAATTGCCTTCCGCATCGACAGGCGCGTTGCCGCCCATCACCGTGAACCTGGGGGCGCCGGGTCCGTCCGCGGCGCGCGTCGGCGGAGTGGGGCGCGGGGCTTGCGCACTCGCGAGCGCGGCAGCCATGAGACAACCAACACCCAAAGCGATGCGAAGTGAAGTCGAGTTCTGCATGGATCCCCCGTTGTGACGGGTGATCCTAACTCTTCATCGGCACCTGCGGCATCCCCGCGAGCAGCTTGTCCAACGTGATCGGGTAATCGCGTACGCGCACGCCGGTGGCGTTGTAGATCGCGTTTGCCACCGCGCCGGAGATACCGCAGATGCCGAGCTCGCCGACGCCGCGCGCCTTCATCGGCGACGACATCGGATCGGTCTCGTCGAGGAAGATGACTTCCGTATGCGGGATATCCGCGTGGACTGGTACTTCGTAACCCGCGAGATCGTGGTTCACGAAATAGCCGACGCGTTTGTCGATCGCGAGTTCTTCCATCAATGCCGCGCCCGCGCCCATGGTCATGGCGCCGATCATCTGGCTGCGTGCGGACTTCGGATTCAGGATGCGGCCCGCGGAAACCACCGCGAGCATGCGGCGGATGCGCACCTCACCAGTGGCGGAATCGACGCCGACTTCGACGAAGTGCGAGCCGAAGCTCGCCTGCAGAGTCTTTTTGGACAGATCGCCGAATTCGATCGCGTCTTCGGCGGAGAGGCCCGCAGGCCCCGCGGCCGCGGCGAGCGTCATGCTCTTCTCGCCCACATGAACTCGGCCGTTCTCGAAAACCGCTTCGGCCGGATTCAATCCTGCCTTTTGCGCCACGGCTTCGCGCAGCTTCACGCAGGCGGCGTACACGCCCGAGGTGGAGCTGTTGGCGCCCCATTGGCCGCCGGAACCCGACGACACCGGGAACAGCGAATCGCCCAGGCGCACGACCACATCGTTCAGCGGCACGCCCATCATTTCGGCCGCAGTCTGCGCGATGACCGTGTAGCTGCCGGTGCCGATGTCCGTCATGTCGGTTTCGACGGTGACGATGCCTTTTGAGTCAATCTTCACGCGCGCACCGGACTTGGTGGTCGGGCTGCCGCGAAACGAGCCCGCCACGCCCAAACCTAACAACCAGCGTCCGTCGCGCACCGCGCCCGGCTTCGGGTTGCGTTTCGCCCAGCCGAAGCGCTGCGCGCCCTGTTGCAGGCACTCGACCAGCTTGCGCTGCGAGAACGGCCGGCCGGGCTTTTCCGGATCGACCTGCGTGTCGTTCATGACGCGAAACGCGACCGGGTCGAGTCCTAACTTCTCCGCCATCTCGTCCATGGCGATTTCCACGGCCATCGAGCCCGGCGCGTCGCCGGGCGCGCGCATTGCATTGCCTTCCGGCAGGTCGAGCACGCACAACCGCGTAGTCGACATCCGATTGGCGGCCGCATACATCGGCCGCGAATAGAGCACAGCAGCTTCGGGTCCGCCGCCGGCAATATCTCCCGACCAGCCTTCGTGGCCGAAGGCGGTGATCTTGCCGTCCTTGTTGGCGCCGATGCGCACGCGCTGGATGGTCGCGGGACGATGCGTCGTGTTGTTGAACATGAACGGCCGCGGCAACGCGACCTTCACCGGCGTCTTCGCGGCGCGCGCGCCGAGCGCTGCCAGCAATGCTTCGGCCCGCAGGAACAACTTGCCGCCGAATCCGCCGCCGATGTACGGCGAGATCAGCCGGACATTCGCTTTTGGAATTCCGAGCGTCTTTGCCATGTCGCCCACGCCCCAGTCGATCATCTGGTTCGCCGTCCACAGCGTGAGCTTGTCGCCGTTCCACGCGGCGATGGAGGCATGCGGCTCCATCATCGCGTGCGCGTGATCCGGAGTCGTATAAGTGGCGTCGACCTTCACGGGCGCCGCGGCGAATGCGCCGGCAAAGTCCCCCACGGCGGTGTCCGCCGGGTCACCCCAGATGTCCTTGGGGTTGCCGGCCTCCTTGACCTTCGCGAGATCGTACGCGCCCTCGGTCTTGGCGTACTTCACGCGGATCAACTGCGCGGCCGAGCGGGCCTGCTCGAACGTCTTTGCCACCACCAGCGCGATCGCCTGGTGGTAGTGCTGGATGTCCGGCCCGCCTAACAAATTCGCCGTGTTGAAGTCGCCCTTGGTGAGCTTGCCGGCATTCTCGGCCGTGACGACCGCCAGAACCCCGGGCGCGGCTTGCGCGGCAGTCACGTCCAACGAGGTGATGCGGCCCTTGGCGATGCCGGCTCCGACGATGTAGCCGTACGCGGGATTCTTCGCGCCTTGTTGTTCGTAGGCGTAGGGCGCCTTGCCGGAGACCTTCAGCGGTCCATCGATACGATTGGTGGCGATGCCGACCACCTTGCCGCGGTCGATGGGATTTTTAGTCGCGGGAGTGTCGAATTTCATGGTTACGCCCCCCGTGCCTGTTCGAGCACTGCGCCGAGCGTGCGTTCGACCAGCGTCAGCTTGAACGCGTTGTCGTCCGTGGGCGTGGCGCCGGCTAACAAGCCAGATGCGACCGCTTTGGCGCCGCGCGGCAAATCCGACTCGGCAGCCTCGACGCGCCAGGGCTTGTGCGCGATACCGCCGACGGCGACGCGGCCCGTGCCGTCCTTCTGCACGATCACGCCGATGGAAACCAGCGCAAAGGCGTAGGACGCCCGGTCGCGCACCTTCTGATAGATATGAGTGCCGCCCGCGGGTTTCGGCAGCGTGACCGCCGTGATCAACTCGCCGGGTTGCAGCGTGTTCTCGATATGCGGCGTGTCGCCGGGCAGACGATGAAAATCCGCGATCGGAATCTTGCGCGCGGCGCCGGCCGCATTCACGGTCTCGACGATTGCGTCCAGCGCGCGCATCGCCACTGCCATGTCACTGGGATGCGTCGCGATGCACGCGTCGCTTACGCCTATCACGCCCAGTTGCCGGCTCACGCCACCGAGCGCGCTGCAGCCACTGCCAGGCTGGCGTTTGTTGCAAGGCTGATTCGTATCGTAAAAATACGCGCAGCGCGTACGTTGCAGAAGATTGCCCGCCGTCGTCGCCTTGTTGCGCAACTGGCCGGAGGCGCCGGCCAGCAACGCGCGCGACAACAGGGCGTAGTCGCGCCGCACGCGTTCGTCCGCGGCGAGATCCGTGTTGCGCACCAGCGCACCGATGCGCAAGCCACCCTCGGGCGTTACTTCGATCTTGTCGAGCTTGAGTCCGTTGACGTCGATCAGATGCCGGGGCGTTTCGATCTCGAGCTTCATGAGGTCGAGCAGGTTGGTCCCGCCGGCGATGAACTTGGCGCCGGGCGTGCGTGCGGCGGCCGCGGCGGCCTGCGCGGGAGTCGTGGCGCGTTCGAAGCTGAAGGCTTTCATGCTTTGCTCCCGCCGGCGCCGGCTACTTCCGTGATTGCATCGATGATGTTCGAGTACGCGCCGCAGCGGCAGATGTTGCCGCTCATGCGTTCGCGCAGTTCGGCGCCCGAGAGCAGCGGCTTTTCGGTGAGATTCGCCGTCGCGTGGCTCGGAATGCCGGCCTTGATCTCACCCAGCACTGCGACCGCGGAGCAGATTTGCCCGGGGGTGCAGTACCCGCATTGATAGCCGTCGTGTTTCACGAACGCGGCCTGCATGGGATGCAGGTTTGCGGGGGTGCCGAGGCCTTCGATCGTCGTGACTTCGTCGCCGTCGTGCATGACCGCGAGCGTCAGGCAGGAATTGATGCGGCGGCCGTCGACAATGACCGTACAGGCGCCGCATTGGCCGTGATCGCAGCCCTTTTTGGTGCCGTTGAGCTTCAGGTGTTCGCGCAGCGCGTCTAACAACGTCGTGCGCGTGTCGAGCTTCAGCGTCTGCGGTTTGCCGTTGACGTTGAGCGTGACTGTCTGGATGGTCGGCGCGTCAGAAGTGTCTGACTGGCCGCGCGCGACCAGCGGGACTGCGGTGGCGGCGGCCGAAGCCGTGCCCGCTTTCAGCAAGTCGCGCCGGGTGAGTTCGAAATCGGAACCTGGCATGGGAGACCTCCCGCTGGGGTATCCCAAGCTTGGCGCTAAAGCGTCGCCATGTCGATCACAAATCGATAGCGCACGTCAGATTTTTCCATGCGTTTCCATGCCTCGTTGATCTCATCCATCCGGATCATCTCGCAGTCCGGCAGGATGTTTTTCGCCGCACAGAAGTCGAGCATCTCCTGCGTCTCGGCAATGCCGCCGATCGGGGAGCCTGACAACCGGCGCCGGCCCAGCAGGAACGGCACGCTGGACATCTCGTCGATCGGGCCGACCTGGCCCACCATGACCATCGTGCCGTCGATATCCAGCAGCGGCAGGTACGGCGACACGTCGTGGCGCACCGGGACGGTATCGATGATCACGTCGAACGTGGAGGCGGCCTTCGTCATCGCGGCTTCGTCCGCGGACACCAGGAACTGCTGCGCACCGAGCTTGAGCGAGTCGGCTTTCTTGTCGGCGCTGCGGCTCAGCACCGTCACCTGCGCGCCAAGGCCCACGGCCAGTTTCACCGCCATGTGCCCGAGACCGCCGAGACCGATCACGCCGACCCGCGTGCCCGCCTTGACGCCCCAGGTCTTGAGCGGCGAATACGTGGTGATGCCCGCACACAGCAGCGGCGCGGCGCGCTTGATGTCGAGGCCCTTCGGCACGCGCAAGACGAATTCCTCGCGCACGACGATGTGCCTGGAGTAACCGCCCTTGGTGTTCTCCTGCGTGATTCGATCGGGGCTGCAGTAGGTCATCGTCATGCCGTTGCGGCACAGCTGTTCTTCGCCTTTCTTGCATTGATCGCAGGTCTGGCAGCTATCCACCATGCAGCCGACCGCGACGGTATCGCCTTTTTTGTATCTTTTGGCTTGCGGGCCTACGTCCAGCACGCGGCCGATGATCTCGTGGCCGGGCACCACCGGGTGGCTCGCCCAGCCCCAGTCGTCGCGCGCCATGTGCAGGTCGGAATGGCATACGCCGCAGTAGAGGATTTCGATTGCGACGTCGTTCGGGCGCAGATCCCGGCGTTCGAAGTCGAAGCGGGCCATGGGAGAAGTCGTGGAAAGAGCTGCGTATCCGACGGTTTTCACGCGCGAATCCTTTGGCCGCTCAACGGCCGACGAGTTTCTGGAGGTGCTCGGGGTAGCGAGCCCCTTGAACCTTAACAGCCGCCGCCGCGTCTTCAATCTCTCGAAGGGAAGCGGCCGATAGCGTGAGGCTGGCAGCGCCAAGATTTTCCTGCAGGCGATGCACCTTCGTGGTTCCGGGGATCGGCACGATCCACGGCTTCTGGGCTAACAACCAGGCGAGCGCCATCTGTGCGGGCGTTGCGTTCATGCGCCAGGCGAGCGCCGTGAGTATGTCGACCAACCCTTGATTGGCGTTGAGCGCTTCGGGGGCGAAGCGCGGCACGACGCTGCGAATGTCCGAGCTTTCAAAGGTGCGCTTCGGATCGATGGTGCCGGTGAGAAACCCCCGGCCCAGCGGGCTGAAGGGTACGAAGCCGATGCCGAGTTCCTCGAGCGTCGGGAAGACCTCGGTCTCGGGTTCACGCCACCACAGCGAGTATTCGCTTTGCAGCGCCGTGACCGGCTGCACCGCATGCGCGCGCCGCAGCGTCTTCGCGCTCGCCTCCGACATGCCGAAATGTTTCACCTTGCCTTCGGAGATCAGTTGTTTGACCGTGCCCGCGACCTCTTCGATGGGCACCGCGTCGTCCACACGGTGCTGATAAAAGAGGTCGATGACGTCGATCCTGAGGCGCTTCAATGACGCCTCGGCGACCGCGCGGATGTGTTCCGGCCGGCTGTTGAGGCCGCTTTGTTTGCCGTCCGCTTCGATGCCGAAGCCGAACTTGGTGGCGATCTTGACCTGACCCTTGAAAGGCTCGAGCGCTTCGCCGACCAGTTCCTCGTTCGTGAACGGGCCATAGACCTCGGCGGTGTCGAACAGCGTCACGCCAAGCTCGACGGCTTTGCGGATGAGCTGGATGCATTGTTGCTTGTCGGCGGGCGGCCCGAGACCTGAACTCATGCCCATGCAGCCCAAACCGATCGCGGAGACTTCGAGATCGCTGTTGCCGAGTTTTCGCTTTTGCATAGTTGCTCCGCGGAAAGTTTTGCGAGTGCTTCGAGGCGGGGTAGTCTCTCGCAAACGCAAACGTCGAGGGGGTCTCTGGTGTCATTGAAGAAGAATTTCGGCGTCGCCGCGACGCTCGTGCTGTTGTTCGCGTCGTCCGTTTCCTACGCCGACACCCAGCAGTGGTCCGCGGAGAAGGCACACAGCTGGTACGCGAAGCAACGCTGGCTGGTCGGCAGCAACTACATTCCCGCCGACGCCATCAACCAGCTCGAGATGTGGCAGGCCGACACGTGGAATCCGGTGCAGATAGATAAGGAGTTGGGTTGGGCCGAGAGTATCGGCATGAACACCATGCGCGTGTTCCTGCATGACCAGCTGTGGCAGCAGGACGCCGCCGGGTTCAAGAAGCGCATCGACGAGTTCCTGAGCATCGCGGCGAAGCACAAGATCAAGCCGCTGCTGGTGCTGTTCGATTCATGCTGGGAGCCGAATCCGAAGCTGGGTCCGCAGCATCCACCGATTCCGGGGGTGCACAATTCGGGCTGGGTGCAGGGGCCAGGGCTCGCGGGCCTGGCCGACACCGCTAACTACCCGAAGTTCAAGGCGTACGTGGTAGGCGTAGTCAGCGCGTTCGGCAAGGACGATCGCGTGCTCGGATGGGACGTGTGGAACGAGCCGGATAATGGTTCGAATGGCTCCGACGACAAGTTCAGGCAGGTGGCGACGCTGCTGCCGCAGGTGTTTGCATGGGCGCGCGCCGCGGATCCGAGCCAGCCGCTCACTTCCGGCGTGTGGCACAACGACGACTGGGCGAAGAACGCCAGGCTCAACGCGATCGAGAAAGTGCAGCTGGAACAGTCCGATGTCGTGAGCTTCCACGTCTACGACTGGCCCGAGGCACTCGAGCGACGCATCAAGCAGCTGCAGACCTACGGCCGGCCGCTGCTCTGTACCGAGTTCCTGGCGCGCGGCGCGGGCTCGACGTTCGATACTTCGCTGCCCGTGGCCCGCAAGTACAACGTCGGCATGATCAACTGGGGCTTCGTGTTAGGAAAAACGCAGACGAACTTCCCGTGGGACTCCTGGCAGCGGCCGTATACGCGGGATCCGCCGGCGACCTGGCATCACGATGTGTTCCATGCGGATGGCAAGCCGTATCGGCAGGCGGAGGCCGATCAGATCAAGTCGCTGACGGATACGGCGCAGAAGGAGTTTGGAAAAAAGTGACGAGATCACCCGTTCCCACTCTCTATGAATGGCTTGGTGGCATCGAGGTGCTGAACCGGCTGACCGTTCGCTTTTACGAACGCTTGCGAGATAACGCCGTGCTCGCGCCGATCTTCGCGCACATGAGCAGCGAACATCCGCAGCATGTGGCCGCGTTCCTCGCCGAAGTGCTCGGTGGACCCACGGACTATTCCGCAAGTCACGGCGGACATCCGCACATGATTCAGCAGCATCTGAATCGCCACCTCACTCAGGCGCAGCGCCACGAGTGGGTCGCGCTGCTGCTCGATACCGCGGATGAACTCAAGCTGCCCGACGATCCGGAGTTTCGCTCGGCACTTGTGGGCTATTTGGAGTGGGGTTCGCGGCTTGCGGTGATCAACTCACAGGCCGGCGCGACGGTGGATGCGCACGCACCGATGCCGAAGTGGGGGTGGGGTGAAGTGAAAGGCCCTTACGTTCCCTAGAAGCGGTACGAGTAGCGCAGCTGCGTGAAATTCTCGCCGGGGTTCGGGCTATCGATGCCGGCGTTCGAGAAGTGCTGATACCGCAGCGAGATCGACGCGCGTTGCTCGTTGTCGAGGATGCGGCCGATCGCGGCGTGATCGCCGAAATTGAACTTGGTGCTGAAGTGCTTGCGGTCCGTGAGATATAGCGGCGCGATGTAGTTTGCGCCGATGCCGATCTCCGTGAACCAGCGGCCGTCGCCGGCGTTGGGAAACAGGCGCAACACCGGGGTGGCGCCGACCTGCGTGAACCACTGCCTATCGCTGTCGCCCCTGATGTCGTGCTGCCAGCGCCCGACTGCGACTTCGGTATAGCCCACCAGGCGGCCGATGGAAACCTGACGCTGCCAGTTCCAATCCCAGGTGGCGCCGACCGTATAAGCGTAGGTGTCGGTATCGCCCGATCCCCACTGTGCGAAGAACGAAGTCGGAACCCAGCGGCTCTGGCGTTCGCGTTCCCGCGGGACGGCGAGGGCGCTGGATGACGCCGCAATCAGCAGGAGGACAGTTATGCCGGTGAGGCCGCGCTTGAGGATGTGAGGGGCAAACATGATCGATTCCCTGAGAATTTGTGCTTAAAAGGATGACTCTCCGACCAGAGAATCTCATCCACCATTAGAGGGAGAAAGGAGCCCTCCAAGGGATGAGAAAACTTCACCATACGTAAGCCAAACTTCACCGCCGATCAGTTAGGGCCCGAAACCGCAGCCGCGGCTTGGCCACGAAGCCATAGTTCTGCTGCGAGGACACGTGAGTCACGCCCGGCACACGGCTCCAGCCCTCTACGTCCGCCTCACTCCTTGTGATCACCAGCACCCGCCGATGGCCCAGATCGCTGAATTTCTTCCCGGCGTACTTCGTATGCCAGTCGTCCAGCTCGTGATGCTCCAGCACCACGCCGTCGACGTACTGCTCACCCGCGAATCCTGCTGCATCGCCGCGATGCCACACGTTGTTAGTGACCACGATGAACTTGGGGTTTATCTGGCGGCGCAACACATCGATGCGCCGCACCAAATCTATGTTCCCCTGGGTCCATTCGTCTTGCTCGCTCTTGCTCCAACTGTGCCAGTCCGCGAGCTTCGACCACAGCCGCGCGCCGATATTGTCGAGAAACACGCCGTCCACCTTGTCTTCCCGAATCAGATTCTCGACGTACTTGACGACGCTGTTAGACCAGTCCGAGCCCGCGCGCATATCCGCCAAGTGAGTCTTGGGCCAATTGATGCGCTTGCCGGGCTCGGGGTACGGCCACAGCGGGACGCGCTCGCGGCCGCCGTTGTAGAACCCTTCGTTCAGCTTGCAGGGAATACGGTCGTAAACCTCGATTGGATTCAGGTAGGCGAGCACTTCGGCGCCCGCGGCGCGCGCCGCAGCTATTTGCGGGTCGTACCGGTTGCAGTTGCCAGCGACGATCATGGCGCCGGGCTGTGCGTAGGCGTTGAGGTTGTCTAGCTTCTGCCCCCAGAACAGCGCGAGGGGATTGGCCGTCTGCGTGTCGGGTGGCGTCGCAGCGGCGACGGCCAGTCCTGCCGACAGGCTTAGGACGAGAAGTATCGATAGACGCAGGGCGCGCATGGGCATCTCCGTTTGAAACGCGAGGATGCGGAGGGCCGGAAATGCCGCGAAGCGGCAAGAGTTGCGGATCGGCGTAGGAGCCGTCTGAGCCCCCCGCACGTCATACTGGAGAAGACATAAACCGCGCGACACTAACGTGATCGGAGATTGCTATGCCTGGCAAAGGGCAAAAACAAGTGAAGTGGCATAAAGACGTAGAAGAGGACGACTTCGAAGGGGCGGAGTCGTATCTCAGCCTCATTTATGCGGTCAGGCGGAGCAGGAGATTCGTGGCCGCACTGCGAAAGGCGAGGCCTGCGCGCTTCAAGGCGAAAGACATCTTTCGCGCCTCGCAGCTGTCGCGCCTGGGCGTCAGCAACCTGCGCGTCATAAGGGATCGCCAGAAGATCAAAGACGGTATCGCGCTGGATCCGATACTGCTAGTTAGAGATCAAGCCAATGGCAAGGTGGTGGTGGCCGATGGCTATCACCGACTGTGCGCTGTCTATGAGGTCAATGAGGACGTCTGGATTCCGTGCAGGATCGTCTAGAGGCGGAAAGGGCTGGCGGCTCTGTGCACTGCTCACAAAGCCTTCGTACGTGCCCTATATCGCGAGTGGCGCGTGTTTTTCGCGCGGCTGAAGGCGAATAGAGCCATCAAGACATGGGTGAGGCGTCGGATGCTGTAGCTGAGCGGCATGAGTGCGTCCTGCTTTGGCCGGGCACTCAGAATGGCACCGGGGCTTGGGTCCGCTCATCCTTCAAAGGGGATAGAAGAGGGCACTCATGCGGAAGATCTGTCAACGCGCGCATTTGGCCTTCGGTCGCGCTTGCGCGTACATCTCCCACGCGATGTCCTCGAGCAATGCGTTCCCATCGCCGCCGCGCTCGAACACGTCGTTGTGCCCCTTGCCCGGGATGTACCGAAAATCCGTCTTCGCGCCTACGCTCTTCATTGCTGCCTCGAGCCTCTGGGCGGGATGATCCAGATTCCACGTATCCGCTGCGCCCACGCTCAAGTGAATCTTCCCGTCCAGATGCGGCTTCAGCGTTTTCCAGTCTCGCGTGATGAGGCGCGCGATGTCGTAATGCTCGCACCAGTACGCCGCCACCTCCGGATCGATCTTCCCCGTGGCGCGGTCATATAGCTGCAGCGGCATGCCGTCCTCGCCGCGCGGGCTGTACACGAAGTCATACGTCGCGAACTGGCCGCCGATCGGACCTAACACCGCCTCACTGCGCGCGAACGCTTCGAGTGTGACCACGTAGCCTTCGTCGAGCGGCCGGCTCGCGGGCCAGGGCTTGCCGTTTGCGTCGTAGTAGAAGTTCGGGTTCGGCGCGTAGAGATTCATGCCGAACAGGTCGTGGAAGTCGCTGGGATCGGGTGAGACTGGCCAGCTGCCGCCAAACAAACCTGGATAACGCACCTGCAGCCACAGCGCCGCCCAGCCGCCGGAGCTGTGGCCGGTGACGAATCTGCCTGCCGACTTCGCGTCCATGCGGTATTCGCGTTCGAGCGCGGGGATCAGTTCCGTCGTGAGCGCCGCGCCCCACGGGCCGTTGTTGGCGGAGTCCGCGAACTCGTGCGTGCCCGAGGCGACCGCGTAGTCGAGATAGATCCAGATCATCGGCGGCGCCTTGCCGTCGGCCATCATCGACATCATAACGGCGGCGCTGCGTTTGCTCGACTGCAGCGTGTTGCCGAAGCCAGGGAACAAGTAGCTAGTCGCAAAGCGCTGCTTGCCTTCGTAGCCCGGCGGCAGCGCCGCCCAGCCGCGGATGTACGTGGGCGTTCCGCGGAACGCCGTCATCAGACTGCTCTGAAACACGATGGCTTTGAGTTTCGGCGCCCAGGTTTCGACCAGCGCGCGGCGTTCGGGCGGAAGAGCGGCGAGATCATCCGCATCCTTCGTGTCCGCAACCACGCGCTCGAGGCGCAGTGTCGGAAACCGTCCCGGCAGTTTTGCGGTGACCACCCTGGAGACCAGGTCGCCCGCGCCGAGGCCGTCGTAGTTGTAGTCGTGGTTGCGATCGAGCACCGCCTGCAGCTCATAGTTGCCGGGCGGAAGCGTCGAGAACGGGACCGGGTAGGTGTCCGTCTCACCGTCGACCCACGCGAGGCGGCCGGGCGCGAGGGCCATCACTTCGCGCGCGGCAACGGCACTTATATCGTCGGAGAAGACATCGAGCCCGACTTCATTGGGATCCTCGTCCGGCTTCGCGTTCGCATCGAGGCGATGCGCGAAGACCAGCAGGCGACCGCTTTGGCTGGGGCCGAGGGAGGAGTTCAGTGCGACGGGGATCTTGACCGGATCTGCATGCGCCATCGACGCGCCGAGCAGCAGCGCGCCTGCGAGAAAATTCTTGATGGGCATGAATACCTTATCGCCGAAGAGGTGTCGGGGTGCAATTCTCTAGTTTCGCGAACGCGGTTTCAGTTCAATTGTTGACTCGATTACACAAACTTCACGTCCGCGTCAGCAAACCGCGCGCGGCATCTCGCGCTGGCGCGAGGATCGAACTGCCTGGCTCAATTCGCGCTGTCCGAGGCGATGGGTTGAGCCATCCCGACCTGAATATTGTTAGCTTCGCTCCGGTTCAGTGAAACGCCGGAGTGACGATCCATGCAGCCCTTCGCACTGCTCGCGCAACTTCCCGCCGACCGACTGCGCCGCTTTGGCCGGAAGGCGATCCTTTGGGCGGTCACCCTTTTCCTGATGCAAGCGTTTGTCCCCTCTGGATACTTCAAACTCCTGGACAACAGCGGCTGGACCGAAGCGTTTGCCGGATGGGGTTACTCGGAGTCGTTCCGCCGAGCCGTTGGCGTCGCGGAGATCATCGCTGGTCTCGTGATCCTCGTGCCCCGGGTTGCGTCGTACGGCGCATTGCTCATGTTCATGATCATGGTGGGAGCCATCGGCACACACTTTCGTTTTGCCGAATACATGGATGCGTACACGAGCGAACTTCCGTCTCTATGCTTCAGCGCCGCGCTGGTTTTTGCTCGCTGGCCCTTTCGAGCCGCCACGGCGGCGAACGGCCGCTGATCGCTCCGAGGCGCGCGCCTGGCTTATGCCGCCATTACTTCGTGCTCGTAGTACGGCGCTTGCCGATCACTCAAGATCGCCTGCAGCTCATCCAGCGACTTTCCTGCCGGCGACAACCACGCATCGAGATGTTCCGGCTTCAGATTGATGATCATGCGGTCGTGACCCGCGGCCGCGACCTCGGGCGGGGGCTCATCGGTGATCGCCGCGAATGACAACAGCGGACGGCCACCCTTCGGGTCCTGCCAGGTGGAGCAAAGGCACGCGATCAGCATCGTGTTAGCCGGGCGCGGAACGAAATGCAGCACCTGGTTCTTTCCCTCGCGCTCGACGTTCTCGAAGATCGACTCGACCACCATCACGCCATGCGTCGCGCCGAATTGTTCCTTCCAATACTTTCCCAAGCTATCGCGCCGGGCGTTGTAGAGGCCGGGAAATTTGCGATCGATGAACTCAGGTTCATTGGGTTTGCGGCAGTGATAACGCGCGAGGCGCATGACGCGCCGAGCCCCGTCTTGCAGGACGATCGGCGCGTAGTGCAAGGGAAAAATGCGCGCCTCTGCGGGATGAGGTTTCGTCGCCTTGAGCCGCTCCAGGCGCGTCAACGCTTTCTCGACCTTGTCGCCGGCAATGCGCTTGCTCTCGGTCGCGGCCTTGGTGATCTTCAACGCCAACGTGCGCTCCGCGTCGGCGAGACGCTTGCGCTGCGCAAACACCTCGCGCTCGAGCTTCGTGATCTCGGCCTCCCGGTGCTGATCGATCAGTTCTTTGATCTGCCGCTCGGCGTCGGTCGCAGGTGTGTCGAACCAGCGTTCCACGGCGCGCGGGATGCGGATGCTCGAATCGGCGACTCTCGCGCCGAAGATCTCCACGAACTGGTCGATGTCCATCTCCGCGCCGGTCTCGCGGAGATATTTCATGTACGAGGCCTGGATCTGGGCGGAGTAGCACATGGGCGAAATTGTACGGCGCATGGCGACGGCATTCATACAGTGCGTCGACCGACCCGGGGCTGGATGGACGCGGACGGGCGAGGGCGGCAGCATTTCGCCCGTGCCCGCGCTCAATTTATTGAGTTCCGGATAGTTTGATGCCTTTCTGCTATGAGCTGGGGCGCTGCGCATGCGCGCCAGCTCTCTGCGGCAACAGGAGTATCAGCGCGAGCATCGCCGCTCCCAGCACGGCAGATGCGACCGGACGGCTCAACGCCAGCCCGCCGTGGTCGACGGGCTTGTCCAGGTAGTCGCCCACCGTCGCTCCGAGCGGGCGGGTGAGGATGAACGCACACCAGAAAAGCAGCACGTGCGAAATCCTGGTCCAGAAGTACGCGGCTGCGACTAGTGCGAGCGCCGCGCCGAATACCAACGCAGCGCCCGTGTAGCCCAAGCCGGTATCGTCGGCCATCCAGTCGCCGAGCGCCGTGCCGAGGGTTTGCGAGAACGTGATTGTCGCCCAGTAGAACGCTTCGACACGCGGTGTGTTGATCGTACTCACCGACACGGAACCTTCGGCGCGATACCAGATTGCCAGGCAAGCGATCACGCAGGCGAGCAGTAGTGAGGAGCCGCCGGCATAACCGATGCCGAGCGAACGATCGGCGAAGTCCGCGAGCGTGGTGCCGGCGGTGGTCGAGGCGACAATCGTCGCCCAGTACAGAAGCGGGTGAAAAATCTTCGCGCGGATCTGCACGATCATCAGCACAAGAAGGAGCGAGAGAAAGATGATCGTGCCGGTCAGGTAGCCCAAGTCCATCGTCATCGTGACGGTGTCACCGCCGGTTTCGCCAAGGGTGGTGGCGAGGATCTTGATGATCCAGAAGCCGAGCGTGACCGCGGGGACTTTGGCGAGCGAAGATTGTTCCAGTGTCATCTCGATGAACCTCGTGTTTCAGGGCATGGCTCGAGGTAAGACGGCAGGATCGATGCGTTTCAATCGACTGTGGTGCTCGTCGGACGCAGTTCGGATCGCCGGCGCGAGCGGCGTCCTGCTACTCGAGACGCTCGATCAAAGACAACGCGTTGCCCGTTGCCGCACCGAGAGTCGTGTTGTCGAAAATGCACCACGTGGGAATGCGGCGGCGTTGCAAGTCTCGCAGCATGTCCGCGAGTGCGTCGAGATAGTCGCCATCATAGGACGAGTAGTAAATACGTGGAGAGCCGTGGAGACGAAAATACGCGAGCCTTGGCCACCCGCCTGGCTCGCCATCGCCCTCCGCTCGTGGCGGATCTGCGGCCACGCGGGCGACTTCGAATTTGCTCAGCAGGCTATCGGCGGATGCCCCGAACCAGCTCACATGCCTCGGCTCGAGTGCGATACCGCGATCGTATTGTTTTCGCAGTGCGGTGAGAAATGCCCGGACGACCCGAGCGTCGAATGCAAGGCTCGGCGGTAGCTGCACGAGCAGGCAGCCGAGTCGCGGGCCCAGAGGAGCGAGGTCCGCGAGGAACGTCTTGAGCAGCTTTGCGCTGCCAGCGAGCCGTTGGTCATGCGTGATCGCGCGCGGGATCTTTACGGAGAACCGGAACGCGCGCGGCACACTCGCAGCCCACCGCTCAAACGTCGAGGCGCGATGGGGGCGATAGAAAGTCGAATTGATTTCGACTGCGGGAAGCACCTTCGCATAGCGCGTGAGGAGGGACTCGCCCGGAGGAAATCGAGGCTTCTCCTCGCGAGGGATGCTCCATCCTGCGGTCCCGACATGGATCTTTGAAGGCATGCCGGCATTTAGAGTTGTCGC